>NZ_JAKDJU010000002.1 GCF_030453725.1 Brevibacterium picturae
CTCCCCACTTTCCTCCCCACTTTTCTCCCCACATCGCTCCCCACTTCGCTCCACCCGAGTCCCCCACTTTCCTCCCCACGCGGTTCCCGATCCTCGGTCTTCCGCGGAAAGTCGGGGTTCCAGACTCTTGAACGCCTTCCCGCAGAGCGGCCGTCGAGGCGCGGGGAGCAGCTGAATTGAGGCATTGAGCACCGTTTCCGACTCGCCGGTCGCAAATTTTCCCCACTTTCCTCCACCTGTCTGACCTGGGGTTTTATGGGTCCACAGGAGCTCGAGTGAAAGAAATACTAGAATAGGTGGAGGGGAGTGGAGTACTGTGGTTGCTATCGGAGCCAATTGGGTTTCGAAAGGGGTGAGACGACATGTTCTTGGGCACTCATTTGCAGAAGCTCGACGACAAAGGTCGGCTCATCCTGCCCGCAAAGTTCCGGGAGGAGCTTTCGCCCGGTCTCGTATTGACCCGTGGACAGGAGAACTGCCTCACCCTGTTCCCCACCACGGAGTTCGAAGCCGAGCACGAGCGAATCCAGAACGCACCGAAGACGAATAAGGAAGCTCGCGATTACCAGCGTGTGTTCCTGTCGGCGGCCTTTGCGGATCAGCCGGACAAACAGGGACGCATCACGGTCCCGAACATATTGCGGCAGTACGCATCACTTGATCGGGAAGTCGCAGTGATCGGCATGGGCAACCGAGTCGAGATCTGGGATTCACCGACATGGGACAACTACCTGGTCGGCGCGCAGCAGGCATTCGCTGAACGTGAGAACGAGGTGATTCCCGGAGTGATCTGATTCTGCTCGGGTTTGATCCTTGCCCGCCGTGTTCGAGTTTCGGGGAACTTCCCCGTTTCCGAAGCTCGGCAGTCCTGACACACTTCCCCGGTGCCAGGGCAGCGGCGGACAAGGTTCTGGCTCCAGCAGTTCACCCCCACTACCCACCACCCCACAAAGGACTCACCCATGAATGATCAGCACGTACCGGTGCTCCTGGAGCGCGTGGTCGAGCTCATCGGGGTCGGAGTCCAAGCAGCCAGAGAAGAAGGTTGCACCCCGATCGTCGTGGACGGCACCTTGGGAATGGGAGGGCACTCGGAAGCCGTCCTCACAGCCTTCCCCGACGTCCATCTCATCGGAGTCGACCGCGACACCCAAGCCATCGACATCGCCACGAAACGACTGGCGCCCTTCTCTGGCCGTACCGACATCGTCCACGCAGTCGATGACGAGATCCCCGAGATCCTCGACGACCTCGGTGTGGATCGGATCAGCGCGATCCTCCTCGACCTCGGGGTATCGTCCCTGCAGCTCGACGAGGAAGAGCGAGGGTTCTCCTACTCTCGTCCTGCTCCTTTGGACATGAGGATGGATCGAACCCAGGCCCTGACCGCCGCCGAGGTGCTGGCCACCTACTCCGAAACCGAACTTCGCCGCATCCTCCGTGAGTACGGCGAAGAGAAGATGGCGGGCCGGATCGCGAAGATCATCGTCGCTGACCGCGACCAGACGCCGTGGGAGACCTCCGAGCAGCTGGCCGCGATGCTGGGACGAGTGCTGCCCCCGACGAAGAAGAAGTCCCACCCTGCGAAGCGGACGTTCCAAGCCCTGCGCATCGAGGTCAACGACGAACTCGGTGTGCTGCGGACCGCGCTGCCCGAAGCATTGAAGGCCCTGCACCTCGGGGGAGTGGCGGTCATCGAGTCGTACCAGTCGCTCGAGGACACGATCGTGAAGAAGATCTTCCGTACGGCGACCACCACCTCGGCGCCGCCGGATATGCCGGTCGTTCCCGAGGAGCTCCAACCATGGTTGGCCGAAATCATCCGCGGTGCGGAACAGGCCGACAGCGACGAAGCAGACAGGAATCCTCGCGCCAAGAGCGTGCGGCTGCGTGCAGTACAGAAGATCAGGGAGGCACAATCGTGAGGAACGCTCAAACGGCTGTCCGTCAACCCCGCGTCACGGAACGGGCGCGGAGCCTCGAAGAGTCCGCAGGTCGTCTGGCTCCGCCGAGGCTCAAACTCCTGAAATTCGAGCTGCCGAAGGCCAGAGTTCCCTTCTCCATGCTCTGCGTGGCGATTCTCGTCGCCACCCTCGTCGCGGTGCTGCTGCTCAACATCTTCATCTCCCACACCTCGTACCAGATCGACCAGCTGAATTCTGAGAAGGAGCAGCTGGCGGAACAAAAGGATCGGCTCATCGAGGACAACTCCTACCGTGAGTCCCCGCAGAACATCTCGATCGCGGCGGAGGATCTCGGCCTGGTCCGTGATTCCTCGCCCGAGTTCCTCGATGCGGAGACCGGAAAGATCATCGATGCTCCTCCGATCGACGTCAGCGGAGAAAAGGAGCCGGCAGTTATCCCCGGCCCGCGTGCCGATACCCGTGAAGACCTCCGTCCCAATCTACGATCGGATGAGAAGCTGCCGGTAGTCGGAGGCAGTCCCAGCAAGGACATCGCCGCACCGGCTCAGGAAGCTCCGAAATAAGGCGAGTCCGACAGTATTCGCCGACAAGCAAGGACCAAGGACAGTGCAATGGGACCACGAGCTACCCGGGTGAAGAAAAAAGGCGGACGAGGCAAGCCCAACCTGCGTCTGCGAATGGCACTGATCGCAGGTCTGTCCATTCTCGTTCTCCTCGTCACCTCCGGACGCCTGATCTCGATCCAGGGTATGGATTCGATGAAACTCGCCGAGAAGGCTCTGTCCAACAGGCTCGTCACCAAAACCCTGCCCGCCGCGCGGGGACAGATCCTGGCCGACGACGGCACGGTCCTCGCCGACACCGTCTCCCGGTACCGGGTTGTCGTTGACCAGCAGAACGTGGCCCAGTATGAGGTCGACGGAGAACTGGTCGGCGCGTGGGGCGCTGCCGAAGCCCTCGCCAAACCTCTCGACACCGACCCCGGGCTGCTGTATCCCAAGCTGGTCGGCGACAAACGCTGGAACCCCGTTGCCAAGGGACTGACCTCCGAGACCTGGCGTGCGGTGAAGGATCTCAACATCCTCGGCATCTCCGCGGAGGAATACGTTGTCCGGTCCTACCCCTCTGGCGCAGTGGCCGGGAACCTTGTGGGATTCGTCAGCTCCGACGGCCGGCCCCAGGCAGGCTTGGAGAAGGCCTACGACGAACAGCTGCGCGGCCGCGACGGCCAGCAGCAGTACGAGCGCGGCGCACGAGGCGAAATCATCCCCCTCGGCGACAACAACATTCGCGAGGCGGTCGATGGGAAGGGCCTGCAGACGACGATCGACCCGGCGCTGCAGTACTATGCGCAGCAGGCGATCGAGGAACAGCGGAAGGAACATGAGGCGGAATCCGCATCGATCGTCATCAAAGACATCAAAACCGGCAAGATCCTCACCGCTGCCGATGCCCCCAGCGTCGACCCCAATTCGCCGGGCAAGGTGGATGGGACGGACCGTGGATCCCGCATCTTCACCGACGTCTTCGAGCCGGGGTCGACGGCCAAGATGGTCACTGCCGCGGCTCTGCTCGACCAGGGACTCGTGACTCCCGAACAGGAATTCACCGTCCCAGACACATGGAAGGCACCCAACGGTGAGGAGTTCCGTGACTCGTCACCACACCCCGACGAGAAGCTGACGTTCGCGGGAATTCTCGCCGAATCCTCGAATACCGGAACCCTCTTGGCGGGGAACGCGCTCTCGGTGGAACAGCGCTACGGCTACCTGAAGAAGTTCGGGTTCGGGTCGATGTCGGGTATCGACTTCCCAGCCCAGACCGCCGGCATCCTCCACCCCTACAAGGATTGGGACGGCCGCACCAAGTACACGGTGATGTTCGGGCAGGGTGTGGCAGCCAACGCACTCCAGACCACCGACGTCATTGCGACCATCGCCAATGGCGGAGTCCACGTTCCCTCGACCCTCGTCGACGGTATGGTCTCCCCGTCCGGGAAGACGATCCCGAAGCCGGAAAGCGAACCGGAGAGGGTCATCAGCAAGAAGGCCGCTGACCAAACCCTGACCTTGCTCGAAGGCGTCGTCGCCGAAGGCACCGGTAAATCGGCTGCGGTCTCCGGGTACCGGGTCGCGGGCAAGACGGGAACGGCGCAGGCCCCGGCAGCAGAAGGCGGCGGCTACGACGGATACACGGCCTCATTCGTCGGTGTTCTGCCCGCCGAGGACCCGCAGCTTGCGATCTCCGTGACATTGCAGCGGCCTCGAAACGGCTATTACGGTGGAAGCGCCGCCGCTCCAGTGTTCTCCGACGTCGCCGGCTTCGCCATGCGGCACCTCAAGATCCCTCCGTCGACTGCGGATCCCCAGCTACCTGCTCGAGAATGGAAATAATGCGTATCTCACAGCTGCTGCCGGCAGCCCCTGGAACCATCCATGGAGATCCCGACCGTGAGGTCGGCGGAGTCTCTCATGATTCGCGCACGGTATCGCCTGGCCAGCTCTATGCCGCGCTGCCCGGCGCGAACGTCCATGGGGCGAAGTTCGCACCGGACCTCATCGGACGCGGAGTCACGGCGATTCTCACCGATGCAGGCGGCTGGGACATGATCACGGAGAGAGTCGATCCGCAGGCCCTCGCCGAGGTGACCGGGCTGATCGTGGAGCACCCGCGGTCGGTCCTGGGGTTCGTCTCGGCCGCCGTGTACGGCACCTCGGGGCGGCCGCAGCTGATCGGCGTGACCGGGACCAATGGGAAGACGACGACGACTTATCTCGTCGACGGGATGCTGGAGGCTCTCGGACATCGCACCGGTGTCATCGGGACCGTTGCGACACTCATTGCCGGTGTGACCGAGCCGAGCGTGCGCACGACCCCCGAGGCTCCCGAACTGCATGCCTTGTTTGCGAAGATGCGTGCCGCCGACGTCGACACCTGCGCCATGGAAGTCTCCTCGCATGCCCTGAGCCAGCACCGTGTCGACGGGGCGCACTTCGCGGTCTCCGGATTCACGAACCTCTCCCAGGATCATCTTGACTTCCACCATTCGATGGACGAATACTTCGGCGTCAAGGCCGAACTGTTCACCCGCGCCTTCTCCGACACCGCAGTCATCGTCGTCGAGGACAGATGGGGCGAGAAGATGGTCGAGGCCGCGCAGGTGCCGGTGCGCACTCTCGGTCGTGACGATCGCAGCGAACTTCGGATCGAACACACTCCGGGAGCCTCCGACTTCATCCTCCATCTCGACGGGCTCGAAGACGAAGGCATCGCCTTGCGTTCACCGCTGCCCGGGGACTTCAACGTCACCAATACCGCACTGGCCGCAGCCATGCTGCTCGAAGCCGGAATCCCCGCCTCTGAGCTCAGAGCAATCGGTCGGACATTCAGCGCTTCGGTTCCCGGACGGATGGAGATCATCGATGTCAGCGGCCCGCGCGCCGAGCGGCAATCGCATCCGCAGCACCTGCCCCGTGCGATCGTCGACTACTCGCACACCCCGGATGCGATCGAGAAGGCCCTGGAGTCTCTGCGCGCAGACAGTGACGAATTGGTCATCGTCTTCGGTGCCGGCGGCGACCGTGACAGGGGAAAGCGATTCGGAATGGGCCAGGCCGCGGCTCGGGGAGCGGATGTGATCGTCCTCACCGACGACAATCCGCGCACCGAGGACCCGAACTCGATCCGGGCCGCCATCAGGGAGGGCATAGACGCGGAGATTGAGACCGGACGCGCACGTGTGAAGAAAGTCATTGAAGTGGCAGAACGGGGAGCCGCCATCGACGAGGCGATCGCCACTGCCGAGGCCTCCACAACCGTGCTCATTGCTGGGAAGGGACACGAAACCGGACAGTCCGCTGCGGGCGTCGTGACCGACTTCGACGACCGGTCGAAGACACGCTCAGCGTTGAGCGCGCGACTCGACGGCGTACAAACAGGTAAAGTTCACAGTTGATATGAAGCGACTGACTGCAGCCGAAATCGCAACCGCCGTCTCCGGCGAGTTGTACGGCGTTGACCCCGAGACCATATTGTCCGCCGGAGTGGTGACCGATTCGAGAGAAATCGGACCCGGCGATATCTATGTTGCCCGCCGAGGTGAGTCCTTCGACGGCATCGAATTCGCAGCAGCAGCAGTGGAAGCCGGCGCGGCGCTGATCATCGGCGAATCCGTTCCCACCCTCGACGATGCGACGCTGCCGACGGTCCTCGTCTCCGATGCCACGGAAGCACTGGGACAATTGGCCAAGTCCAGCGTCGAAGGATTGCGTGAGGTCGGCGAGATCACGGTCATCGCGATCACCGGCTCGGTCGGCAAAACCACTGTGAAGGATCTGGCCGCCGATCTGCTGGCAGGCGAGGCGGAGACGGTGTGGCCGCCCAACTCCTACAACAACGAGGTGGGCGTACCACTGACCGCACTGCGGGCGGGTGAGAGCACACGGTTCTTGGTGCTGGAGATGGGCGCCCGTTCCATCGGCAACCTGGCCTACCTCACCAGCCTTGTCCGTCCGGACATCGCCGTTGAACTTGCCGTGGGCACCGCCCATTCCGGCGTGTTCGGCTCGATCGAGAACACCGCCCGCGCCAAGGCAGAACTCG
Organism: Brevibacterium picturae; assembly: GCF_030453725.1. GTDB lineage: Bacteria > Actinomycetota > Actinomycetes > Actinomycetales > Brevibacteriaceae > Brevibacterium > Brevibacterium sandarakinum_A. Next base: position 6,528 of record NZ_JAKDJU010000002.1, read on the forward strand.
TCGAGTCCCTGACCGCGGGATCCGTCGCGATTCTCAACGCCGATGACTCACGAGTCGCCGGGATGCGCGAGGTGCTGTCTCCCGAGGTCGACACGCTCTGGTTCTCACAACGGGAATCGCTGCCCGAATGGATCGGCGACGAGGACACAACGGTCCAGGGAACGGGAGTCACCACCGACTCCTCCGGGCACGCCACATTCACCTTGAACCTGCCGGGCGAAGAGGCACAGGACGTGCGCCTGGCGCTGATCGGCGAACACCACGTGGGCAACGCACTTGCCGCGGCGGCCATCGCTCACGCCTGTGGGGTGGGAACGAAATCCATCGTGACCACTCTCTCGACCTCCTCGGCTGCGAGCCGGTGGCGGATGGAGCTCATCGACTCTCCATCCGGCGTGACCGTGCTCAACGACGCCTACAACGCGAACCCGGAATCGATGCGGGCCTCCCTGAAGACGCTGGCGTCGATGGGCCGCGGCGACGAAGACAGCCGGCCACGTCGGACCTTCGCCGTCCTGGGCGAGATGCTGGAGCTCGGAGACGAATCGATCTCCGCCCACTCCGACATCGGCGAACTCGTCGTGAGGCTGAACATCACTCGCACCATCGTCGTCGGCGAGGGAGCGAAGCCGATCTTCAACGCGGCGAACCTCGAAGGCTCATGGGGCAACGAAGCGGCCTGGGTCGCGACCGCAGTCGAGGCGAAGGATCTGCTGAATGCAGAGCTGGCGCCCAGCGACATCGTTCTGTTCAAATCCTCCCGAGACGCGGGTCTGCGCTATCTCGGAGATGAAATCGCCGGTGTATCGGGGGGCCAATGATCGCCGTACTGTTAGCCGCCTGCCTGGCACTGATCCTGGCGCTGGTCGGCACACCGCTGTTCATCCGTGTTCTCGTCAAACAGGGCTACGGCCAGTTCGTCCGTGACGACGGCCCGACCTCGCATGCCACGAAGCGCGGCACCCCGACCATGGGCGGTGTCGTCATCATCGGCGCTGCCATCCTGGCCTACCTGCTCGGACACCTGTTCACAGGGTCCGTGCCCACCGCGTCCGGACTCCTCGTCCTGTGGCTGGCCGCAGGACTCGGCGTCGTCGGCTTCCTCGACGACTTCATCAAGATCAAGAAGCAGCGTTCCCTCGGTCTGCGACCAGTGCCCAAACTCATCGGCCAGGCCTTCGTCGGCATCTCCTTCGCGGTCCTGGGGCTGCAATTCCCGAACTCATTCGGAGAGACCCCTGCCTCGACCAAGATCTCGTTCGTCCGCGACACCAACCTCGACTTGGCCTTCGGATCCGCTGTGCTCGGTCTCATTCTCTTCGTCATCTGGGCCAACCTCATCGTCACCGCGGTGTCCAACGCCGTGAACCTCACCGATGGCCTCGACGGTTTGGCGGCAGGCGCCTCGGTGGTCGTGTTCGCGGCCTACGTGGTGATCGGCACCTGGCAGTCGACACAGAACTGCAACCTGATGTCGGAAGCCACCAGCGCCTGCTACTACATGCGCGACCCGCGCGACCTGGCCATGGTCGCCGGCGCCATGGCAGCGGCCTGCTTCGGCTTCCTGTGGTTCAACACCTCGCCCGCGAAGATCTTCATGGGCGACACCGGCTCTCTGGCCATCGGCGGCGCGATCGCCGGTCTGGCGATCATGACCCGGACCGAACTTCTGCTCCTCGTCCTCGGCGGACTCTTCGTCATCATCACACTCTCGGTGATCATCCAGGTCATCTCGTTCAAGACCACAGGCAAACGCGTCTTCCGCATGGCTCCGCTCCAGCATCACTTCGAACTCAAGGGATGGGCAGAAGTCACGATCGTGGTTCGCTTCTGGATCATCGCCGCGCTGTTCGTCATCGCCGGAATCTGCCTCTTCTACGCCGAATGGGTGTCTCGCATTGGCTGAGAACCCCCAGATCGACTACCCGAACGCCGAGGCGGTCCCGGCCGCACTCGTGGGACCCAGCTCGTCGCTGGACGGCCTGCGGATCCTCGTCACCGGTCTCGGCGTGACAGGGTTCCCCGCTGCCGTCCACCTCGGTGAACGCGGGGCTGACGTGATCGTCGTCGACGGCGATGACCAGGCGGACGTCAGCGAGAAGGCACAGATCCTCGAAGTCTTCGATGTCGACATCCGACGCGGAGACGAGCACGTGACGACGCTGCCCGACGAACCGCTCGATCTGGTTGTGACATCACCCGGCTGGAGGCCGGACCACCCGTTGCTCCGGGCCGCCACCGAGGCGGGCGTCCCCGTCATCGGCGAAGTCGAGTTGGCATGGCGGATCCGCGGCACCAACGATGCCAAATGGCTGGCCATCACCGGCACCAACGGCAAGACCACGACCACGACGATGCTCGAATCCATGCTTCTGGCCCACGGCCTGAAGGCGAAGGCCTGCGGAAACATCGGAGCACCGCTGCTCGAAGCCGTGCTCGAACCCGGGCTCGAGGTCCTGGCGATCGAACTCTCGAGCTTCCAACTCCACTGGCAGTATTCGCTGAGTGCCGATTCTGCCGCTGTGCTCAACATCGCCCCGGACCATTTGGACTGGCACGGCAGCGCCGATGCCTATGAAGCGGACAAAGCCGCGATCTACCACCAAGCCAAGACCGCGTGCATCTACAACGTCGCCGACGAGGTCACCCTGCACATGGTCGAGGATGCCGACGTCATCGCCGGGGCCAAGGCCATCGGCTTCACCACGGGCATCCCGCGACCGGGGGAGTTGGGCGTGGTGGAGGACATGCTGGTCGACCGAGCATTCATCCCCCAGCGCTACTCCTCTGCCGCCGAACTCGCATCCTTGGACGATGTGGCCACGGCGACCGGAGCCCCCGGCCGGGATCCGGCAGCCCACCAGGTTTCGAACGCCCTCGCCGCCGCCGCTCTGGCTCGCAGCATCGGAGTCCCCGGCCAGGCCATCTCCGAAGGGCTGAAGAACCACTCGCTGGGAGCGCACCGCATGGTGAGCGTCGCTGACAGCAACGGTGTTCGCTGGATCGACGATTCGAAGGCGACGAACACCCATGCGGCCAATGCCTCACTCGGCAGCTTCGACTCGATCGTATGGATCGCAGGGGGACTGCCCAAGGGGGCCGACTTCACGTCACTGTTCGCCGAACACGGACACAGGCTCAGGGCACTCGTGCTCATCGGAACCGACGACTCCGCCTTCCGCGAGGCCATAGCGGCGACTGTCCCCGATCTCGAGGTGATCCGGATCGAACCTGCACTCGCAGTGGACTCGGGCGTACCCCAACGCCGCGGTGAAGCCGTGGTCGCTGCCGCCGTGGAAGCAGCCGCAGGCATCGCCCACTCCGGCGACGCCGTCCTGCTGGCTCCTGCGGCAGCCAGCATGGACCAGTTCCTCAACTACAACACTCGGGGTGAACTCTTCACCCAGGCTGTCCACGCTCACCTGGGGAGCTGACATGGGACGGCAGGCAACCGCGAAGTCACAATCACGCCGCCGTCCGGGCTCGAGCAAGTCGGCAGAACCCGCCGTAAGCCGCGCGGGAGACTCGAAAGCCGCGGCGAAGAAGACCGCAGAGAAGCCCACCTCGAGTTCGTCGAGTTCGAGGTCGAATGCGAAGAAGACTGCGCCCGGAAAGCCGCAGGCCAGGCGGAAGCCGCAGACTCAGCAGAAGTCGGCTGCGAAGAAGCGCGTGCCGAAGAAGACCGCTGGCGCGAGCACGCCACGCAGCAGGAAACAGTCGACGAGCGCCCACAGCACCCGAGCGACCGACACGTCGAATCAGCCGCGGGCAGGAGCCGGCCGGGCGATGCTGTCAACGGTGCGCCGGGAGTACGCGCGAGTCTCTGCCTACCCGCTCACGACCTACTACCTGATCCTGGTCTCGGTCGTTGCACTGACATGTCTCGGGCTCGTCATGGTCCTCTCCGCCTCGTCGATCACCTCATACGATGGAGGAGAAGGATCATCCTTCGCCTACTTCAACAAACAGGCAGGGTTCGTTGCCTTGGGCATCGTCCTCATGACGGTCGCGACAGTCGTCCCGCTGGACTGGTGGCGCAGGCTGGCTTGGCCCGCGCTGGGCCTCGGCATCTTCCTGCAGGCGCTTGTCTTCCTCCCCGGGGTCGGCAAGTCGACGAAGGGCAATGCCAACTGGATCCAGTTCGGCGGCTTCCAGCTGCAGCCCTCGGAGTTTCTCAAGATCGCCCTGGCCGTGTGGCTGGGGTACGTTCTGGCCAGAAAATACGGAAAGATGACGACCTTCGCCCACGCCATGATCCCCGTCGTCCCGGGCATCGTCATCGCCCTCGGTCTCGTCGTCGGCGGCAATGACCTCGGCACTGGACTGGTGCTCATGGCTATGGCCCTCACCTGTCTGTTCATCGGCTTCTTCCCCTGGAAGTACTTCCTCCTGCTCTTCGGGTCGCTGGCTGCCGTGGCCACGTTCTTCGTCTTCAGCTCGGAGAACCGGCTCCGACGCATCACCGCAGCACTCACCGGTCACGCAGAGCAGACTGCCTCCGACGTCACAGGTCAGGCCTGGCAGTCCAACCACGGCCTGTTCTCGCTGGCCTCCGGAGGCTGGCTGGGCGTCGGGCTCGGCGCCAGCCGAGAGAAATGGTCCTGGCTGCCCGAAGCCCACAACGACTTCATCTTCGCGATCATCGGTGAAGAGCTCGGCCTGCTCGGGTCGCTGGCTGTCATCCTCATGTTCGCAGCTCTGGCCTGCGGACTGGTCCGGGTGATTCTGCGTTCGAAGTCCAGGTTCATCCAGATCGCCACGGCCGGACTCTTCGCATGGCTGATCGGACAGGCCGCAATCAACATCTGCGTCGTGACCGGAATTCTGCCGGTCATCGGGCTTCCACTGCCGTTCGTGTCCTACGGAGGGTCCTCCATCGTCGCCTCTCTGCTGGCGGTCGGGGTGATTCTGTCCTTCGCCAGAACCGAGGACGGAGCCTCGGCTGCGATCAAGGTGCACAAAGATCGAGTGAAATCGTCGTTCGCCGTACTGGCCAGAAAGAGAAAGAAGTGAGATGACGAGCATTCTCCTTGCCGGTGGAGGCACCACCGGCCATATTTCGCCCATGTTGGCGATCGGTCGTGAGCTGCGGGAGACCCATCCCGATTGGGAGGTCTTCGCGCTCGGAACCGCAGACGGGCTCGAGGCCGACATCGTTCCGAAGGCCGGCTTCGAACTTCTGACCATCGACAAGGTCCCCATGCCGCGTTCGATCGGCCCGGCCGCATTGAAGTTCCCGAAACGATTCGCCGCCAACGTCTCACACGTCAAGCAGATCATCGCCGAACGCGATGTCAGGGCCGTTGTCGGAGTCGGCGGCTATGTCTGCCCGCCCGCCTTCATCGCGGCCAAACAGGCGAAGATCCCCCTGATCGTCCACGAAGCCAATGCGAAGCCCGGAATGGCGAACCGCCTCGGCGCTGCCCTGACGAAGCAGGGAATGGTCGGGGTAACCTTCCCCGATACGAAGCTGCGCAACTCGGAGTTGGTCGGCATGCCGATGCCGACCGAGATCTCGGAACTCGACCGCAGCGATTCCGCCCAGCGACAGGCGTGGCGAGCCGACCTCGGCCTCAGCGATGACAGGCCCGTCCTGGTTGTGACCGGCGGTTCCTCCGGGGCACAGCGCATCAATGATGCATTCCTCGCCGCCGCAGCACAGTGCCAGGAAAGCGGAGTGCAGGTCCTGCACATCACCGGCGCCGGCAAGGATGAGACCCTGCGGGCAGCGGCGGCCCAGTTGCCCGACTACCACGTCGTCGACTACGTCGACGGAATGCACCGAGCCTACGGCGTCGCTGACCTGCTCGTAGCACGGTCCGGAGCCGCGACCGTTTCCGAAGCCACTGTCGTCGGGGTCCCGGCACTCTACGTTCCACTGGCCATCGGCAACGGCGAACAGCGTCTCAATGCCGCCGGCAGCGTCAGCGCCGGCGCCTCACTGCTCGTCGACAATGCGGACTTCGCTCCCTCGACCGTGACGGATCAGATCCTGCCTCTCGTGACCGACCACACTCGCCTGGACGCAATGAGCCGAGCAGCTCTTGATCTGCACTATCCGACCGAAGCCGCCACCACCATGGCCGCAATCGTCACGCACGCGCTGAGAGGTTGAACATGAGCACAGCTGAAATCGTCCCGGCCACAGAGCTGGGCGCCGTCCACTTCATCGGAATCGGCGGATCGGGCATGTCCGGGATCGCGCGGATCATGGTCATGAACGGCGTCACAGTGTCCGGGTCAGATGCGAAGGAATCCGCAGTTGTCGACGTGCTGCGGACACTGGGCGCCCGGGTCGAGATCGGGCACACGGCGGACAACCTCGGCGAGGCCGACACCCTGGTCATCTCTTCAGCCATCCGCAAGGACAACCCCGAGCTCTTGGAAGCCGAGCGGAAGGGCCTGCGGATCCTGCACCGGTCGGGTGCGCTGGCCTCGCTGATGGCCGACAGGCGAGCTGTTGCCGTAGCCGGCACCCACGGCAAGACCACCACGACCTCCATGACGACCGTGGCGCTGCAGGCCTGCGGGCTCGATCCGTCGTTCGTCATCGGGGGAGTGCTGTCGACGACCGGTACCAACGCCCACCTGGGAACCGGTGACGTCTTCGTCGCAGAGGCGGACGAATCGGACGGATCGTTCCTGCTCTACGAACCGACGATCGGCATCCTCACCAACGTCGAGGCAGATCACCTGGACTATTACGGCAGTCCGGAGAAGGTGAGAGAGGCGTTCGTCGAATTCTGCGCCGGCATCGGTGCCGACGACGGCACAGTCATCGCCTGCGCCGATGACGCGGGTTCGCTCGACGTCGCCGAGCACGCCCGGGCGCAGGGGACCTCCGTCATCCTCTACGGAACCTCCGAATCCGCCGACGTGCGGCTGCGCGACCTGCGTTCGGGCCTGGTCTCGGAGTTCGTCCTCGACGTGCCGGGACAGACGGAAGGACTGCCGGTGACGCTGCGGCAACCCGGCACCCACAATGCGCTCAATGCGACGGCGGCGATCGCTGTTGCACACAGCCTCGGTGCCGATGTGGCCAAGGCGGCGAGTGGTCTCGGAAACTACGGAGGCACGCGGCGCCGGTTCGAAGAACGGGGAATCGCCGCCGGGGTGCGGGTCATCGACGACTACGCGCATCACCCGACGGAGCTGCGGGCGGTGCTGAGTGCGGCACGCGGCGTCGTCACCGACGATGGCCGGGTGTGGGCGATCTTCCAACCGCATCTGTACTCGCGCACGATGGAGTTCCGAGCCGAATTCGGCGAAGCGCTCGGCCTGGCCGACGAGGTGGTCGTCCTTGATGTGTTCCCTGCCAGGGAGGATCCGGTGCCCGGTGTCACCGGTGCGCTGATCTCCGATCGTGTCCCACACGAGAACGTGACCTTCATCGAAGCGTTCAACGAAGCGGTGCCCTATGTCGCGGCGCGTGTGCGTCCCGGCGACCTCGTGCTCACCCTCGGTGCGGGGGATGTGACGATCCTGGGACCCGAGCTGCTCACCGCTCTGGAGGCCTGACCGCTGTGGTGCCCCTTCCCGAACCGCGCACCGACGACAACTCCACCGCGGACCTCACCGGGGTCATCCGCGCACGGCGGAAACAGGTCTGGCGTCGTCGCCTCCTGCTCATCGGCGCTGTCGCGACGGTCCTCGTCATTGCCGGCCTGCTCTGGTTCACCCCGCTGCTGGCGTTGGACAAGGTCAGCGTCGAGGGCAGTCAGCTGATCGACCACGAGCAGGTCACGGAATCGGTGCTCGACGCTTACGGCGGAACACCGCTGCCGCGGGTGCGACCGGGATCGGTGGAGGAGAAGGTCCTGGGGGAGTTTCCACGGGCGAAGCAGGCTTCAGTGCACTATTCGGGACCTCGCAGTCTGAGCATCGAAATCACCGATCGACGTCCCGTCCTGGCGATCACGACGACCGATGGGTTCACGCTCTTCGACGATGAAGCCGTCAGCTTGGGCACCGTTGACGATGCGCCCAAGGGCGTGACCGTGCTCGAAGAGTCCGGCGGTGCTCCGGACCAGGAGACAGTCGCGGCCGTGATCCGATTCATGGCCGGACTTCGACCAGAGCTGCGCTCCGATCTGGCCTCGATCCAGGCGAAGGACGAGAACAGCCTCGCAGGGGTCATCGACAAGAAAGAGACGAAGGCGAATGTGGTCTTCGGTGACAGCACAAGCGCAAACCTGAAGATGCGCACTGCGATGCAGCTGGCGGCCGACGGGCGGACCGAGATCGACGTGTCCGTCCCGTCGGTGCCCGTGACGAACTGAAAACCCGCCGAACCGGACGGGTTGCCCGTGATTGCCGCCGACACACCGGGCCTGAAGTTTGGCCGATGTCCGACACTCCGACGAGAATGGTTGCAGTGGTGTTGCCCCGGACAATAGCCTCAGGGCAAAGAAGACTTTTCGAATTTGCACGCAGATGATGCGTGGACGATGCGCCGAAAGAGGAACCGACTTGGCTGAATTCCCACAATCCGGAGCGGATATCAAAGTTGCCGGTACCGGCGGCGGCGGTGTCAACGCTGTTCAGAGGATGATCGACGTCGGGCTGCGCGGCGTGGAGTTCATCGCGATCAACACGGATGCCCAGGCACTCGTGCTTTCGGACGCCGATGTGAAGCTGGAGATCGGACGTGACCAGACTCGCGGACTCGGTGCCGGCGCTGATCCGGAGATCGGCCGCAAGGCCGCGGACTCCAGCGAGGAAGCCATCCGCGACGCGCTCGAAGGTGCCGATATGGTCTTCGTCACCGCTGGCGAAGGTGGAGGAACAGGCACAGGTGCGGCCCCGGTCGTCGCCCGTGTCGCCCGCTCCCTGGGGGCACTCACCATCGGCGTCGTCACCCGCCCCTTCACCTTCGAGGGACGCCGTCGTTCCGCGCAGGCCGAAGCCGGCATCGCCGCACTGCGCGAAGAGGTCGACACCCTCATCGTCATTCCCAACGACCGTCTGCTCTCCATCTCCGACCGCAGCGTGTCCGTCGTCGACGCGTTCCGCTCGGCCGATGAGGTCCTCCGCTCGGGTGTCCAGGGCATCACGGATCTCATCTCCGTGCCGGGCCTGATCAACCTCGACTTCGCCGACGTCAAATCCGTGATGCAGGATGCCGGTACCGCGCTCATGGGCATCGGCGCAGCTACCGGCGATGATCGCGCCGTCCAGGCTGCGGAATCCGCCATCGCCTCGCCGCTGCTCGAGGCCAGCATCGACGGCGCCCATGGCGTACTCTTCTGCATCCAGGGTGGGGCAGACCTGGGACTGTTCGAGGTCAACGAGGCAGCCCGTCTGGTGCAGGAAGCCGCACACCCCGAAGCCAACATCATCTTCGGCGCTGTCATCGACGACAATATCGGTGACGAATGCCGCGTCACCGTGATCGCCGCAGGATTCGACAACTCCGTTCCGGGTCAGGAATCCACCGCTGGTGAAGCCGCCCCTGCCTCGATTCCGATGGCCACGGCTCCGGCAGAGGTCGAGCCGGCTCCGGCCGAAGAAGCCGAGCCCGCAGCCGACGTCGAGCCCGAAACTCGCAGCGACGAGCATCAGATCCCGGCCTCCCTGCCCAACGAGCGCAGCACCTCGAGCCTCGACAACGATCTCGATATCCCGGATTTCCTGAAGTAAGATGCTGCACTCGAGATTCGTCGTCCCCGGAAGGTCGAACGCACACGTGGCGTTCACCGACCGGCACGGCGGCTACTCGAGGGGAGACCTGTCGTCGTTCAACTTGGCCCGGCATGTCGGAGATGACGACGAGCTGGTCGCGGCGAACCGGGCCGCTCTGGCTCAGGTTCTCGGGCTGAGTGGGGAACGACTGAGCTTCGTGTCCCAGGTCCACGGGACGAACGTGCGCATCATCGAGTCACCGGAGCAGCTGCGCGAGGAGCCTGTGACAGCAGACGCACAGGTCACATCGCGCGGTGGCATCGGACTGGCGATCATGGTGGCGGACTGCACCCCGATCATGCTCGCCGACTCCGAGGCGGGAGTCATCGGCGCGATCCATGCCGGACGCCCCGGAATGGCAGCAGGCGTCGTGCCGGCCACCATCGCCTCCATGCAGGATCAGGGTGCCGCGGACATCCACGCGATCATCGGTCCATCGGTGTGCCCGCGCTGCTATGAAGTGCCTGCGACGCTGAGAGACGAAGTCGCCGCCGTTGAGCCGGTGGCCGCCTCGGTGTCGGTGACCGGGACGCCGGCGATCGATGTTGCCGGAGCCGTGGCGGAACAGCTGCGCCGGGCAGGGGTGAGCATCGACCATTTCTCCCGCACATGCACACGGGAGTCCGAGGATCTGTTCTCTTTCCGGAGGCAGTCCAGCACAGGCAGATTCGCGGGCGTGGTCTGGCTGCAGGAAGAAAACCCCACGACACACCCATGAGACTCACCCGCCGGGCTGGTCTGTTGAGATAGTTTGGCGGCAGGCGAGGAAGTGCCGAAGGCCGAGGAGTGGAGAAATGTCAGCAATCAAGAAGACGCTGGAATACCTGGGTTTCGTCGAAGAAGAGGACGAGCAGCCCATCGACCGTCGTGACCGCGAGGTCATCGATACCTACGAAGAGCCCGTCGACGACCATGTCGAAGACGAGGAACGGCCCCCTGCTCAGGTCACGCCGATCCACCCGTCACCGATTCGTCCAGTTGACTCTCCCGCGCCAGGAATCTCCATGAACCGCATCAAGACAATCCACCCCCGCAGCTACAACGACGCCATGGTGATCGGCGCAGCGTTCCGCGAGGGAACGCCCGTGATCATGAATCTCTCCGAAATGGACGAGAACAACTCCAAGCGCCTGGTCGACTTCTCAGCGGGCCTGATCTTCGGCCTGCACGGATCCATCGAACGAGTGACCAACAAGGTGTTTCTCCTCACGCCTGAGAACATCGAAGTCAGCGGCGAGAACGAGTCGGATCCGGACACCCAGGCCAGCTTCTTCAATCAGAGCTGAGGAGTCTGACCTCACATCGAGGTCATTCTGATCGCATCCTCAGCTCAAGCGTATAGGCTGGGCTCCGACAGGTAAGCACCAAAGAAAGGCACGAGGAACCACGTGGCCACCATCTTCTACATCCTCGCCCTCGCACTCAGTCTTTATGTCTATGTGCTCCTGGCACGAGTCGTTCTCGACCTCGTGCAGGTGTTCTCACGCGAATGGAAACCGTCCGGCTTCCTGCTTGTCCTCGCCGAGATCGTCTACACTCTGACCGATCCGCCGCTCCGTCTTCTGCGCAAGGTGATCCCACCACTGCGTCTGGGGCAGATCTCGCTGGATCTGGGTTTCATCGTGTTGCTGATCGGAATTCAGATCCTCGCATCGTTCCTCAGGAGCCTCGCCTACGGAGTCGCCTGAATCAAGAAGGTGCCTTCCGAATTGTCTGAATCAAGGTGCTCGGGTCGTCCGCTGTGCAGAGATGCCATCTGGCTCTGAGCCTGTTGCGAACGTCACAGCGGCCCCGTGATCTGGACCCTCAGTTCGCAGAACTGTTCTGAGTATTGCTAGGGTCGATTATTACAACTTCGTCATATGAGTCCGTTACACGGCATTTCTGCAGGACAAAACTGCAGGTGTTACGCTAATGTGACGTTGAAGCCGTCTTTATGGCGGCAGCGTAATGAATGTAGATCGACCAAAGGTGACCTCATGGCGCTCACGCCTGAAGACGTAGTAAACAAGCGGTTCCAGCATGTGAAGTTCCGCGACGGGTACGACCAGGATGAAGTCGACGATTTCCTCGATGAGGTAGTCGTAGAGATCCGCCGTCTCTACCAGGAGAACGACGAACTTCGTCAGAAGCTCTCCACCGCCGAGCAGCGAGTCAAGGAACTTGACGCCGGCGGCGCATCTGCTGCCGCACCCGCGCAGGACATCGACGCCACTCAGGCCATGCCTGCCGCGGTGCCGTCTCCCTCCTCCCAAAAGGACGCGGATGCGTCGAAGCCGGAGAAGGCGCAGGCCCCAGAGGCTCCGGCTGCTCCGGAATCGACCGAGCAGCCATCGGCACCGGCGGTCAAGGAAGCAGCTCCTGCTCCGCAGACCAACGCCCCCAACCAATCCGCACCCGCAGCCAATGGTGCAGCACCAGCTGCTGCCGGCACTGCTGCAGGCACCGCTGCAGGCATGGGCCTCGGCTCGAGCATCGGCGGGGACGGCGACGCCCACGGACTCATCGCTCTGGCACAGCGTGTTCACGACGAACACGTCACAGAGGGTGAACGTCGCCGCGACGAGCTCATCAAGAATGCGGAGACCGAAGCCAAGGACATCGTCGGCAAGGCTGAGACGAAACGCGACGAGACACTGTCGACCCTGGAAACGCAGAAGTCGACCCTCGAGCGTTCGATCGACCAGCTGTCGAATTTCGAGCGTCAGTACCGGACGCGTCTCAAGAGCTACCTCAACGACCAGTTGCGCGATCTCGAGAATTCCACAAGTCTGGCACCGGAGACCCTGGACGGGAACTCCTTCGGTTCTTCGTCGAATCACAAACTCTGATTCCTCGCAACAGACGCTCAAGGTCCGGGAACTCCATGGAGATCCCGGACCTTGTCAGTGTCCCCGTGAGGTGTGGCATAGCGCGGGCTTCGGTGCCATCGAGTCGTCAAGCAGTGAGCTAGAATGAGCCAAATGAACGATGATGCCACCGAGACGAAACCCCGTCGGCGCAGAATGCTCGGGATGCTGTTCGGCATAGCAGTGATCGTCCTCGTGGTGGATCAGTTCACCAAACTCCTCGCGGTCAGATTCCTCGAAGGGCAGGAACCGGTGCCTGTCATCGGCACTCTGGCGGGATTCGACTTCTACCGGAACCCCGGGGCGGCACTGGGGCTCGGTTCCAGCATGACCTGGATCTTCCCCCTCATCGCAATCGCTGTCTTCGCCGCGATCATCATCCTGTCGAGGAAACTGGGCTCCGTAGCTTGGGCGATCGGGCTCGGTCTGCTGTTGGGCGGACTGTTCGGCAACCTCGTGGATCGGCTGTTCCGGCAGCCCGGATTTCTGCACGGGGCCGTCGTCGATTTCATCGACCTGTCATTATTCATCTGCAATGTCGCCGACATTGCGATCTCCGCAGCGGCTGTCACCCTCGTGGTGGCAAGCCTCAAAGGCATCGAACTGGACGGATCGGACTCGAAGCACGCGAGCACGGTCGGAGAGGACACACATGGCTGAACGCTCGATCCTGGTACCTGAGGGCCTTGAAGGTCAGCGGGTGGATTTTGCGCTGTCGAAGCTGCTGGGGCTCTCTCGCACAGCAGCCGCTGACATCTGCGCAGAAGGGGGCGTGCAGCTGTCGGGACAGGTCGTCGCAAAATCGGACCGTGTCGAATCCGGGCAACGCCTCGACATCATGATGCCCGAGCCACAGCGCCCCCTGGAGGTCGTGCCGGACCCGGTCCCCGGGATGACGATCGTCCATGACGAGGAGGCCTTCGTCGTCGTCGACAAACCCGTCGGCGTCGCAGCACACCCGGCACTCGGGTGGAAGGGACAGACCGTCGTCGGCGGCCTCGCCGCCGCTGGTTTCAGAATCGCCACTTCCGGTGCGCCTGAGCGGCAGGGGATCGTTCAGCGTCTCGACGTGGGAACCTCTGGACTGATGGTCATCGCGAAGAGCGAGTACGCCTACAGCGTGCTCAAACGTGCCTTCAGGGAACGCACCGTGGAGAAGACCTATCACGCTCTCGTCCAGGGGCTGCCCGATCCAGTGCTCGGCACCATCGACGCCCCCATCGCTCGAAACCCGCGTCATGACGGACTCTATGCCGTCCACAGTGGGGGCAAGAACGCGATCACCCATTACGAGGTCCTCGAAGCGCACAGGCGAGCATCGCTGGTGGAAGTCCACCTCGAAACCGGGCGAACCCACCAGATCCGAGTCCATTTCTCTGCGCTGAAGCGCCCCTGCGTCGGGGATCTTCCCTACGGAGCCGATCCAGCGCTGGCCAAGGATCTCCGCCTGGAACGTCAGTGGCTGCACGCTGTCAAACTCGGATTCCATCATCCCGACTCGAACAGATGGGTCGAATTTGAGAGCGGGTACCCCGAGGACCTGCAGTACGCGATCGATCGCGTCCGCACCCCCTGATCTCTGCCGGTATGAGCGCGCCCGAACGCATCAGCAGGACATCGGCGAGCGACCGCCCCTCGGACGCCGAGATGGCAGCGAAGCCCCTGCTTGTCGAGTGCCCAATGGTCTAAGCTGGGGTCGCAACACAGGTCATATCTCAGGGAAGGCTGTCAGTGCCGAAAGACGATTTCGTCCATCTTCACGTCCATACCGAATACTCGATGTTGGACGGAGCAGCCCGGCTCACGGACCTGATGGCTGCGACCAATGCCTCCGGGATGTCGGCCATCGCAACCACAGACCACGGGTATCTCTTCGGGGCCTTCGACTTCTGGTCCCAGGCGACCGCTGCCGGCATCAAACCCATCATCGGCGTCGAAGCCTATGTCACTCCGGGCACGGATCGGCGTGACAAGACAAGGGTGAAGTGGCGCACGGACGAGTCGCAGAAGCGCGACGACCTCTCAGGTGGTGGCCTCTATACCCATATGACGCTGCTGTCGCGGAACAACACCGGCATGCGCAATCTATTCAAGGCCTCCTCGCACGCCTCCCTCGACTCCGTCACCGCAAAATGGCCGCGCATCGACCAGGAACTGCTTGAGACCTACTCCGACGGTCTGCTCGCCACCACAGGCTGCCCGTCGGGCGAGGTCCAGGTTCGGCTGCGTCTGGGACAGTACGAAGAGGCCAAGGCCGCCGCGGGCAAATATCGAGAGATCTTCGGCAAAGACAACTACTACGTCGAACTCATGGATCATGGTCTCTCCATCGAGAAGCGAGTGACCAAGGACCTGATCCGTCTGTCCAAGGAAATGGACATCCCGTTGGTCGCGACCAACGACCTGCACTACACCCACGAATCCGATGCGAAGGCGCACGAAGCACTGCTGGCCATCCAGTCGGGCTCGAAGCTCATCGAACCTACCTATGACCAGGGAGGCTCGCGCTTCGCCTTCTCCGGGTCCGGTTACTATCTCAAGTCGGCAGCGGAGATGCGTGCGCTGTTCTCCGAGTTCCCCGAAGCCTGCGACAACACGCTTGAGATCGCCGAGAAGTGCGAAGTCTCCTTCGACACCTCCGCGAACTACATGCCGAAGTTCCCGTGTCCTCCTGGCGAGGACGAAACCTCCTGGCTGGTCAAAGAGGTCCAGACGGGGCTCGAATATCGGTATCCGGGAGGAATCCCCGACGATGTGCGAAAACAGGCCGACTACGAGCTCGACATCATCATCTCGATGGGCTTTCCCGGTTACTTCCTCGTCGTCGCCGACTTCATCAACTGGTCCAAGGACAACGGCATCCGGGTGGGCCCCGGGCGTGGCTCGGGTGCCGGTTCAATGGTCGCCTACGCGATGCGCATCACCGACCTCGATCCGCTCAAACACGGGCTCTTCTTCGAGCGGTTCCTCAACCCCGACCGCGTCTCCATGCCCGACTTCGACGTCGACTTCGATGATCGTCGCCGCGGCGAGGTCATCGACTATGTGACACGGAAATACGGTGACGAACGTGTGGCGATGATCGTCACCTACGGCACGATCAAGACGAAGATGGCGCTCAAGGACTCCGCACGAGTCCTCGGCAAGCCCTTCTCCATGGGCGAGCGTCTGACCAAAGCCCTGCCGCCGGCCGAGATGGCCAAGGACATTCCGCTGGCCGAGATCGAAGACCCCGAATCGAAGAGGTACAACGAGGCGGGGGAGTTCAGATCCTTCGTCGACTCGGACACTGAGGCGCGCGAGACCTTTGAGACCGCAAAGGGCATCGAGGGACTGAAACGGCAGTGGGGCGTCCACGCAGCCGGGGTGATCATGTCCTCCGACCCGATCATCGACGTCATCCCGATCATGCGCCGCTTCCAGGACGGGCAGGTCATCACCCAGTTCGACTATCCCACGTCGGAGGGCCTGGGACTGATCAAGATGGACTTCCTGGGGCTGCGAAACCTCACGATCATCTCCGACGCAGTGGAGAACATCAAGTCCAACCGCGACTATGACCTCGACCTCGAGCACCTCGACCTGGAGGACCGGGGCGCCTATGAGCTGCTCTCCCGTGGCGACACACTGGGCGTGTTCCAGCTCGATGGTGGTGGCCTGCGTGCTCTGCTGCGGCTGATGAAGCCGGACAACTTCGAAGACATCTCGGCGACGATCGCCCTCTACCGTCCGGGGCCGATGGGCGCCGACTCCCATACGAACTTCGCCCTGCGCAAGAATGGTCAGCAGGAGGTCACTCCGATCCATCCGGAGCTCGAGGAGCCGCTCGAGGACATCCTCGGCACGACCTACGGTCTCATCATCTATCAGGAGCAGGTGATGGCGATCGCGCAAAAGGTCGCCGGCTATTCGCTGGGCCAAGCAGATATTCTGCGCCGTGCCATGGGCAAGAAGAAGAAGTCCGAGCTGGACAAGCAGCAGGTGGGCTTCTTCGGAGGAATGAAGGAGCGCGGGTTCTCCGAGGCCGCCGCTCAGGCGCTCTGGGACATCCTGCTGCCCTTCTCCGACTACGCATTCAACAAGGCGCACTCGGCCGCCTACGGCCTCGTGTCCTACTGGACGGCGTTCCTCAAGGCCCACTACACGGCGGAGTACATGGCCGCCCTGCTCACCTCGGTGGGCGACAACAAGGACAAACTGGCCATCTACCTCAACGAGTGCCGACGATTGGGCATCACGGTGCAGCCGCCCGATGTCAACGACTCCGCTCTGCACTTCACCCCGGTCGGTGAGGACATCCGCTTCGGCATGGGCGCGGTCCGCAACGTCGGTGCCAATGTCGTCGACGGAATCGTCGAGGCCCGGAATGAGAAGGGCAGCTACACCTCCTTCACGGACTTCCTCGACAAGGTGCCCAGCCACGTATGCAACAAGCGCACGATCGAATCACTCATCAAGGCCGGCGGCTTCGATTCTTTGGGCCAGACCCGCAGATCACTCGTCGAAGTGCATGAGGAGGCCGTGGATTCGGTCATCGGAGTCAAACGTCAGGAGGCCAACGGCCAATTCGACCTGTTCGCAGGTCTCGGCGGAGACGATGACGAGCCGAGCTTCTCCGTGGCGATCCCCGAACGGCCCGAATGGGAGAAGAAGGAGAAGCTGTCCTTCGAGCGCGACATGATCGGTCTCTACGTCTCCGACCATCCCCTCAACGGTCTCGAAGGCGTCCTGGCGGCCGAGTCGGAGGCCTCCATCGCCGAGGTGGTGGATCCGGAATCCCACCGGCACGACGGATCGCAGGTCAAGATCTGCGGAATGATCACTCAGGTCACCCGCAAGGTCTCGAAGAACTCGGGCAAACCCTACGCGATCGTGAACGTTGAGGACCTCAATGCCGAAGTGGAGGTCATGTTCTTCGGTGACACCTACGAACCCGTGGCGAGCCTGCTGGCCACCGACCTCGTCATCTCGCTGACCGGTCGGATCCGTCATTCCGACGACAGACCGACGTCGATGATGGCGATGTCGATGACGATCCCCGATGTCACGGATCCGAAGGACCGGCCCCTCAATCTCCTGCTCCCGATGGAGAAGGCGACGGAGGAGATGGCGTCGAAGCTGCTGCGGGTCCTCGAATCGCACAAGGGGCAGACCGATGTGCACCTGGTCCTCTCACAGCCGGGCAGGCAGACGGTGATGCGGCTGGATCGTGCCATCCGAGTCGACCCGAATCCGAGTCTCTACGGTGACCTCAAAGCACTGTTGGGCTCTCGCTGTCTGACCGCCTGAGGCACTGTCCGACTGCCTGATCCGGAGGCAGGGCGAATCGGTGAAGGGACGGGGACTAGAATGGTGCGAGTGAACATTCTGGACTTCCGCGGCGAGCGACTGACCAAGAGATTCCTCAAGCAGAGACTGCCCCGTGCCGCCGAGACGCATGCCGATATCGAACGACGAGTGGCTGGGCTGCTGAGCGAGGTGCAGTCCGGGGGCACTCGTGCCGTGAAGGAGTTCACAGCGAGATTCGACTCCGTGGAGCTCGAGACGCTGCGGGTTCCGGTCTCCGAGCTGAAGCGCGCCGAGGCCGAGCTGGACCCTGCCGTCAAAGCGGCACTGGTCGAATCGATCTCCCGCGCCAGGAAGGTCGCCCACGATCAGCGCCCCGACGATGTCCGCACCGAACTGTCCTCCGGGGCTCATGTGACGACACGTCACCTGCCGATCGAACGCGTCGGTCTCTATGTGCCCGGCGGGCTGGCCGTCTATCCCTCGACCGTGGTGATGAATGTCGTGCCGGCACAGGCCGCGGGCTCTGCCTCGTTGGCGATCGCCAGTCCGCCCCAGAGCAACGGGCTGCCCCACCCCACGGTCCTCGCCACTGCTCACATCCTCGGCGTCGATGAGGTCTGGGCCATGGGCGGTGCTCAGGCCATCGGTGCTCTTGCCTACGGCCTCGACGATGACGAGGAGCTGGCACCTGTCGACCTGATCACAGGTCCGGGCAACGCCTACGTCGCTGCCGCGAAATCGCTCATGCGAACCCAGGTGGGCATCGACGCCGTCGCCGGACCCACTGAAATCATCATTCTGGCCGATTCGACGGCGGATCCGGCGTTCGTCGCCGCCGATCTCATCAGCCAAGCAGAACACGACGAACTCGCAGCCTCCGTTCTCGTCACAGACTCGACCGATCTGTCCGCACGTGTGCGGGAGGAGCTTCTCGCCCAGGTTCCTGCCGCAGTCCACCACGAGCGGATCGACACCGCACTGTCGGGTCAGCAGTCGGCCATCGTCCTCGTCGACGATCTGGCCTCGGGCATCGACGTCGTCAACGGGTACGCCGGAGAACATGTCGAGGTCCACACCGCCGAGGCTCATGCGGTTGCCGCACGGATCACCAACGGGGGAGCGGTGTTCGTCGGTGACTGGGCACCGGTGTCGCTGGGCGACTACTGCGCAGGATCGAACCACGTCCTGCCCACGATGGGAACTGCCGCCCACGGCTCCGGCCTCGGAGTGCACTCATTCATCAAGGTCAGCCAGGTCATCGATTATGACCGTTCGGCGCTGGCCGAGGTTGCCGACCACATCGAGGTGCTGGCCGACAGCGAAGCGCTGCCCGCTCACGGTCGGGCCGTGAGCATCCGGTTCGAGGAGTAGAGATGCGTTGTCCATTCTGTCGTGAATCAGATTCCCGAGTCGTCGATTCACGGACCAGCGAAGATGGTGCCGCGATCCGTCGCAGGCGTCAGTGCCGACATTGCGGACGCCGCTTCACGACCATGGAGGCGACCAGCCTCTCCGTGATCAAGCGCTCGGGCGTGACGGAGGAGTTCTCACGTCAGAAGATCATGTCCGGTGTGCGCAAGGCGTGTCAGGGGCGACCGGTCAATGACGACGATCTGGCGAAGCTGGCGCAGAAGGTCGAAGAGGACATTCGCTCCAAAGGGATCGCCGAGATCGACGCCGACGAGGTGGGACTGAGCATCCTTGATCCCCTGCGCGAACTCGACCAGGTCGCCTACCTGCGGTTCGCCAGCGTCTACCAGGGATTCGACTCACTCGAAGACTTCGAAGCGGCGATCGACTCACTGCGTGCCGATGCGGCTCTGAAATCGGGAGATGCCAGGCAGGCGATGCCCGAAGATTTCCAAGCCTGAGAAAATCACCCCCAGAAATCTGTGAGCGGAGTAGTCCAGCACACCGATTCTTGTGTAACATTGACAGTGCGCGCTTCGGCGCGCGGCCGCTTGCGGTTCGGAGGGGAAGCCGAACCGTCAAGCGGCCCTTTACTGTCATCGCTCGGGCAGATGAGTATGCACTCCTGGGCAGCAGATCCGGCGGACTTCGCAGACGAGTCCGCGCAGAGTCAAACACAGGGCGCATCGGAGATGACTCCGATGCGCCCTGTGCTCTGCGTCCGTTCAGATGTGCTGAACGCGCGGGAGGCCGCGCTGATTCAGCCGGCGATGAGCTCTGCCAGTTCGGTCGGCGCGGCGGCCAGGATCCGCAGCCGATCCGTCGTTCGCGTCAGCGACACGTAGAGCGCGCCGACCCCATCCTCGTGATTCTCGGGTGCGATCAGTCCGGGTTCGACGATGACGACTGAATCGAATTCGAGTCCCTTCGCCTGCTGCGGAGTGATGACTGCGATCTGATGGTCGAGGCCGGTGACCGAACGGCCGATGTCGAAGTCGGCGAGCACCTCGGCGACGGAATCGATGAGGCCGAGGGGCGCGATCACGGCGATCTTGCCGCCGCCCACGGATTCGACCTCGTCCTTCACAGTGGGAACAAGAGCACTGATCGCCTCCTGCGCCGAGGTGAACGATTCCATCCGCGGATCGGGGCCGCCCTGCCGGACGGATTCGACGAGTTCGAGCTGCGGGAAATGACGATGCAGGTAACGGTTGGCCAGATCCATCACCGACTGCGGCGTTCGGTAGGAGACTGTGAGCTCCTGGAGGGCGTAGCGATCTCCCACGAATTCGGACAGAATGGAATGCCAGGTCCGGGTGTTGTCCACATGCGAGGACTGGGCCAGGTCTCCCACCACCGTGGCGGACTTCGAGGGAACCCGGCGGAAGAGCACGCGCCACTGCATGGGGGAGAGCTCCTGAGCCTCGTCGACGACGAGATGGCCGTAGGTCCACTCGCGGTCGTCAAGCGCCCTCTCCGCCAGCGTGATCGTCGGACCTTCCTCCTCCCACCTGGCGGCCAGGGTCTCCGCGTCGATGAGGGACGAAGTGTCCGTCATCTCGAGGACCGCTTCGGCGTACTCCCGAGCGGACTCGTCGCGCGCAGCGGACTGCTGCGGACTGCTGCCGAGCAGCTCCGCGAGCTCGTCGAGGAGGGGAACGTCGGAAATGGTGAGCTCGGCATCGGCCGGGCGGAGCAGCATCTCCTGATCCGCGGGTGAGAGCAGGTGTCCGGCAGCGGCCTGCAGTTTGTGGGGTTTGGTCAGCAGCGCACGCAGCGCCGCAGCAGGACTGATCGGGAACCAGGCGAGGTTGAGAGCGCGACGCACATCCACGCTCGAGCGCAGCTCCTCCATCAGCTCCGGCAGTCTTTCCCCAGCACCGTCGAGGCCCATCTCCCGTGCCAGATCCTCCGCGAGGGTCTTGAGCAGTCCGGAGACGAACCCGTTCCGGGCAGCGTTGTGAGCATCTCCGGTGCGGCGTGCTCGATCGCGCGCTCCACGCACGTCGCGGCGGCGCAGCCAGATGGTGTGCGAGCCGACACGCAGCTCTACGTCCTGGTCCGGGACCCGCTCGTAGTTGGCGATGTGATTCTTCAGCACCGCCGCCATCTCTGTCCGACCCTTGATCACCGCCACGTTCGTGTCATCACTGACCTCGGTGTCGAGCCCGGGGTAGAGCTGTCCGGGCGTGAGCAGAAGCGCACCGGTCTCGCCGAGGCTGGGCAGAACCTTCTCGATGTACTTGAGGAACACGGGGGAGGGCCCGACGAGCAGCACACCCGATTTGGCGATGCGCTCCCGGTGGCGATAGAGGAGGAAGGCCGCGCGGTGGAGCGCCACCGCCGTCTTTCCTGTACCCGGTCCGCCTTGGACCACGAGCACACCCTGGAGCGGCTGGCGGATGATGGCATCCTGCTCGGCCTGGATGGTCGCGACGATATCGCCCATCCGCCCGGTGCGGTGGTTGGTCAGGGCCGCGATCAGCGCCCCCTCGCCCTGCAGATTCGACCGCTGCGCATCGTCGAGAGCTTCGATGTCGAGCACATCGTCCTCGAGGTCTGTGACAGCGCGGTTCTTCGTCACCAGATGGCGACGCCGCACGACTCCCGCCGGACTGGCAGCAGTCGACTGATAGAACCGTTCCGAGGCCGGTGCCCGCCAGTCGATGAGGATCTGCTGACGGTCGGCATCGGTGAGTCCGATCCGTCCGATGTAGCTGGGCTCCGCGTCTGATTTGAAGTCGAGCCGGCCGAAGCACAGGCCGTCTTCGGCACTGTTGAGCCGTATCAGCTGGTCCTCATACAGAGTCGCGAACGCATCCCGCTCACTGCGGTGCTGGTGATTGCCGCCGACTTCGGAGATCCTCACCGTGCTCAGTCGGGCCGTCGCCTCATCCCGCAATTCGTCGAGTCGTGCATAGAGCTCGTCAAGCTTGTCCTGCTCGACGCGTATTTCTGAAGTCTCGGTCATCTCACCTTCCCAATCGGCATTCCATTATGCCGAACTTTTCCCACCGGGAGTAGTTGGAAGCAATGATTCATGCCTGGTGTGTTCCGTCACAGGCCCAATCGCGATTTCAGATCCTGCCCTGTGAGGAAGGTCGCCATCGTCGCCGCAGTGCGCAGGCTCCTGTCGAGTTCGGGAATGCGCAGTGGGGAATTCGCGGCGATGACGACCACGTTTCCGCGTCTGCGACCCTTGAGGATTCCCGGCTCGGCTGCCGCAGCGACATGGTCGAAGGCGGAGCCCAGCAGTTCAAGCTCGGCCCTGAGGACGCGGTGATCGCCGGCATCGGGGACGTTGGCGATGTAGACACCCGAGTCTTTGAGGATGCGTGCACAGGTGGTGAAGAATTCCGACGTCTGCAGACCCGGAGGCACAGAGTCGTGATCGAAGGCGTCACGGACGAGAACGTCGAGGGTGTCGGGACGGAACTTCTCGGCTTCGACAGCGCCGTCTCCGGGACGCAGGGCCAGCCCGGGGGAGCGGGGCAGATCGAACCAGGTGCGCGAGTAGTCGAGAAGAACCGGGTCGATGTCGATCGCCGTCTGCTTCGAACCCGGGCGCCCAGCATGGAGGGCCCGGGCGAGTGCGCATCCGGCGGCCCCGATATGGACCGCTCGCAGCGGACCGGGTGCGAACTGGACGTCGATGATCCGCGACATCCAATCCAGATACTCGAAGTCCAGACGCATCGGCTCGCTCAGAGTGATCGACGAGGACGGCACTCCATTGACATGGAGGACGTAACTGTCGGCCTCACCGTCGACCTTCTCCAGACGCGCGGTTCCGGTCGAGATCTCGACGACTTGTGAGCCGGGTGCTGTGTAAATCCGTCGTTTCGCCACCCCTCACTTGTATGCCAGATGCGCCGCGGTGGCAATTCTGCGCGACTTGGCGTGGGGATATCGGCCCGCACTCGTGTGCATTCGGGCTGTGGACACTGTCGTCGTTTCCACATGCGCAATCTTCGCTCTGGTCAATCCGGCGGGGGAGGAGCTGAAGTGATGCCATGCAGACCACAGCGAAGACAGCAGAAGACATCATCGGCATCGTGCCCCACACTCTCGGCTACATTCCACGTGAGAGTCTGGTGGCCATCATCGTGGGAACGGACGAGCACGGCGCCCAGACATGCGCCACGACGCTGCGCGTCGACTTCGACCTGGACACCGCGGCCCACATCGTGGCCGAGGGCGGTCGATGGTACAGCGACCTCATCGTCGGAGCGTGCGCGGCGACGGGAGTGTTCCTCGTCCTCTACGACTCGGAATACCAGCGCGGCATCTCGGATGCACCCCTGCCTGCGGTCGGTGAACTCGACGACGAATACCCGCGAGTCCACAGAGAACTCATCCGAGCAGCGATCGACGAGATCGCACTGTCGCTGGCAGACCGAGGCATCGACACGCTGAGTGCGTGGTGGGTCAGTGAGGAGCGATTCGGCCGCATCGACGAGGATGCACAGATCAGCACCGTGATCGAAGCCGCCTCGACCTCAGCCTGTGCAACCGAACTGGTCGCAGCAGGTTCCTCTCCGGCCGCGTCACCGCAGGAGCTCGTGGTCAGGCCCGTATCGGCAGCCGAATTCACGACCAGCCGCAATGGCCACAGCGATTCCTGGCTGACCATCGCCGAGGCCTTCGACATCCTTGCCGACTGCTACCCGCGGCTCGTTCGACTGCGGGAGGGGGAGGACGACCTTGACCGGGCCGCCATCTCGGAGCTGATGACACTGCAGACGGTCATGGCGATCGACGCCGTCTTGTGCGAGAAGTGGTCCCGAGACGCACTCGAGATGATTCTCAGCTTCGACCATCCGAATTTCGCGCCCACCGACATCGAAAGGTGCCGCCCCGGTCAGCTCTTCCTGCGCGCACGGAAGTTTGCGAAGTCACCGCGGGCCGCGCAGCACATGGTGGGACTCTCTCCCACTGCGCCTCGCCCCCGCGATGTTCAGTTGGGCATCGAGTTCCTCAAGACCTACATACCATTGGGGCACCCCGATGTCCGCTCCACCGCATATGCTGTGGTCGCATGGTTCGAATGGTCGTTGGGAGGATCGACGATGGCAGAGCATTATGCGCAGGCGGGGCTTGATCTCGACGCTGACAATTCGATGGCGACTCTGATCCTGGACGCGGTGGAACAGGGGTATCTTCCCCGGTGGCTGATGTCGGCGCGTCGCGGTCCCGGGGGAGGTCTATGATGGTGTGGCGCCTCTCAACGAAGTGATCGGCGCAGTCCCGCGTCGCCGTCCGAGGCCCAATTCGCCAAGCCGGGAATATCGTGCGAAAATTGGGTGTTGACCCTGTCATAGCATCATGGGCGAACTATGTGTTCCCCTCGGGCCCGAACCTTGGACCTCTTGACATGGGTCTTAGTAATGTCCTGGTGCATTCGAGAAGTTTCAACGCTCGCGAAAGGTGAACACGTGCCGAGAGTCGATAAGGAATCCACGACGGTGACGGAGAAGTCGGAGGGAACGGCCGCCAAGACCTCCACCGCAGGATCCAAGACCACTGCGGCGACGAAGGGAGCCAAGAAGACGACGAAGACATCGGCTTCAGCGACCGCTGCGGAGACCGGGGCCAAGAAGACTGCTGCGGCCAATAAGACGACGGCCGAAAAGGCCGCTCCGACGAAGTCGACGGCCGCCAAGGTGGCCAAGACCACCGGGGCGAAGAAGACGACGGCGAATTCGACCGAGGCCACAGGGACGAAGAAGAAGTCCGACGACGTGCTCGAGACGAGCGAACCGGTCGAGCCCGCAACAGACGCCCTCGGCACTGAGCAGAGTCCGGCCGAGGCGACCGAGACGAAGAACTCCGAGGAGAAGGAGAAGAACGCGGCCGTCACGGAGGCAGGCGGCTTCATCGTCTCCGATGCCGACGAGGAAGATGCTCCTGCACAGCAGGTCATCTCCGCGGGAGCCACCGCTGACCCCGTCAAGGACTACCTCAAGCAGATCGGCAAGGTCGCACTGCTGAATGCGGCCGAAGAGGTCGATCTGGCCAAACGCATCGAGGCCGGAATGTACGCCGAGCATCTGCTCGACGCCGGTGACATCCCCGAACCGCGTGAGTCCATGGACTACAAGTGGATCGTCCACGACGGTCGAATCGCGAAGAACCACCTCCTCGAGGCGAACCTGCGCCTCGTCGTCTCGCTGGCCAAGCGCTATACCGGTCGCGGCATGCTCTTCCTCGACCTCATCCAGGAAGGCAACCTGGGTCTCATCCGTGCAGTCGAGAAGTTCGACTACACGAAGGGCTTCAAATTCTCGACCTATGCCACCTGGTGGATCCGCCAGGCCATCACCCGTGCCATGGCCGATCAGGCTCGCACCATCCGGATTCCGGTGCACATGGTCGAGGTCATCAACAAGCTTGCTCGAGTCCAGCGCCAGATGCTGCAGGACCTCGGACGCGAGCCCGCTCCGGAAGAGCTCGCCAAGGAACTCGACATGACTCCGGAGCGTGTCGTCGAAGTCCAGAAGTACGGGCGCGAACCCATCTCGCTGCACACGCCGCTCGGCGAAGACGGCGACTCGGAATTCGGTGACCTCATCGAAGATTCCGAAGCAGTCGTGCCATCGGACTCCGTCAGCTTCACTCTGCTGCAGGAACAGCTGCACTCGGTCCTCGACACTCTGTCGGAACGCGAAGCCGGTGTCGTGTCGATGCGCTTCGGACTCAACGACGGCCAGCCGAAGACCCTGGATGAGATCGGCAAGGTCTATGGAGTCACACGTGAGCGCATCCGTCAGATAGAGTCGAAGACCATGGCGAAGCTGCGCCACCCTTCGCGTTCACAGGTTCTGCGGGACTATCTGGACTGAGGAATCTGCCGGTTGAGGCTGATCCCTGCTGCGGCATGAGCCCGGTGACCATGATCGCCTGCAGCCGCGAACTCTCGCGACTGCAGGCGACCATGGTCATTGCGGCATCTCTGCCGGTTGAGCCGATTCGCAGCCGCTCGGCCCCGGGACAGCAGGCTCTGGGACAGCCCGCCTTGGGCAGTCGGCTCAGTACCAGTCGACGATGCCCTGCATCAAGGCGTCGGCATACTTCTGCTGACCGGCTTCCGATTCCATGGTCTTGGCCTCACCGGGATTGCGCATCTCACCGCATTCGACGATGACGGCAGGCACCGAAGCATTGTTGAGTCCGGCCAGATCGGGACGGCGACTGATCGCATTCTTCCCATAAGCTGTATTGGACGTGAAGGAATCAGCCATGGACCGGCTCATCTCATCGGCGAGACGGTTCGAGTCGTCTTCGACCGCGTCCGAACTGCCCGGCTCAGCCACGATGACATGAAATCCCTCGGCCTGAGCCGATTCGCTGCCGTTGGCGTGAATGCTGACCATGAGATCGGCGTCGTCGGCAAAGGTGCCGCGTTCATCGACACAGGGGCCCACCCCTGTGTTGTCATCGCGACTCATGACCACCTCGGCGCCGGCGTCGTCGAGCTCCTGCTCCAACTTTTGGGCGACGCCCCAGTTGAAATCCGTCTCGGGATAGTCGGAGTTCGTTGACGTTCCCGTGGTGTTGCACGCTTTGGTGCCACCGCGCCCATCCGGCACCTGGCGGTTGATCTCCTTCGGGTGCGAGGCGTTGCCTCCATTGTGGCCGGGGTCGATGGCCACGGTCCGACCGCTGAGGTCGATGCCGGGCTCCGTCGTCGCGGTGTCCGGCGTGTCAGGGCTGGTCGGACTCGACATCGCCTCGGGCGCCATAGGTGTGGACGTGTCGGGTGTCGACGGGGAGCTCGCACCGCACCCGGCGAGACCCGGAAGAGCGAGAGTCGCGCAGAGAAGAGGGGCCAGGACGCTGTGACGAGGAGACATACTGCCATTGTTCCAGCAATAATGCCGTGAACCGGGACGTTTCGGCCGAATCGAAACGAGACACGGCACCCAATGGCAGAGACAGAGCCGGCCGAGGGATTAGAATTTAATCGAACGAGAGGAAACGTGTGGAAGAGGAAAGTTACGGCGCCAGGCATCTGTCCGTGCTGTCGGGGCTCGAAGCGGTTCGCAAACGTCCGGGCATGTACATCGGGACCACTGATTCCCGAGGGCTGATGCACTGTCTCTGGGAGATCATCGACAATGCCGTCGACGAGGCTCTGGGCGGCTTCGGCACGTCCATCCTCATCGAACTCGAACCCGACGGCTCGGTGGCCGTCTCCGACAGTGGCCGAGGCATCCCCGTGGACATTGAGCCGAAGACGGGGCTGACCGGCGTCGAGGTGGTCCTGACCAAGCTTCATGCCGGCGGCAAGTTCGGCGGCAGCTCCTATGCCGCGTCCGGCGGTCTGCACGGAGTCGGCGCCTCGGTCGTCAACGCGCTCTCCGCTCGGCTCGATGTCGAAGTCACACGTGGGTCGAAAGTCCACAAGATGTCCTTCCGCCGAGGCGTGCCGGGGCGCTTCGACGATTCCTCCGGCAAGCCCGGCCCCGACAACCCGTTCGAGGAATTCCACGAGCCGACGGGACTCGACATCGTCCGCAAGGCGAAGAGGGGAGTCACTGGCACCCGTGTCCAGTACTGGGCCGACCCTCAGATCTTCCTGTCCAAGGCCCAGTTCGACTATCAGCATCTCGTCGAGCGCGCACGGCAGACCGCGTTCCTGGTTCCCGGACTTGAGCTGCGGATCGAAGACCGCCGCGGAGTGGCCCGTGACGAGACCGGAGAGGTCATCGCCGAGCGCGTCGAGGTCTTCCGCTTCGACGGCGGCATCACCGAGTTCGTCGACCATCTGTCGATCGATCCGCCGATGACGGATACGTGGCGTCTGCAGAACTCAGGGAAGTTCAGTGAGACCGTCCCGG
The DNA here is from genome assembly GCF_030453725.1 of Brevibacterium picturae. Lineage (GTDB taxonomy): Bacteria > Actinomycetota > Actinomycetes > Actinomycetales > Brevibacteriaceae > Brevibacterium > Brevibacterium sandarakinum_A. The sequence continues at coordinate 34,597 of NZ_JAKDJU010000002.1, forward strand.
TACTCGACTCCTCGGGTCATCTGGTCTCGAAAGAGGTCGAGCGCGAGGTCGGCGTTGACATCGCCCTGCGCTGGGGGACCGGCTACGACACGAAGGTCAAGTCCTTCGTCAACGTCGTGTCCACACCGCACGGCGGAACCCACCTGGCCGGCTTCGAACAGGCCAGCCTGAAAGCGATGCGCAAGGCCGTCGAAGCCAATGCCCGCAAACTCAAGTTGGGCAAGGACAAGCTCGAGAAGGACGACGTGCTGGCCGGTCTGACCGCTGTGGTGACGGTGCAGTTGTCCGAGCCCCAGTTCGAAGGACAGACCAAAGAGGTCCTGGGTACGGCCGCAGTCAAGCAGATTGTGGCGAAAACGGTCGAGAAGCAGCTGGGTGACATCCTGTCCTCGACCAAACGCGCAGAGAAGCAGCAAGCAGCCGTTCTCATGGAGAAGGTCGTTGCAGAACTCAAGTCACGTATCTCGGCGCGCACCCACAAAGAGAACCAGCGTCGCAAAACGGCTCTTGAGGCATCGTCCCTGCCGGCGAAGCTCTACGACTGCCGTGACAACGGGGTGGAGGACACAGAGCTGTTCATCGTCGAGGGCGATTCCGCAATGGGTACGGCGAAATCTGCGCGCAACTCCGACCATCAGGCGCTGTTTCCGATCCGCGGCAAGATCCTCAACGTGCAGAAGGCATCGTTGTCCGACATGTTGGCCAATGTCGAATGTGCTGCACTGATCCAAGTCATCGGGGCCGGCTCCGGCCGCAGCTTCGACATGGACGCGGCTCGTTACGGGCGTGCCATCATCATGACCGATGCAGACGTTGACGGTGCCCACATCCGCACCTTGCTGCTGACTCTCTTCTTCCGCTACATGAAGCCGTTGGTCGAGCAGGGCCGGGTGTTCGCGGCCGTGCCGCCCCTGCACCGTGTGGAAGTCGTCACGAAGCGGGGAACGCCGAACGACGTCGTCTACACCTACTCCGAGGCTGAGCTGCACACGCTGCTGAAGAAGCTGGAGAAGTCGAAGAAGACGTACAAGGAGCCCATTCAGCGGTACAAGGGGCTCGGCGAGATGGACGCCGACCAATTGGCGGAGACGACGATGGATCCCAGCATGCGCACCCTGCGCCGGGTCACGATGGCCGACGCCGAGGCGGCAGAGAACACCTTCGAGCTCCTGATGGGGTCTTCTGTCGGTCCGCGAAAGGAATTCATCGTCTCAGGCGCCGCTGTTCTCGACGCCGAGCGCATCGACAGCTGAGTCGGGTTCCGCAGACGGTGTGTTCCCGTGGGGCAGAACCAAGTATGTTCCGGTGGGTCAGAACGCGGACGCCACGGGGGCGAACAGAAGCAGGCTGGGCACGAGCAGCAGACCCAGCGCAATGAGGGTCGAGGTCACGCGCACCGGCACCCGTGCAGGACTCAGGGGCCGTGAGAGACGGTCGATCCGCTGGGTAGAGAGATCGCTGCGATGCTCAGGGCTGATGTCTGCGGCTGCGCGCACCGCCTGCGCCAGAATCGCCGGGTCGACCTGCTCTCGCGTCTGATCGTCGGCCATGAGTTCAATCTGGCCATTGACGGAGTTGAGGCCGATCGCCGTTGCTGAGAAGAACGGCAGGGCGCGGTGCCACGCAGCGAATGGGATCACGAGCACGTCGTGGCGGAAATCGAGATGGGCTCTCTCATGGGCGATGACGGCAGTGCGTTCGTCCTCACTGAGAACTTCGAGCAGACCCGTTGAGAGGACCGCAGTGCCTTTGCGCGGCCCCTGCGGCAGACAATAGGCCACGGCCTCGTCGGTTGTGATGATCCGTGTATCCGTGTAGGTCGCGGATGGTTCGCTGAGCAGATGCAGGATCTCGTCATGGCGAATGCGGGTTCTGCGAGCGGAATAGAAGGTCAGGGCGAGACACCCGAGCAGCCGTCCGATGAGTGCGACTGCGATGATGAGAAAGATCCAGGCGAAGACGGTCAGCTGAGCGTGCGACTGGCCTCTGGCGAGCCGCCAGAGGCCCTCAGGCAGGCTGTTCGCGGCCGGAGCCACAGCGAATGCCAGCGCTGTGCCGATGAGGGAGAGACCGCCGGAGAGGCCGACGGCCTGCCACAGAATGACGTTCGAGATGGGGTCTCCCCGAAACCGGGAGAGCACGGCAGGAACCGGCCAGGCTAAGAGGAATGCAAGTACAGCGAGGACGGATCCCACGATGCTCATGCTCGGGAATTACCTGCTTCAGGAGTTGGTCGAGTGATTGCGTCCCAGAATATTACGCAGGGCCTTCGTATCGGCTTCCGACACGGTACCGAGGAATCGGGCAAGAACGGCCTGGCGATCCGGAGCTTGTGACAGGACTTCCGTCATCAGCTCTGCGACGTGGTCTTCGCGGGTTGAGACCGCGAGGTAGCGGTGCGGGCGGATGCTGCGATCGCGAGAGACGAAGCCCTTCTTCTCCAGCCGGGTGAGGACCGTGTGGATGGTGGTCAGCGCGAGGTCGCGTGACGCCAGTACGTCGCGGAGCTCGGCTGCACTCAACCCGTCATCATGTACCCAGATGGCGTCCATGACGCTGCGTTCGAGTTCGCCCAGAGTTCCCACGGTGTCCTTGTCCTTCGACGAAATAGTGCTTCTTTCCTCATCAGTCTAACTCTACAAGCTGTCGAATTCCATGTGAGCTCGACCGGAGTCGGCTCGGCCGCTACCACCTGCCCCCTGTGCGCACGATTCGGCCCCGCGTGGGTCCACTTCGGCTAGGCACCTCGTCCGCCCGTGTCTGCGGAGGCGGGTGAGCGCAGACGGGCAGAGGTGCGCGGTCTGGGACGGCGGGTCTCGGATGGCGAAACTATGCGGCATATGCTTCTACGCGCTGTAGAATTCTACGTGTCGTAGAAATAAGGTCTTCCATGAACGGAGTACCCATGGACCTGGATCCGGTTCTCATCGGGCGCTGGCAATTCGGCATCACCACCGTCTATCACTTCTGGATGGTCCCGCTCACCCTTGGCCTCGGGATGCTCGTCGCGATCCTGCAGACGATGTACCACCGCACGGGCAACGAGATCTACCTGCGCAGCACCAAGTTCTTCGGGAAGCTCTTCCTCATCAACTTCATCATGGGCGTGGCGACCGGCCTTGTCCAGGAATTCCAATTCGGTATGGCCTGGAGTGAATACTCCCGCTTCGTCGGGGACGTCTTCGGCGCGCCCCTGGCGCTGGAGGCTCTGCTCGCGTTCTTCCTCGAATCCACGTTTCTGGGGCTCTGGATCTTCGGCTGGGGCAGACTCCCGCGTGCAGTCCACCTGGGCAGCCTGTGGTGCGCTGTGATCGGGTCGTGGATCTCCGCCTATTTCATCATTGTCGCGAACTCGTGGATGCAGCATCCGGTCGGTGTCGAAATGGTCGACGGCAGGCCGGTGATGACCGATGTCTGGGCGGTGCTGACGAACAACACGGCGATCGCTGCCTACACTCACGCGCTGTGCGGCGCGTTGGCGGTCGGCGGTGCCTTCCTGCTCGGAATCTCCTGGTATCACCTGTACCGCCGACGCAAGGACGGTATCGACACCATCGGACCCGATGGGAAGGTCGTCGTCGGGTCCGCACCCGATGTGCCCGGCAGGGATGCCCTTGATCATCAGGTCTGGATCCGGTCCCTGCGCATCGGTGCGGTCGTCGGCATCGTCGCCTTCGCCGGTGTGGCGATCACCGGTGACGTCCAGTCCAAGCTCATGTTCGAACAGCAGCCTATGAAGATGGCCTCGGCCGAAGCCGCCTGCCACGACGGCACCGAGTTCTCGGTGCTCACGATCGGAGATCCCTCGTCCAACGACTGCGACGGGGTGGAGAACGTGTTCGAGATCCCGGGGCTGCTCTCCTTCCTCGCCAACGGTGACTTCAACACTCCGGTCCACGGAGTGACGACTCTGCTTCCTGACTACCAGGAGAAGTACGGCACCCATCTGCCCGAGGACGAACGCTACGGCCAGCACTCCGGCGAGAAGATCGACTACCAGCCCATCATGATCGTCACCTACTGGGGGTTTCGGCTCATGATCGGATTCGGCATGATCGCAGCGGGAGTCAGCGCTCTGGCGCTGTGGCTGACCCGCAAGGGCACCGTCCCCGCCTCGGCCTGGCTGATGCGCGGGGCGGTCCTGTCCATCACGGCACCATTCATCGCGAACTCCGCCGGCTGGATCTTCACGGAGATGGGACGTCAGCCGTTCGTGGTCGCGCCGAATCCCGCACGACAGGACGGAGTGTACATGTTCACCCAGGCGGCGCTCTCGCCCGAACTCACCCCGGGAATGCTCCTGTTCTCACTGATCAGTCTCAGCCTCGTCTACGGCATTCTCATGGTCGTCGAGCTGCGGCTGCTCATCGTCTACATCAGGGGAGGGGTCGCCTCGGCGATGCCTGAGGTCACCAAGATCAACCACACCCCGCGGATCACGAACGACGAAGACGACGTTCTGTCGTTCGCGTACTGAGGAGGAGACACGATGGAAACTCTCGCTGCGATCTGGTTCGTCCTCATCATCGTGCTGTGGATGGGATACCTGTTCCTCGACGGCTTCGACCTCGGAGTCGGAATGCTCATGCCGGTGCTGAGTCGGACCGAACGGCAGAAACGAGTGCTGCTCAACACGATCGGACCGACATGGGACGGGAACGAGGTGTGGCTGATCACCGCAGCCGGTGCGACCTTCGCCGCCTTCCCGCACTGGTACGCCTCCCTGCTCAGCGCTCTCTACATCCCACTGACGCTGTGCCTGTTGGCATTGATCTTCCGGGCCGTCGCCATCGAATATCGCGGCAAGGGGCACAGTGCGGCGTGGAAGTCCTTCTGGACGTGGGCGATGGCCGTGGGCTCGACCGGCATCGCGTTCTTCATCGGTGCCCTGCTCGCCATCACCTCGACCGGACTGCCTCTCAACGAGCATGGTGACCTCGTCGGCGGAGCTTTCGCGTGGTTCGGCTGGCCCGCAGTCTTCGGTGGCCTGGGCGGGATCGGGTTCGCTCTCGTCCACGGACTGATCTTCCTGGGGCTGAAGACCCAGGGCGATATGCGGGAGAAGGCTCAGCTGTGGGCGCGGAGGCTGATGCTGCCCTGCTCGATCGGCTTCCTCGTCTGGTTCGGCCTCTCCATCACCGAATGCACGTGGCTCGTGGCAGTCGTCGTCGTTGCGGTGATCGCGCTCCTGGCGGCATACTTCGCCGTGCGTGCGGGCGCGGAGAAGGCGGCATTCGTCCTGCATGGCATCTACCTCGTCTCCGGGCTCTTCGCCGTGTTCGCCGGTGCCTACCCCAACGTGCTGCCGTCGACCCTGGATCCGGCGAACTCGCTGACCATCGCCTCGGCGTCGTCATCGGACTACACCCTCACGGTGATGTTGGTCGTGACTGTGATCTGCCTGCCGATCATCATCGGCTACCAGATCTTCAGCTATCGGATGTTCCTGGGCCGGATCGCGGAGACGCACATTCCCGAAGCGCATCGTGTTCCGGTGGCGATCCGGTCATGAGATCACCGCTTCAGATCCTGTTCGACCTGCCGGGCGGCCAACGCGGATTCTTCCTCTCCCTGTTCAGCGCCCTGGCGCGCGCCGTCGGCATCGTGCTCATCGCCGAGGCCCTGGTGCGATCGATCGTCGGCACGGGCCCCGTTGCAGGTTGGGCGGTGCTGGGACTCCTCGGGGCTGCGCTGCGAGGAGCGAGTCTGTGGGCCGACCACAGTCTGGGGACCTCCCTGGCTGCCGTGAACAAGCAGAGGCTGAGATCCTCGATTCTCAGGTCCCTGCTCACCGGGCGCGGACAGCCGCGCATGAATACGGCAGTGACCGTCACACGCGGCATCGACGACCTCGACGACTACTTCACGACCGTGGTGCCCGCACTGAGCGCGGCGGCAGTGGTCCCCGTGACGCTGCTTGTGCGCATCGTGTTCACCGATGTCCTCTCAGCGGTCATCATCGCCCTGTGCCTGCCGCTGGTTCCGGTCTTCATGATCCTCATCGGTCGATTCACGAAGGACTCGACGGTCGCGAGCAGCACGGCGCTCGAGCGCCTGTCCGATCATCTGGCCGAGTTGGCCGAGGGGCTGCCCGTGCTCATCGGCCTCGGACGATCCAGAGATCACGCGCGTCGACTGCGAGCCCTGGGCGAAAAGTACCACAGCGCGAACTTGGCAACCCTGCGCATCGCATTCCTCTCCAGCCTTGCTCTCGAACTCATCGCCACGATCTCTGTGGCTCTGGTCGCCGTTGTCATCGGCCTGCGACTCGTCTACGGGACCATGGATCTGAGCTCCGGCCTCTTCGTCCTGCTGCTGGCACCGGAGTGCTTCATCCCGCTGCGCGAACTCGGCTCCGGCTACCACGCCAGCGAGAACGGTCGCGAGGCACAGAATCGCGCACATGCGCTGATCGCCAGCACGGACACTGCGGCGCAGGACGGGGCCGACCGCGATGACGCGGCCGGAGCCGGGCACCATGTGATCTACCCGAACCGGACGAGGATCGAGTGGACCGGTGATGTCCCGGTCACACCGGGCATCACCGCGGTCCGCGGCGCCTCGGGCGCAGGCAAATCCACAATCCTGGCGGCCCTGACCGGAAATCTCCCCGCCGGAGCCAGAACCACAATGACCCCGCGTCGGGTCGCATTCGTGCCACAGGCTCCCCACATCTTCGGTGCGACGATCGGAGCCGAACTCGACGTCTACGGTCTCCCGCGCTCACAACAGGGGGCGGCTCTGAGCAATGCCCGCCTGCCCGAGGACGTGAAGCTGTCGACGTCTGCTCTGAGTCCTGGCCAGCTTCGTCGGCTCGCCTTCGTCCGGGTGCTGCACCTGATAGAGGACGACGCCGAGGCGCTCGTGCTCGACGAACCGACCGCTCATCTCGATGATGAGAACGCGGAGATCATCATCGGCCTGATCGCCGAGGCGGCAGCACGCGTCCGTGTCATCCTGGCCAGCCATGATGACCGCGTCGCCGCACTCGCCGCCGAGGAGATCGTCCCACGGAAGTCCACTTCCTCTGTGAGTGCCGGGAGTGCTGATTCCGCCACGGGTGCCGATTCCCCCACGGGTGCCGATTCCGCCACGAGTGCCGCAGCGTCGGTGCAGACACGTGGGCAGGGCACCGAGTCGCAGAAACTTGGTCCGGCAGCGGGCGCCGATTCGGCGATGCCCGCCGACCCCGCCATGCCCGCCGACCCCGCCATGCCCACTCACTCGGCTGCGGGTAGCGGGCCACAGGTCGCGGACACGGTGGCCGAGGGCCGTGGCTCGTCAATGAAGCGGACGGCGTCGACTCTTCGCCGTCGGTGGACGCTCCTGCGCTCGAGCATGCCGCTGCTGACTCCGAACATGATCATCGCTCTGCTCTCGTCCTGCGCCTCGAGCCTGGCCGCGATCGCACTGACCGCAGTCTCGGCCTGGCTCATCGTCGAGGCCTCCTACCAGCCTCCCATCATGATTCTCATGGTCGCCATCGTCGGTGTGCGGTTCTTCGGGCTGAGCCGATCGGTCCTGCTCTATCTCAGCCGCCTCAAACTGCACTCGGCGATCTTCGCCTCGTTGGCCAGGCTGCGCTCTCGTCTCTGGGAGCACTTCGAGGCGGTCGGCATGGGGGACCGGAAGCTGCTGACCTCTGATGCAGCACTGCGCACCATGGTCTCCGATGCCGATGATGTGCGGGACCTGATTCCGCGGACCCTGTTCCCCCCGATCGCCTCGGCGCTGGTCTTCGTTGCTGTGCTCATCGCCACCTGGGCGCTCGACCCGACCTCGCTGCCGTTGTTCCTGGTCCTCGGCATTCTCAACCTGGTCCTGTTGCCGGTATTGGTCATCAGGAGTGAAAGCGGGCTTGCCGCCCGCGTCCGAACCGCCCGCAACCGGATACTGTCAGTCCTGGCACGCGCACTGAATGCCAAAACGGACCTGCGAGCGAATCGTGCAGACAATGCGGTTCTCACGGTCCTCAGCCGCGAAGAGCGGGAACTGCAGTCGGCTCAGCGTCGTTCCTCACGCAACTTCGGGGCCGCTCAACTCTGGCTGCAGCTGAGCACGGTGGCCACAGCGGTGCTCATCGCGATGACCTCCTCGGCACCGACGGAAATTCTGGCCGTCGTCGTCCTCATGGCGCTGGGCTCGGCCGACGTGTTCTCACAGTCGCTGCTGGCATTCCGTGCGCTGCCCAGCCTCGGGGTCGTCCTCGACCGTCTTCCCGAGCTGTCACCCGCCCGGTCGGGCACCGCGGCCGAGCGCCGCACTCACGAGGACTCTGCTGCGGGCGCGTTCGAGGTGAGTGCGTTCACAGCGCTCGAGCTCGAAGGCATGAGTGTCGGGTGGGACGCCGGACCCGTCGTCGAGGATGTCGATCTGCGTGCTCAGAGAGGCCGGTGGACCGTTCTGCACGGTGACAGCGGCGCGGGCAAGTCGACGACGCTGAGTGTGCTGCTGCGTTTCCTCGACCCATGGTCAGGCTCCTACCGAGCCGAAGACGGTGGGGGCCGCGAAACGGATGTGCTCGGCTTGGCGCCGACGGAGCTTGCCGGACGAATCGCGTGGTGTCCGCAGGAGGCACATGTCTTCCGGTCGACTGTGAGGGGCAATCTGGCGATCGCGCGCAGCGACACACCCACCACCGAGGAGATGTGTGCGGCACTGACCAGTGCGGGCTTGGGCGAATGGGCCGATCCGGCCGGCCTGGAGATCTGGGTCGGCGACCACGGAGCAGACATCTCCGGCGGACAGCGCCAGCGATTGGCCGTGGCCAGGACCCTCCTGAGCGGAGCGGACGTGATCGTACTCGATGAACCGACGGCACACCTCGACGATGAGATGGCGCACGGGTTGGTGACCGACCTGCGGCGGAGCCTTGACTCACACACCGTTGTGATGGTCACTCATGATCGCAGTCTGATCGCTGACGGCGACCAGCTGGTCGAGCTGGGAAGTGAGCTCAGTCGCGCTTCGAGCCGAACATGATCTCGTCCCAGCTGGGGATCGATGCGCGGCTGTTCTTCTTGGCCTTCGACTTCGACTCTGTGTCCTTGAGCTGAGTCGATTCCTCGCTGACACGAGATTCCTCTTCGCTGACACCAGGTTCATTGAGCAGGGAAAGCTGCTGGTCATCGTCGAATCTGCCGACCTCCTGGGTCGGCTCCTGAGGCTCGTCCGGATCGACCCCTGATGAAGGATCTTCGAAGGCGAAGACCTCGTCATCGGTGGCATCTGTCGGCCGTCCGGGCGCTGTGTGCGCGCCCTGCGGGTGAGTCTCCGGATCCTCCGTGACCGCACGGAGTCGACCACGCGGTTCATCTTCCTCGTCATGGCGACGTCGTTTGCGCAGATTCTCCAGAATCCGTCCTGTCTCTGCCTGGTGATCACGGGCGGCAGGAGAAGGCTGCGCCGGAGTCGGAGGAGTTGAGGGCGTATCGATCTCCTCGGTGATCTTCTGACGTTCGGCACCGGTTCCGTAGTTCGGGATCGGTCCGGTGTCGGTCGGTCCCGAATCGGCCAGCCACTTCGCTTCGTCGTCGATGGGAGTCAGGGACCGGCGGTAGTAGTTCCACCCGGCCGTGCGGGTCCGATCAGCGGCGGTGAAGCTGAGCTGGATGTACCAGTTGCCGTCCTGCTGCTTCCACGCATCCCAATCCATCGTCTCGATGTCGACGTCGCGCATGGCCAGACGAGTCTGGCACAGTTCCATCAGAGGAGTGGGGTCGCCATTGGGGTCATGATCGGAATAGATCGGATGCTGACTGGCCCTGTAGGCCGTGTGCGCTCGTTCGGCGAGGGCCGGACGCTCATAGGTGCGGACCTGCTCGATATCGGCACCCGTCGAGGAGATGACCTCCTCAGCGCTCATGCCGCCGCGGATCATCGCCTGGATGTCACGGGGACGAACGGGGGTGTCCGGCTTGGCCGTGGTGCGGTCCTTGCGGACAGCAGCGTAGAGAGCTTCGTCGAGAGCCAATCGATACTGCAGCCCGTTCTCGTCGTTCAGCAGCAGATGAGTGCCGTCGGCGTCGACTCCGTTCAAGATCAGTTCACGCATGCCTTAAGCTCCTTTATCGCGTCTCCTCTGCATCGTGTCACGTCCGGAGCCGCCCATAGGGCAGATTTGCGCGCGAGTCGCGAAATGGCAGACCTGATCGCTGAGCGGGTCTGACTCACTGTGCGGACAACCGGCGCAGACCCTCTACAGGCTGTAAAATGGGTAACTGTGAATAACACTGCACCCATTGACACTCTCGTCCTCATGTCATTCGGGGGACCGGAGGCTCCAGAAGAAGTCGTCCCATTCCTCAAGAACGTCACCGCCGGTCGCGGCATACCGGAGGAGCGACTCGAAGAAGTCGGTGAGCACTACTACGGCTTCGGTGGGAAGTCGCCCATCAATGATCAGAACAAGGCGCTTCTGCAGGCTCTGCGCGACGAGCTCGAGCGTCGCGGAATCGACACCCCGGTGATCTGGGGTAACCGCAATTGGGAGCCGTACCTGACCGATGTGGTGCGCGCCGAGGCGCAGGCCGGCCGGACCCGGTTCCTGTCCATCGACACCTCGGCGTATTCGTCGTATTCCTCCTGTCGTCAGTATCGTGAGGACTTCGCCAAGACGATTGAGGAGCTGTCCGCCGAAGGCACGTCCGTCACGATCGACAAGATCCGGCAGTTCTACAATCACCCCGGCTATGCCGAGGCCTGCGCACTCCTCCTGCGAGAGGGCATCGCCGACTTCACGAAGCAGGTCGGTGCCCTCGACACGGCGAAGCATCGCATCCTGTTCGTCACGCATTCGATCCCCAACGTCATGCAGGACGCCTCTGCGGTGACAACCGGTGGCTATCGCGCACAGCACGAAGAGCTCATGGCCCACCTCCTGGATAAATTGTCAGCATCCGAGACCCTTCCGGCAGAGCTGGTCTACTGCTCCCGCTCGGGGTCGCCGGAGGTGCCGTGGCTCGAACCGGATGTCAACGATCGGATGACGGAGCTCGCCGAAGACGGAGTCGCCGGTGTGATCGTCGTTCCGATCGGATTCATCTCCGATCACATGGAGGTGGCCTTCGACCTCGATACCGAGGCGAAGGAGACCGCCGCCGAACTCGGCTTCGCCTTCACCCGTGTCGGGACCGTCGGTACGCACCCCCTGTTCGTGTCCGGGCTCGTCGACCTCGTCGAGGAGAGGACAGCACAGCTTCGCGGCGAGCAGACGTCTGCCCCGGTGATTGCCGGTTCCACTGCGCTGACTCCCGGCAGCGGCGCGTGCAGCATCGACTGCTGCCGCGGACGCATCGAACGGACGACCGAGCCCAACTGGCCGGCCTGAGTGCCGCGCCGCTGAGCGATCTGCTCGAAACAGAAATCCCTCCTCTGCACGATCTGCAGAGGAGGGATTCTTCGTTCGGTCTTCCCGAAGAGTCAGGTTTCTTTCGGTTCGGGAACGACCGGTATCGCTCCGGTCTCTGCTGCGATGACCGCAACGATCGGACCGGTGTCCACATCATTGCGATCGGCAAGTTCCAAGAGGTTCTGCAGGTCATCTATGAGGGTCTCGACGAGGTAGTCGTCCCCTTCTGACCGTGCTTCATGAATGCGATGACGGACATCGTCGATCCTGGTATCGAGTTGATTTGCGAATTCACTCATCGTGTATCCGTCCTTCCTCGGGGCGTCACCCATGCGCGGGACGATCCCAGTTTCATTCACCGACACAATGCTGTCGGCGTTATTCGACCTATGTATTCTCGCAGAGCTTTTCGAGAGTCGTATGTGTGAGCTGTCACGAGGCGATTCGTCAGTGACGAGAATCACCGTGAACATGGACGATCTGATCTTGCCAACAGCAAGCATACAGTGCACAATGCTGGGGACACGTTTGGCGAGAGGGGTAGAAAATCCTCCTCAGCACCCCCGACAGAGAGCGATGAGCCATATGGCAACCGATTACGACGCACCTCGTAAGCAAGACGATGAAATCAAAAGCGATTCGATTGAACAGCTGAAGGCTTCACGCTCGCAGGCGCAGGCCAGCAAGATTGACGAAGATGAGACCGCGGTTGCGGAAGGGTTCGAACTGCCCGGTGCGGACCTGTCGAACGAAGAGCTCTCCGTTCGGGTGCTGCCCAAGCAGAATGACGAGTTCACCTGCATGGAATGCTTCCTGGTGCGCCATCGCTCGCAGCTGGCGAGTGAAGAGGGTGGAGTCCCCATCTGCACGGACTGTGCTGGCTGAATCGCCTGTCGGACGAAGCAAGAACGCGCCCTCGTCGGGGCGCGTTTCTGTGTCTCGGCTGAGTCGAGCGTCTGCGTGTCAGCGTGCCGGCGTGTCAGGCCGATTGTTCAGGGTGTGTGCCTCAGGGTGTGAGCGCGGCGGCGAATTCCATCGGTCGCTTGCTCGAGACCAGCCAATAAGGGGTCGGGTCGGTCTCGTCATGGATGTCGATGCGCGCCGCACATTTGGCCCAGGGCCGGAGCATGAGGAAGGCCCGCGCGTCGAGATCCGGTCCGCGGGCCGTCCGCGCACCCTCGGCGTCGTAGCCGGTGGCGTCGGTGACATAGCGGCGATCGATATGTGCATCGCCGACGAAAAGCTGCCGCTCGGTGACGATGATGGAGATCCCGAGCGAACGCAGCCACCAGGCCAAGAGGATGAAGCTGATCACCGGAAGGATGACGGCGCCGATCTTCCACACTGGGAAGACCATGAGCGCGGTCGAGGCCGCGGCGATCGCGATGAGAATCCACATGCCGACGGATGGGCGAAGTTTCTCCGTGTACACCACGCGGGTATCGGGTTGAGTCGTTGCCATGGGCCCATTCTCCCATAACGGACTTTTTGGAAGCGCTCAGGCTTCGGCGTTAGAGTGCTTCTTTGTGGCAGATATCCTGAAGATTGACCTCAGACGCCTCGACACAGGCATGACTCCTCCCTCGTACGCACATGCGTCGGACGCGGGCGCCGACCTGTGCTCGGCGATCGACTTCGTCCTCGAACCGTTCGAGCGGAAGGTCGTGCCCACCGGCATCGCGATCGCGCTGCCGATCGGCACCGCAGGGTTCGTCCACCCACGCTCGGGCCTTTCGAGCAGACACGGTGTGACCGTGATCAATGCCCCGGGCACGATCGACGCCGGCTATCGAGGCGAGATCAAGGTGCCGCTGATCAACCTCGATGCGCGGATCCCTGTGCGCATATCGCGTGGGGACCGCATCGCCCAGCTCGTCATCCAAGAAATCAAACAAGCAGACTTCACCCTCGTCGAGTCGCTGGACGACAGCGATCGTGGCGCAGGGGGCTTCGGCTCCACTGGTGGGGTACAAGCAGGTCTGACCGAAAAAGAGGTGTGAACGACCATGGGACTGTTCTCTCGATTCTCCAAGAAATCCTCCGCTGAGAAGATCGACGACACTGTCGACGAGGAGCACGACGTCGACGACGCCGTGACAAATGACACCGAGGCCGAGGACTCGACCGACGGCGAGTCGGACTTGATCGACCGCGAGTCGGACTTGATCGACGATGATTCGGACCGGACCGGCAGCGATTCGGATGAGGCCGACTCGACGGAGTCGGAGGATTCGACCGATGACGAAGACGTCGACGAACTCGACGAGGACGCCCTGCTCGAGAAGTCCGCTCCATACGACCGCTCTGAGAAGGGCCCGTTCGACGCCGGCGAAGACTTCCCTGAGCTCAACAGGCTCGACCTGGGAGCTCTCAAGGTACCCGTCGTCGACGGCATGCAAGTGCGTCTGGACACAGATGACGACTCCCAACGTGTGCTGGCTGTGACTCTCATCCATGAAGGCGGCGGGATCCAGCTGCAGGCCTTCGCAACACCACGGTCGGAAGGTCTGTGGAACACCGTCCGCAAACAGCTGACAGGCAGCGTCACCTCACAGGGCGGCGAAGCATCGGAGCTCCACACGTCGCTGGGCAGAGAACTGGCTGTAGAAGTCCCTGCCAAGACAGAGGACGGTCGCCCCGGGAAGCGCGCCATGCGCTTCGCCGGGATCGACGGTCCGCGGTGGTTCGTCCGCGCGGTGTTCTCCGGCAAGGCCGTCACCGACGAAGAGATCCGGTCCGAACTCAGCGCACTCTTCCGCGGAGTCGTCGTCGACAGAGGGCAGGAGGCGATGGCTCCGCGTGAGCTCATCGTGCTCACTGCGCCTCAGGTCGACGCAGATTCCGAGAACAGCGATGAGGGCAAGGACAAGGACGAGCTCAACCCGTTCGAACGCGGACCGGAAATCACCGAGGTCCGCTGAGTCCCCATGCTGGAACTCTTCACACGCCTCGTGCGTGATTTCGGGTCCAGGGACGCCGAGGCGCGGGCCGATCTGAGGCTGCTGTCCCAGATTCCCGGCGTCATCAGCGTCCGGGACCTCACGCCCCGGCAGCTGTCGAGGATCGCCGGCGTCGTCAGCGCGGTGACGCAGTCATGCAGCGGCGACAGCCCTCGTCTGCATATCACGGTTGCCGATGGAACCGGAGAGGTTCACGCGCAGTTCCTGGGCCGTCGTGAGATCAGCGGAATCAGGCCGGGAGCACTGATCGTCCTCGAGGGCCGCTTCTGCAGCCATGACGGAGTGCTGAAGGGCCACAACCCGGTCTACGAGCTGATCCAGACCCGCGAAGACCACGAGTGAGCTGATCTCGGCGTCATCGGCGAACAGAGTTCGTGCTCATTGCGCGGGAGTCTGCAGGAGACTCAGCAGAGCACCTTCCTGATCCGGCGAGGAGAGGAAGAACAGCTCGTCGCCGGCTTCGACCACGTTATCGGCGCTGGGCGCGAATGCCCGGGAATTGCGAATGACCGCGACGAGCACCGTGTCGAGCGGGAAGGCGATGTCGCCGATCCGTGAGGCGACGAGTGCCGACGATTCGTGGACCGTGAACTCCATCAGGCCCGCCTGACCGCGTTCGAAGCTCATCAGATGCACAAGGCCGCCCACCTCGACGGCCTCCTCGACCAGAGCCGTCATCAGGCGCGGCGTCGACACTGCTACGTCGACGCCCCAGTTCTCGTCGAAGAGCCACTCGTTCTTCGGATTGTTCACCCGTGACACTGTGCGCGGAACACCGAACTCGGTCTTGGCCAGCAGAGACAGAACGAGGTTGGTCTTGTCGTCTCCGGTCGCGGCGACGACCACGTCGGCTTCCTCGAGCTTCGCCTCACCCAGACCCGCCAACTCGCACGCATCCGAGAGCAGCCATTCGGCTCCGGGTATGCGCTCATGTCCCAGCGCCTCCTTGCTCTGGTCGATGAGCAGGGCTGTGTGCTTCTTGTCGATGAGCTCCCGGGCCACTGACCGACCGACGGATCCGGCCCCGGCGATGACGACTCTCATTCTTCCTCCATTGTTCGCACCGGCTGGTCCAGAATCTTCTCGATCTCGCCGAGGCGGTCCACCGGGCACATCAGATGGACCAGGTCTCCGTCCTGGAGGAGCAGATCCTCATGAGCGAGGATGCCCTCGGACAATCGGGTGACGTAGGCGACCCGTGCCTTGGTTCGGGTCTCGATCTCCTTGATCGGTCTGGCCACCCACCCGGGATCGAGATGGACCTCGGCGAGCACGAGCCTGCCCGAGGGTTCGCGGAATTCGGTGATCGATCCCTGCGGGACGAGTTTGCGCATCACCTGGTCGGCCGTCCACCTCACCGTGGGAACGGTGGGAATGCCCAGCCGTTCGAACACCTGGGCGCGATTGGGATCGTAGATTCGGGCCGCGACGTTGACTACGCCGAAGGTCTCGCGGGCGACACGCGCGGCGAGGATATTGGAATTGTCTCCGCTGGAGACTGCGGCGAAGGCGTAGGCGTCCGAAGTCTTCGCCTGGGAGAGAGTCTCACGGTCGAACCCGATGCCGGTGATGGTGGATCCGCTGAAATCCCTGCCGAGCTTGAGAAACGCATCGGGGTTGCGGTCGACGACTGCCACCGAGTGCCCATTGGCATCGAGGGCTTTGCCCAAGGACGCTCCGACTCGGCCGCAGCCCATAATCACGAAGTGCATGGGTAATCCTCTCCGCAGTGATCTACCATTGGTGCACGTGGCCAGCAGTTTTTCTGATGCCGTCAAAAGACTACTCGTTGGACGGCCCTTCCGCAGTGAGGACAGGCGTACGCCGGTGCTGAAGAAGCGCATCGCGATGCCCGTCTTCGCCTCCGACATGCTCTCCTCCGTAGCCTATGCCCCGGACGAGATCCTGCTGGCCCTGTCATTGACATCGCTCGTCGCCCTCACCGTCGCACCCTGGATCGGTGTTGCTGTCGGCGCAGTGATCCTCGTGATCGTCGCCTGCTACCGCATCAACGTCAAGGCCTACCCGTCCGGAGGCGGCGACTACGAGGTCGCGTCGAAGAACCTCGGTCCCCGTGCCGGGCTGGTCGTCGCTGCGGCGCTGTTGGTCGATTATGTGCTGACCCTGGCCGTGTCGATGACAGTCTTCGCCGCGTACATCACGACGGCCTTTCCGCTGCTGGCCCCGTATCGCGTTCCGGTGGCGATCATCGGGATCCTGCTTATCACCCTGGCCGGGTTGCGCGGTTCGCGTGCCACCCCGGTGATTCTCGCGATCCCGACCTACCTGTTCCTGGGTGCCGTCTTCCTCACCATGTGCGTGGGTCTGCTGCGGGTCGGTGCCGGAGACATCCCACAGGCGGAGACCGCCGATTACACCGTCGTCCATACCGGAATCCAAGACGAGGCCACGCTCGGGCTGGCGACGGTCCTGATCGTCCTGCGCGCCTTCTCCTCCGGCTCTGTGGCTTTGGCCGGTGTGCAGACGGTGGCCACTGCAGTGCCCGCATTCAAGAAGCCGCGCGGGAAGAATGCCGGCAACACCCTCCTGCTGTCGGGCCTGTTGGCGGCGCTGATGCTCACGGGCCTGACCTATCTGGCATCCGTGACCGGCATCAAATACGTCGACGACCCGCATCTCTACCTGGTCAGACCCGATGGCAGCGCGGTCAGCGCCGAATACGAGCAGGAACCCGTGCTCGCGCAGCTGGCGCACGCGATCTTCGACAACGCACCCGTGATGTTCTACTGCGTCGTGCTTGTCGCGGCCCTCGTGCTCATCGTCGCCGCGAACACTGCGGTCGAGGGATTCCCCGGCCTCGCCTCTCGGCTGGCACGCGACGGATTCCTGCCCAGGCAGCTGGCGACCAAGGGCGACCGGCTGACGTTCTCCAACGGCATCCTGCTCCTGGCCTTTGCAGCGATCCTGCTCGTCATAGCGACGCGGGCCTCTGCGACGACCCTGATCCAGCTCTATCTCGTCGGTGTCTTCGCGAGCTTCGTCGTCGGCCAGGCGGGCATGGTCCTGCACTGGAACAAGCGCCTGCGCTTGGTCATCGACTCGAAGGCGCGCGTGCGGATGCACATCAATCGCCTCGTCAACGGGGCCGGCTGCATCATCGCCTCGGGCGTGCTGCTCGTCGTCATCGTCTCCAAGTTCCTTGCCGGCGCCTGGCTCGCGGTCGCGGCGATGGCAGGACTCTACCTGGTGATGGGCGCCATCCATCGCCACTACTCCCGCGTCGCCCGGGAACTCGCCCCGGAGGCCGACGGGGGATCGCGCACGATCCCGTCGAACACCCACGCGATCGTCGTCGTCAATGAGATCAACAAGCCGACTCTGCGAGCCCTGTCCTATGCCCGGGTGACCCGCTCCAGCCAGCTCGAAGCCATCACCGTGGCCGTCGACGAGGACTCTGCGAGCGCGCTGCAACGGCAGTGGAACGATATGTCGCTGCCCGTGCCGCTGACGGTCCTCGACTCGCCCTACCGGGAGTTGGTCCGGCCCCTGCTGGCTCATGTTCTCGCGATCCGCCGCAGATCCCCGCGCGACCTCGTCATCGTCTACATACCCCAGTACATCGTGGGACGCTGGTGGGAACACATCCTCCACAACCAAGTAGCCTTGAAGCTGCGCACTCGTCTGCTGCTGGTCCCCAATGTCGTCGTGGTCTCAGTGCCGTGGCGACTGCGTTCCTTCTCCCGGCAGTACGGCGGCGATGGCCCCGAGAACGACAATCCACTGTACAGACAGGCTTGAACACCGATGAGCGCACCTTCTGCCGAAGAGATCCCGGCCATGGATCTGACCCTGCACGTCGAGAGCCCGGCCGCCGGCGGCAGCAGCATCGCCCGCCACGAGGGGCAGGTTGTCTTCGTCACCGGGGCGATTCCGGGGGAGACCGTCCGCGCCCGCACCGAAGCGGGGACGGCGGCAAAATTCCTGCGCGCCGACGTCACCGAGGTGCTTGAGGCCTCAGAGTTCCGTGTTCCCGACCGTCGTTCACGGTTCCTCGCCGACGATGCCGGTGACCGGCAGCTCTTCGGCGGGATGGAGTTCGCCCACGTCGACCTCGCCCACAGTCGTGACCTCAAGGCCGAAGTCCTGCGCGATCAGCTCTTACGCATCGGCCACATCGACCGCGGCGTCGACGTCGCGGCCGCACCAGGGGAGAGCACCGGGCTGAATTGGCGGACCCGGGTGCAGATGGCCGTCGACGGCACGGGTCGACTGGGCATGCTGGCACCGCGCTCTCACGATGTCGTGCCGCTGGCCTCGGCTCCGCTGGCAACGTCTGCCATCGCCGAGGTGGCCCTGTCCTCGCTGCGCCTGCCCGGTGCCGATCGACTTGAGTTCGCCTGGGCCGGGGATCACGGAGCCGTGATCGTGCGCGGCAGATGCGATCCGGCCGCGCTCACAGACCTCGCGCAGACTCTGCCCTCGCAGTGGTCAGTCCTCGCGGATACGCGAAACGGCACCGGCCGCAAGGGCGCTGGAGCCACGGGCGGACACACGAAGCTGGCCGTGGTCAGGGGAGAGGACCAACTGATCGAAGAGGTCTCCGGGCGCAACTACCGGGTCGCTGCCGATGGGTTCTGGCAGGTCCATGAACAGGCTCCACAGCTGCTGAGCGCGCAGGTCAACTCCGCGCTCGATGATCAGACACGGGTGATCACGGACCTCTACTGCGGTGTGGGGCTGTTGGGGATCAGCGCCGCTTCCGCCACCGGCGCGGGTCTCTACGGGGTCGAGGGCGCGAAATCAGCGATCGAGAACGCCAAGGTGAACGCCAAGGGCCTCAACGCGAACTTCGACTCCTCCCGGGCAGATCGCGCGAGGATTCCGAAGTCGGACGTCATCATCCTCGACCCGCCGCGTTCCGGTGCCGGCAAAGCGGTCACGCGAGCGCTGCTCGAATCGAGCGCGACGACGATCGTCTACGTCTCCTGCGACGCCGCAACCCTGGCACGGGACCTCGCGGTACTGGTCGGCGGAGGGTTCGCGATCGAGAGCCTGTCCGGCTTCGACCTGTTCCCGCTCACCGCTCACCTGGAAACGGTCACCGTCCTCAGGAGGTGATCGGGTCGCAACGTCGGGGCCCTCAGGCGCGCACCCTCTGCGGGAGCAGAATGAGGACGATAAGGGCGATGAAGGTGGTGAGGAATCCCCACAGTCCCCACCATCCTGAGGAGCGGCCCTTCTCGCTTGCCAGGGAGCGACAGATGACGGCGAAGATGATGCCGACGAGGAGTGCGCCGAACCCGAATCCAGCGCCGAGGGTGAACGGGTCCATGAAAGCTCCTTGTTCGCAGCTGCTGATGTGACTCCAGATTAGGGACGTCGAATGCTGATTCGCGCTGGAGTTGTCCGGACTCTCACGTAGGGAAAACCTGATTCTCCGTTCACCGACAGGCCAGCCTCCGAAGGTGGTCAAGGGCAGGCAAATGAGATAGAATTTATCTTGACGTCAAGATACTTTTGGAAACAATTGTGTCGCGTAAATCGGTGCGCGGCTCACGGGCTTGCCCGGTTTCTTGGATGAGTGTCGGATGAGACAGGAGAATCACGATGAGCAACGTCGATACGTTCAAATCGAAGAGCACCCTGACCGTAGGCGAAACGGATTATGAGATCTATCGCCTGGATCAGGTCCCAGGGTCGCAGAAGCTTCCATTCAGCCTCAAGGTGCTGATGGAGAATCTGCTGCGCACTGAAGACGGTGCGAATATCACTTCGGAGCATATCGAAGCCCTCGGCAGCTGGGACCCCAGTGCCGAACCGGCTACGGAAATTCAGTTCACCCCCGCCCGCGTGGTCATGCAGGACTTCACCGGCGTGCCCTGCATCGTCGACCTCGCGACAATGCGCGAGAAGGTCGTCGAGCTCGGTGGCACGCCGGACCAGGTCAACCCGCTGGCTCCGGCGGAGCTGGTCATCGACCACTCGGTCCAGATCGACAACTTCGGCACCGCCGAAGCCATCGAACTCAACATGGACATGGAGTACAAGCGCAACGGTGAGCGCTACCAGTTCCTGCGCTGGGGACAGACCGCCTTCGACGACTTCAAGGTCGTTCCTCCAGGCATGGGCATCGTCCACCAGGTCAACATCGAACACCTCGCGCGCGTCGTCATGCCGCGTGAGGTCGACGGTGTGCTCCGCGCCTACCCGGACACTCTGGTCGGCACCGATTCCCACACCACCATGGTCAACGGCCTCGGTGTGCTCGGGTGGGGCGTCGGCGGCATCGAGGCCGAGGCAGCCATGCTCGGCCAGCCCGTCTCGATGCTCATCCCTCGCGTCGTCGGCTTCAAGCTGACCGGCGAGATCCCGTCCGGCGTGACCGCGACCGACGTCGTGCTCACGATCACCGATATGCTCCGCCAGCACGGAGCAGTCGGAAAGTTCGTCGAGTTCTACGGCGAGGGCGTGGCCTCGGTGCCGTTGGCCAACCGCGCCACGATCGGCAACATGAGCCCCGAATTCGGTTCGACCGCCGCGATCTTCCCGATCGACGAGGTCACCATCGACTATATGAAGCTCACCGGCCGTTCGGCCGAGCAGATCCAGTTGGTTGAGGACTACGCCAAGGCGCAGGGTCTGTGGCACGATCCCAGCAACGAAGTCGAGTACTCGGAGTACCTCGAGCTCGATCTCTCCAGCGTCGTGCCTTCGATCTCAGGACCGAAGCGCCCGCAGGACCGCATCGAACTCTCCGACGCGAAGAACCAGTTCGCCAAGGACATCCACAACTACTCTCAGCCCGGCGAAGAGAACAAGTCGGCTTCCGTCACCACCGGCGACGGCGCCAATTTCGAACTGGCCAACGGTGCCGTGGCGATCGCCTCGATCACATCGTGCACCAACACCTCGAACCCCTCGGTGATGCTGGCAGCAGGCCTCCTGGCTCGCAACGCCCGGCAGCGCGGACTCAACTCCAAGCCCTGGGTCAAGACCTCCATCGCTCCGGGGTCGAAGGTCGTCACCGAGTACTACAAGAAGGCGAACCTCATCGAGGATCTCGAGGCTCTCAACTTCTTCGTCGTCGGCTACGGCTGCACCACCTGCATCGGCAACTCCGGACCGCTTGACTCTGATATCTCTCAGAGCATCCAGGACAACGATCTCGCCGTCAGCGCAGTCCTGTCCGGCAACCGCAACTTCGAGGGCCGCATCAGCCCCGATGTGAAGATGAACTACCTCGCCTCGCCTCCGCTGGTCATCGCCTATGCTCTGGCGGGAACCATGGACTTCGACTTCGAGAACCAGCCCCTGGGCCAGGACTCGGAAGGCGTCGATGTCTACCTCAAGGACCTGTGGCCATCGCCGGAAGAGGTCGAGTCGGTCATCTCGTCCTCGATCTCGACCGATATGTTCGACGAGGAATACGGCCGCATCTTCGAAGGTGACGACCGCTGGAAGGCGCTGCAGACACCGGAAGGTGCGATCTTCGAGTGGGACGATCAGTCGACCTACGTGCGTAAACCCACCTTCTTCGACGGAATGGGCCTGGAAGCAGAGCCCGTTTCCGACATCAAGGGTGCACGCGTGCTCGCGAAGCTCGGCGATTCGGTCACAACAGACCACATCTCGCCTGCTGGTTCCTTCAAGGCCGACACCCCGGCCGGCAAGTACCTCATCGAGCACGGCGTCGAGCGCAAGGATTTCAACTCCTTCGGCTCGCGTCGCGGCAACCACGAGGTGATGATCCGCGGCACGTTCGCGAACATCCGCCTGCAGAACCAGCTCCTCGACGGAGTCCAGGGTGGTTTCACCCGCGACTTCACTCAGGAGGGCGGTCCGCAGACCTCGATCTTCGACGCTTCCGTGAACTACGCGGAAGCCGAGACTCCGCTGGTCATCCTCGGCGGCAAGGAATACGGGTCGGGATCCTCGCGCGACTGGGCTGCCAAGGGCACGAAACTGCTCGGCGTCGAAGCCGTCATCACGGAGAGCTTCGAGCGCATCCACCGCTCGAACCTCATCGGCATGGGCGTTATGCCGCTGCAGTTCCCCGCTGGTGAATCTGCTGAGTCGCTGGGCCTCGATGGCACAGAGACCTTCGCGATCTCCGGAATCACGGAGCTCAATGAAGGCACCACTCCGAAGACCGTCAAGGTCTCGGCGGCGAAGGAGGACGGAACCACCGTCGACTTCGACGCAGTTGTGCGCATCGACACCCCGGGTGAAGCCGATTATTACCGCAACGGCGGCATCCTGCAGTACGTGCTGCGGCAGCTTGCAACCGCTTGATCCGGATCCGTCGTCTCAGCGACGACGCCTTTGATCGGCGACTTGCTGATCGACCGCGTGTCTGATCGATATCCGATCCATCGCTGTCAGCACTGATCGACGAAGGCCGGTGGGTTCGTCCCGCCGGCCTTCGTCATCCCCGGATGTTCTCAGCCTTGGTGCGTGTGCGTCCAGGGCATACGGCAAGCGCCACGTCCTCCCTTCGCGGCTGATGTTCACCATTGCCCCCAACTCAGACCTTTGGCTATGCAATGTTCGCCGTTGGTGCCTCAAACAACCTCTGCAGGGGTTGTTGTTGCGAGCAACGGTGCCAGGTGCCGCCGGGGAGTGCTCGTGGCGGAGATGAGAGACGCCAGCCACCTCACTCCTGTGGATCCAGACACACTCGGTGTTCGCTGAACTCGGGGGAGGGCGAACTCTGCGCCATGAAGCGTTAGGATGATGCGAGCGGAAATTGCAGTACAGGACCATCTATTTTGCATTCAGGAGCGAGGCCGAATGACATTCCTCGAGTCGATCAACTCGCCATCACAGCTGCGTGATCTCGATGACGCCGAATGCGAAGTGCTGGCGAAGGAGATCAGGGACTATCTGGTGACCACGGTCGCCGGTACAGGCGGACACCTCGGCCCCAACCTCGGCGTGGTCGAACTCACGCTCGGACTGCACCGCATCTTCGAATCTCCACACGACACCGTTCTCTTCGACGTCGGCCATCAGACCTACGTGCACAAACTCCTCACCGGTCGGATGGAGGACTTCTCAAGCCTGCGCCAGCGTGACGGCCTCTCGGGATACCCCAGCAGGGCCGAGAGCGAACACGACGTGATCGAGAACTCCCACGCCTCAGCATCACTGTCGTGGGCCGACGGAATCGCCAAGGCCCATCAGCTCAAGGGGGAGAGCGACCGACATGTCGTCGCCGTCATCGGCGACGGGGCACTGACCGGCGGAATGGCCTGGGAAGCGCTGAACACGATTGCGGCCGACAAATCGACTCCACCGCGCAAGCTCATCATCGTCGTCAACGACAATGGCCGCTCCTACGCGCCGACGGTCGGCGGGTTCGCCGAGCACCTCGACGAGCTGCGCATCACCTCGGGCTACGAGAAGCTGCTGTCCTGGGGAAAGTCGACTCTGCAGCAGTCGGGTGCACCGGGACGAGCCGCGTACAGCGCCATCCACGGGGTCAAGCGAGGTCTCAAAGACATGGTCAGCGCAGAGCAGGCCGGAATGTTCGACGAACTCGGAATCAAATACCTCGGACCGGTCGACGGGCACGACCTGCCGACCGTTGAGAAGGCATTCCAGCGGGCCAAGCAATATGACGGCGGACCCGTCATCGTGCACATGATCACCCAGAAGGGACAGGGCTACGACCCGGCTCTCAACGATGACGCCGATCAGTTCCACTCCGTCGGCGTCATCGACCCGCGGACGGGCAAGTCCACCCCTTCGAAGCAGACCTCATGGACGTCCGTCTTCGGCCAAGAGGTTGTGCAGCTGGCACAATCGCGTGATGACATCGTCGCCGTCACCGCGGCAATGCTGCTGCCCGTGGGGCTCGCGAAGTTCGCCGAGGCGTACCCGGAGCGGGTCTTCGACGTCGGCATCGCCGAACAGCACGCCGTGGCATCCGCGGCGGGACTCTCCTATGGCGGCCTGCACCCTATCGTGTGTCTCTATGCGACGTTCCTCAACCGTGCCTTCGATCAGCTGCTCATGGACGTCGCCCTGCACGGCCAGGGAGTCACCTTCGTCCTCGACCGAGCCGGGATCACCGGACCCGATGGCGCCAGCCACCACGGTATCTGGGACATGGCGATGCTGCGGATCGTGCCCGGTCTAAAGCTCGCAGCTCCTCGTGATGCCGCCCGGCTGACGGAGGAACTGGCCGAAGCCGTCGCCGTCGAGGACGCACCGACCGTGATCCGGTTCCCCCGCGGAAGCGTGGGCGCGGACATTCCGGCGGTGCGCCGCCTCGAGGATGGCGTCGACGTTCTGCAGGAGGTGCCGGCAGGTGCTTCCAAGGACGTGCTCATCGTCTCCGTCGGGCCGTTCGCCGGACGCGCTCAGGAAGTGGCCGAGGATTTGGCCGAACAGGGCATCGCCTCGACGATCATCGACCCGCGTTGGGTGCTGCCCGTGCCAGGCAGTGTCATCGACATGGCGATTGAGCACAGTCTTGTGGCCGTGATCGAAGACGGCGTGAAGATCGGCGGAATCGGTTCGCAGATCCGCAGCGATCTGCGGGCTGCCGACTCACGCATCGGAGTCCTCGAGCTCGGAGCTCCGGATGAGTTCCTACCGCAGGGCACCCGCGACGAGATCCTCGAATATGCGGGACTCGACGTGGCCACGATGGTGTCCGAGATCGTCCATATTCTGCCTGCAGAAGTCAGGAATCGAGCTCAGCAGGGTTCGCGCAGAGCTGTCTGACTCGCCAGAGGAATCTGCCACTCTGCGCCATCAGACAGTCTCAGGCCCTCGAACAGAGGCCCACGCCGTGGCAGGCGGCCCCACGCCGTGGGCAGGAGACCTCAGGCTGTGGGCAGGCGACCTCAGGCTGCGGGCAGAGACTCCAACGTGTCCTTGAGTACGGGCGCACTCAATTCGACCTGCCACTGCCTGGCACCTCGCTCGACGAGGAACTCCTCGACGTCGACCCGTGGCTGGGCTCCGAGCGCCTTGACGATGGCAGGCTGGAGCAGCACGTCGTGAGGAATCGCATGTGCTTCGGCCAGCTCTGCCATCGCAGCCTTGAGCGCGGCGACTCTGTCCTTGAGGTCTGTGTGGCTGAAGGGCGTCCGCGCCTGCACCGCCTTCGCATCCTTCCGCAGCGGCAGCTCGTCGACCGTGAGCCGAGTCGCTTTGCGGTAGGCCCGAAAGAGCCGACCGGCGTCCGCACGGGAAAGCTTGGGCCACGTCGCCATGACGTCATCGCTCGAATGCAGCCGAGATTGGGCCAGGGCGACAAGATCACGATCGCGCAGAACGCGAGACGGCGCAATATCGGCTTCGGCGCCCATGGCATCACGAGCAGTCCACAGTTCCCGCACCTTGGCGATGTCCCTGCGTGACTTGAGTTTGGTCAATCCGTGGGTTCGGCGCCAGGGCTCGTCGTAGTGCTTGGGCTGGAAGTCGAGGAGATTCTCGAATTCCTGCCGTGCGAATTCCCATTTATCGGCTTCGATGAGCAATTCGTGGAGAATATCGCGAATGGGCAGCAGGACCTCGACGTCCAGTGCGGCATAGTTGAGCCATTCTTTCGGCAACGGTCGCTTCGACCAATCGGCCGCGGAATGCTCCTTGGCCAGGCGGATTCCGAGAGTCCTTTCCGCCACAGCCGCCAGACCGAACTTCTCCCACCCGAGCATCCGTGCCGCGAGTTCGGTGTCGAAGAGCACCTTCGGGCGCATGCCCCGCTCCTGCAGACAGGGCAGGTCCTGAGTCACGGAGTGAATGACCCATTCGTCTTCGCCGAATGAGGAATTGAGCGGACTGAGGTCCGCGAGCACTTCCGAGTCGAGGAGGACGGTGCCGGCACCCGATCGTCTCAACTGCACCAGAAACGCGCGTTGGCCGTATCTGATGCCCGAAGCACGTTCGGCATCGATGGCGATGGGGCCGGATCCGTGCGCGAGCTCTCGACAGGCCATGGAGAATTCGTCCGAGGTGTCGATGAGGGGCGGGACGCCGTGAGCGGGTGTGGCCAAGAGCGGTAGTTCGGATGTCATCGACGTCGCCCGGGCAGGGCTGAAACTCCTTCAGGAAGCGGTGGCAGTCCGGCAACTGTGCACAGCAGATCGATCCATGCTTCGAAGTGATCGCCGATCAGTTCCGGTTCCGCGATCACGGGGGTCCATGAAGCGCGCAGCTCCAAGTCTATCGTGGACGGTCGGTCGGCAAGAGTGCCGAAACTCTCCGAGAGCACACGGGTGGTTGTGCCACCGGCGGCGGCGACGTCGCAGTCATTGGCTTCGAGGGCTTCCTCGAGCCAGGTCCAGGCGACAGGGCCGAGCATCGTCTCGTTGCCGAGCTCATGTTCGAGCTCGGCACGGATGTAGGACACGACTCGGAACTGGCCCTCCCATTCATCGGGGGAGCTGGGGTCGTAGAGGACGACGATGCGGCCGGTGGCCAATTCGTCGATCGCCTCACCACTGGCACGCAGAAAGGTGTCATCGGCGCTGACTTCAGCACCCAGAGCATAGGAGTACGGAGCCAAGCGGGCAGGCGCCGGTATTTCCGAGATCGAGACGTTGTTCGTGTTCCGAGCTTCGCGCAGAACCGAGGTCACGACGGAGAACTCCGACGGAATGCGATTGAGAGGTGAGGTGTTGACCACACTCGCCACGATAGATCAGGCCACGGTGGAGGTGAACCGTCCACGCCGACGCGGGACGAAGAGATTTCGCTCCAGACCTCCCACGGCCTCCCCTCAGGATCCCGCGGGCCTGCCGCCAGGACGAGTCTGCCGCCAAGACACAGCGTCTTGAAACCGGAACCCGGTGGGCAGCGATCCGTCCGGGGTGGGAGGATGGGGGCATGACATCAACCTTGTTGCCCGCCCTGCGCGGAGAGCCGATTGCGCACACTCCGGTCTGGTTCATGCGGCAGGCCGGCCGATCCCTTCCCGAATATCGCAAGCTGCGTGCGGGCACTGCGATGCTCGATGCCTGCCGTGACCCGGAGCTCGTCTCGGAGATCACGTGTCAGCCGGTGCGTCGCCATGGTGTGGACGCCGCCATCTTCTTCTCCGACATCGTGGTGCCGCTGCAGGCAGCCGGCGTCGATGTCGAGATCGTCCCCGGCACAGGACCCGTGATCGCGAACCCGATCCGCAGCCGTTCCGACGTCGAAGCGCTGCCCGGGCTCGAGCCGGATCAGATCCCCGACATCGCGGAATCCATCGGCCGGATCCGCGAAGAGCTGGGCCAGGCGACTCCGCTCATCGGCTTCGCAGGCGCGCCGTTCACGCTGGCCAGCTATCTCATCGAGGGTGGGCCGAGCAAGAACCATGAGAAGACCAAATCCCTCATGGCCTCCGAACCGGAGACCTTCTCCCTGCTGCTGAGCAAGCTCGCTCGGATCTCCTCGACATTCCTCGACGTTCAGCTGGGCGCCGGAGCCTCCGCGTTCCAACTCTTCGACTCCTGGGCCGGATACCTGTCCCGACGTGACTACGAAGCCCACGTCCTCGAACACTCCACCTCGGTCTTCGAATCGCTGCGCCACCACGAGGTCCCGAGCATTCACTTCGGTGTCCAGACCGGTGAGCTCCTGGCTTCCATGTCACGCGCCGGCTCCACAGCCGTCGGCGTCGACTTCCGCGTCGACCTGACCGATGCCTCGACACGAGTGCAGCCGGGGCAGCCGCTGCAGGGCAACCTCGATCCGGCATTGCTCTTCGCTCCATGGGAAGCGCTAGCGCCACGGATCGAGGAGATCGTGAGACAGGGCCTCGAACATGAGGCAGGCTTCGTCTTCAACCTCGGTCACGGTGTCCTTCCCGACACGGACCCGGACGTGCCCGGACGGATCGTGGACGAAGTCCACCGCGTCTCCGAAGAGATCCTGGCCGCACGGGGCTGAGGCGATGAGTCACATCACGATCGTCGGGGGAGGCATCTCCGGTCTCGTCACCGCCTATCGCCTTGTCCCCGACCATCAGGTCACTGTTCTCGAAGCCGGGCCCCGCCTCGGCGGGTGCCTGAACTCGACGACTCTGGACGGGGCAGTGCCGGTCGGTTTGGACACCGGTGCCGAGGCCAGCCTGTACCGGCGCAGGGAGACGAAGGACCTTGCCGCAGAACTGGGCTTGGACGTGGAGTTCCCCTCTGCTGCGCACAGTTCTCGAGTCTTCTCGGGTGGACAGCTCCAGGCGATTCCCAAACGCACTGTGATGGGTGTGCCAGGGGATGCGGCCGAGGTCAGAGACCTTCTGGGTGCGGCAGCCAGCGACCGGATCGCGCACGAGGTCATTACGCCGGCGATCGCCGGTGAGGATACGTCGTTGGGAGATTTCCTGACAGACCGCCTCGGCGCGGATATCGTCGATACGCTCATCGATCCGCTGCTCGGGGGAGTGTATGCAGGACGATGCCGAGACCTGTCATTGGCCTCCACCGTGCCCGCTCTGCTGCCGGCTGCAGTGGAGGGGACCTCGGTGCTCGAACTTGTTCAGAGTCTCCTCGCCGCGCGTGATGCACAGTCTGCGGCGCGGACAGATGGCCAGGACCCGGAACCGGTATTCATGAGCCTCGTCGGCGGGATCAATCGCCTGGTCTCGGTGCTCGAGGAGCACATCCGCTCCCACGGCGGTACGATCCGCACCGGCACGCACGTGAGGTCCGTGCACTCCGACAACGGCCGCTGGACCGTGGGCACCGACGACTCCACCGTCGAATCCGAGGCCCTCGTGCTGGCCACCCCTGCACACGTGACGAAGGACCTCATCGCCGAGGCGGCTCCTGAGTCCGCATCGATGCTGGCTTCCGTGCCCTATGCGACCACCGCGTTGATCCCGGCTCTCATCGAGATCGGGGATGGGGAGCTCGAAGGATCCGGATTCCTAGTCCCGCCGACGGAGAAGTCATTCATCAAGGCCTCGACGTTCGTGTCGAACAAGTGGCCGTGGCTGCGGGAACGCATTCCCGAGGGCACCGCTGTGATCAGAATGAGCATCGGCCGCTACGGGGACGGGCCCGGGGGGTGGCAGGACTGCGATGACGAACAGCTCATCGCACGTGCCTTCGAGGACTGGCAGAGGATCAGCGGTCGAGGATCGGACCGACTCATCGCGGCCGAGACCCACCGGTGGGAACGTGCTCTGCCGCAGTACCTGCCAGGGCACGGCGAAACGGTCGCGAGAATCGATGAGGAGATCGCCGGCATCGACGGCCTTGAACTGGCAGGTTCTGCCTATTTCGGTGTGGGCATCCCCGCATGCATCGACCGTGCCGAGACCGTCGTTGCGAGAATCACATCCACCTGAGGATGATCACCGAGAACTGACCACCGAAACACCGTGCGCAAGCACCGACGTACACAGAAGAAGGAGCAGGAATGAGCGAATACTCCAAGCCCAGCGAGGAGCAGATCGAACAGGCGAACAGCGAGACGCGTTATATCGCGTATTCGGTATTCGCTTCGGCAGGAGAATTGGGTGATGCCGATCGTGCCGAGCTGGCTGACGAAGTTCATGCGTCTCTGGCCCCGTTGAAGGACCAGGGCCTCGTCGTGCGCGGCATTTACGACGTCTCCGCCCTGCGCGCGGATGCCGATGTGATGTTCTGGTGGCATGCGCCGACCATCGAGCTCGTCCAGGCCGCCTATTCGGCAGTGCGTCGCAGCATGCTGGGCGGAGTCCTCGAACCGATCTGGTCGGTTGTGGGACTGCACCGTCCGGCCGAATTCAACAAGGCGCACCTCCCGGCGCTGCTGACAGACGACGAGCCGGGCAAGTACATCTGCGTGTACCCCTTCGTGCGCTCCTATGACTGGTATCTCCTCGATCCGGCGGAGCGTTCGAAGATGCTGCGCGACCATGGCATGGCCGCCGCTGGCTACAAGGACATCAAGGCCAATACGATCGCCTCATTCGCCCTCGGCGACTACGAATGGCTGCTGGCCTTCGAAGCCCCTGAGCTTCATCGCATCGTCGACCTCATGCGCGATCTTCGCAACACCGAGGCACGTCTGCACGTGCGCGAAGAAGTCCCGTTCTACACCGGACCGCTTCGCGAGCTCGTCGACATCATCACCGACTGGCGCTGATCTCGACGCCGAGGCGCTGCCTATCGCCGACTGGCGCTGAGCATGACCGTGGGGCCGCGGCAGGGCTCATCGCCTCGTCGCGGCCCCGCTTGCTGCACAGGAGGTTCGCTGTCTGGGAGGCCCGCTCATGCACCAGTGCTGTCAGGGCAGGACCGAGCCGGTGGCTCGGATAGCCTGTGAGCATGACGACCGCAGGTGGATCGGCCGGAGACGCCGATTACGCCATGATCGGATCAGGCTACCGTCAGTACAGGCGCCCAGAGCCGGAATTCGAACGCGCGATCCTGACTGCGCTCGGTCACGCTCGGCGGGTGGTCAACGTCGGCGCTGGAGCCGGATCCTACGAACCTGACAACCGTGAGGTCACAGCTGTCGAACCCTCGGCCACGATGCGAGCGCAACGGCGCGCTCACCAAGCACCGGCCATCGACGCCAGCGCAGAATCGCTGCCGTTCGCCGATGGTTCCTTCGACGCGGCTCTGTCGACGTTCTCGATCCACCAATGGCAGAACCTTGAGGCCGGTCTGCATGAGATGCGCAGGGTCTCTCGTGGGCCCGTTGTCATCATGACTTGTGATCCTGTGCAGGTTGGGAAGTTCTGGCTCAGGGAATTCGCGCCGGAAGTGATCGAGACCGAAGCCAGGCGATATCCGAGTCTCAAGCGAATCCAAGCGTGTCTTGGCGGCACTGTCGAGATCGAGACGCTGCCGATTCCCTTCGCCTGTGCCGACGGTTTCGCTGAGGCCTATTTCGGTCGACCGGAGATGTTCCTTGACCACGGAGCTCGCAAGGCGAACTCCGCGTGGAGCTTCGTCTCAGAGGATTCGGCGCTTCGCTCGGTCGAGCGCCTGCGACGCAGCCTGGACGATGGTCGGTGGGACGAAGAGCACGGCGCGCTGCGGAGGTCCTCGCACTTCGAGGGATCCTTGGTCCTGATCAGAGCAGAGGACTGAGCCGGTCGCAGAACACAGATCTCAGCCGGTCAGAGGGTTGGGAAGGCCAGCAGAATGGTCACTCGGGTTTCTTCTTCTCGACCACATAGGAATGGCCATTGGCATCCGTGCGCATCTCCAGACCCATGGCGTCGAGTCGCTCGTGTCGCAGGTGCTCATTCTCGTAGTAGCCGCCAGGCCGCGAATTGTCGACGTGTGCAGGCCCGACGATCTTGCGAAAGAAGCGGTTGAGCCAGGCAACGCGCCGTTGGGGGTCCTTCGGGTCTGACATGCGAGTCCATTCGGGGGTGATGAGCCGGGCACGTGGTGCTCGGCTGAGGCGATCACGATACATCCAGTGTACACTAATCATTAGTGCACTAATTGATTGGTCATTCTCGCTGAAGGGACACGATGCCAATGTCGAGCGCTCACGATCCGCTGGCTCTGGAGAGTCAGGTCTGCTTTGCCTTGGCGATCGCCTCACGGGGAGTGATCTCCGCCTACCGTTCCGTGCTCGAACCCATTCATCTCACTCACCCTCAGTACCTGGTCATGTTGGCGCTGTGGCAGCACGAGACGCTGTCGGTGAGGAAGATCGCCGACATGCTGCGCCTCGAAGCCGCAACGGTATCGCCCCTGATCAAGAGACTCGAAGCTTTGGACTACGTGGAGAAGCGGCGGAATGCCCACGATGAGCGCGTCGTCGAAGTCTCATTGACCGCCACCGGTGCGAAGCTGCGGGAAACGGCAGAAGCGATCCCGGGGCAGATGATGGCCAAGCTCGATATGGGCGAGGCAGATCTGCGCGATCTGCACTCGACGATGACACGGATCATCGCCGCGGTCGACGCCTCCAACGCCGACAG
>NZ_JAKDJU010000313.1 GCF_030453725.1 Brevibacterium picturae
GCCTCAGCGTGAGCGGAACTGCGCGGTGACTGGGCAGTCGAAGGGGTCGGCCTGGCCCAGTCCGACCCGGTTGAGGTAGCGGACGATGATGCCGAATGATTCGAAGAGAGTCGTCTCCGTGTACTTGATGTCCTTCTGCGCACAGTATTCGCGCACCATGGGCTGGACTTTGTGCAGGTTGACGCTGGGCATGCTGGGGAACAGATGGTGTTCGATCTGGTAATTCAGTCCGCCCATGAGGAAGCCCATCGGGCGGCCGCCGGAGATGTTGCGTGACATCAATGTCTGGCGACGCAGGAAGTCGATCTTGACGTCCTTGGGAACGATCGGCTGGCCCTTGTGGTTAGGAGCGAACGAGCCGCCCATGTGCACACCGAAGACCATGACCTGGACGATGAAGAAGACGCTGCCGATAAGGGGGCCTGCGGCCCAGATGGCGATGAGCGGGAATCCGATGATGCGGATGGCAATGAGGACGCCTTCGGTCCAGCGGCGCTTGATCGAGGACTGTCCCTTGATGATGGCCTTGACCGAGTTCACGTGCAGCTGCAGACCGGCCAGGGTCAGCAGCGGGAAGAAGAACCAGCCCTGACGCGCAGCGAGCCATTTCGACAGGCCGGTGCGCTCCCGGGCATCTTCGGCGGTGAAGACCAGAGCGCCCGGTGCGATGTCACCGTCGACGCCTGCCTTGTTCGGGTTGGCGTGGTGAAGTGCGTTGTGCTTCTTCAGCCACCAGCCGTAGCTGAGGCCGATGAACAGGTTGCCGATGATGGTTGAGACCCATTCCCCGACCTTGCCGTTGGTGAAGATCTGACGGTGCGCCGCATCGTGGGCGACATACGCCGTCTGAGTGAAGAGGATCCCGAAGACGACTGCTGTGGCCATCTGCCACCAGCTTTCGCCGATGAGGAAGAGCATGGCGAAGGCGACGATGTAGGAGAGTCCGATGAGGACGAAGCGCAGGGTGTTCCAGCCGGGGCGGCGTGCCAGCAGACCGGCCTCTTTGACCTGGGCCATCAGCGCACTGAAGTCGCTGGTGAACTCCTGCTTGTCAGTGCCGCGATTGGCTCGCCTTCGCTCGAGCACCTCAGCCCTTGATTCTTTCCCAAGAGGGGGTGTCGGCAGGGGCCTATTCACGACATCGACTGGTTCCATATTACTTACGGTACGAGGCGGACCGTCCTCTTGGCGTCACCCCAGAGCACCGTATTTCACCCCGTACCCCGGTAGGGGGTGATTCGTCAGACCTGTGCGCCGGGGACCACGAGGCCTGATTCGTAGGCGGCGATGACCGCTTGAGCGCGATCTCGGGCATCGAGTTTGTAGAGGATTCGTGACACATGGGTCTTGACCGTCTGCACGGCGATGAATAGTGAGGCGGCGATCTCTGTGTTCGTCTCACCGCGGGCCACCAGCACCAAGATCTCGCGTTCACGGTCGGTGAGATCTGGCAGGGCCGCAGAGTTCGAAGTCTGTGGTCCTGCAGCGAAATGCTCGATGACGCGGCGGGTGACGCTCGGGGCCAGCAGTCCCTCCCCCGAGGCCACTACCCGCACCGCCTCGGCGAGTTCGTTGGGTGGGGCATCTTTGAGGAGGAAGCCGCTGGCTCCGGCACGGATCGCATCGAAGACATAGTCGTCGATGTCGAAGGTCGTGAGCATGATGATGCGCGGAACGTCGTCGACGATGGCGTTCGAATCCGTAGCAGACGGTATCGATGTCGGCGCTCGCGGGTTCGTCGTCTGCGACTCCGGCGTCTGCGGGTTCGTCGCCGGCCGAGACCTGGCCGCCAGGATTTCACGGGTGGCTTCGATCCCGTCGAGTTCGGGCATGCGCACGTCCATAAGGACGATGTCGGGATTCAGCTCGGCGACGAGACTGACGCAGTCGACGCCGTCCTGCGCCTGGCCCACCACCTCGATGTCGGGGTGCGCGTCCAGCAGCGCGGCAAATCCTGCTCGAACCATTGCCTGATCATCGGCAATCACGATGCGAATCACGCGTTGCTCCTCTCATC
>NZ_JAKDJU010000088.1 GCF_030453725.1 Brevibacterium picturae
CGGCCACGACTGGCGAAGGGGTTTCGGAGGTCGCTTCGGTGGGCGAGCACAGCTTCGGCTGCTCATCACCCTCGCCCAGGCGGGTCGATCTCTTGGCGTCAGTGCGATCGGCGAGTCGATCGGCGTCGACCAACCTCGCGCTTCCCGCCTCGTGTCACAGGGCGTCGAACTGGGCCTGCTGCAACGTGAAGCCGATCCCGATGATGCCCGTCGCACACTCATTGCGTTGACGGATAAGGGTCGGGCGATCTCGAGCAGGTTCCGCGGAGCCCAGCGCGACAGCGTCGACCTTGCCCTTGACGGATTCACAGATGAGGAGCGTGCTCTCCTCGCACAGCTGCTCTCGCGCCTGGCAGATGCCTGGCCTCAGTGAGACGCCTCGGCGAGGGGCAGACATCTGGCCCCGGTGAAGGGCGTTCGCTTCAGCTTTCGGCGAGCGCCTTGAGCCTGTTCAGCGATTCCAGCAGGTTCTCCGACGTCGTCGACTGCGCGCGAGGAAGTCGCCGGGGGTCTCTCAGCTCGGTCCAGTCATAGGTCTGACGAACCACGCTGGAGCTTTCTCCAGTCGCTTCGATCTCCCACGTCCACTTCTGGCCGAACGGCTCACCGCCGACCTCGGAGGGCTTCCAGGCAATGAGCCGACCTTCCTCGAAGTCGACGACGTGGTTTTCGCGGTCGATTCCCTTGGTCAGAGTGGTGATGAAGGAGCTGCCGGCACCGGCGACTCGCTGCCCCTGAGCGGCCTTAGCCA
This sequence comes from Brevibacterium picturae, assembly GCF_030453725.1. GTDB lineage: Bacteria > Actinomycetota > Actinomycetes > Actinomycetales > Brevibacteriaceae > Brevibacterium > Brevibacterium sandarakinum_A. The sequence continues at coordinate 752 of NZ_JAKDJU010000088.1, forward strand.
GGTTGTCATTGCCATCCCATTCGGGCTGGCGGACGGGGTCTGCGATGAGTTCGAAGATCTCCGAGGCGGGGGCGGCGATCACGGCGTCGACGCTGACGACCTTGAGCGTCGGGTCGATCGTATCGAAGATCGAGGCATCGGTGGCTTCCGAGGCGGCGGCCTCGCCAGCGGGAGCAGATGAGTTGGATATCGGTTCGGTCATGGTCGTTCCGCCTCTTCGCTTGAGTCCGGGTCCGATGGCAGCTCCTGCGCCGCCAAAGTGCAGTCGGAGTCAGAATACACAGGTTGGACAGCCGAGGGGCCCCGGCTTCGAAGTCGCTCAGTCTTCGAGGGCCCGATCTTGGCGTTCGGCTCGCAGTTCTGCGGTGCTGAAGCGCGTGAACAACCGAGATGAATCGCTCGACAGTGACAGCAGCACGGCGACCTGCATGGCAATCGTCGTCAGCGCGTACATGTTGGTCGCAAGGTCGCGGTTGCCTGTGAAGTAGTTCGTCATCGACACGATCACGGACACCGTGGACAGGGTGAGGATCCACAGTCGAGCCCGATTGCTGCCACGGAACACGGAGATACTCGCGATCACCTGCAGGCAACCGATGAGGAGACTGAGTCCGATGAGAGCTCCCGCAGCGATCTGCGTTGCCAATTCGTCGCCGAGGGCTCCGATGTCTGCGCTGTAGTCCACAACCTCGGTCCGCAGTCCATCCCAGTCGAGCACCGTGCCCAGCACGTCCCAGGCCTGAAAGATGAGCAGGACCAGAACGAGTGCGGCACCGACGACCGTCTGCAGGGGGCGCTTGTGCCACAGGGTTTTCGTCACTTCTCTGACCGACCGAGCATCGGCGTAGATCTGGGTCGCGTCGAGGGCCAGTTCGAGCCGGTCCGGGGAGTCGGATTCGTCTGTGGCCACCTCGGTGACCTCGATGATCGGCAGATCCCCGTCGGTGATGATCGCGTCCCCGCCGCCGTTGCGTGAGTGGTAGCCGGTCGAGAAGTCCTGGATGTGCTGGACGACGATCGCGTCATCGGCCGAAGCCACCGTCTCGACGATGTAGTCGCGTTCGACATCGGTGTTCTCTTCGATCTTGTGTGTGAACTGCAGTGTGAACAACGAGATTCCGACGCTCTTGTCATAGGTGCCCGCCGCCAGCCAGTCCGCCTCATGCCCACCGGGCAGCATCCATCCGGTGGGGCATTTCCAGAATCGCACGTGGTGGCGCTGCCCGGGGTCGCCGTCGACTTCCTGCTGGTAGGCGAAGTCCTGCCGCCTGCCGAACAGAAGCAGGGGCGAAACGGGCGCTTTGGGGTAGCTGGTCCTGGTCAGGGTGGATCTGATGATCTCCCAGGTCGAAGCCGGCGTGATGCCATCGGCAAGGATCCACCCCGCGGCCTTCATCGCGTGATGGATCTGCGTTTCGTCACCGCGCCATGCGAGGTTGACCGGATCACCGAGCAGGCCGTCCGATGTCCGGGCTCGACCGATGAAATAGTTGGGGACGTAGATCTGGGAGAGGATGCGATGCAGCCGGGGAAGCGCCAGGTAGGACACCACCACCCAGAACACGAGCAGGGTCAGCACCTGCCACCATCCCAGTGAGAATCCCTTGAACAGGATCAGCATCGCCAACCACGTTGACGAGGCACCTCCGAAGAGGAAGAAGAGATAGTCGAGGATTCCGGTGACTGTGAAACGGTGGCGCCGGAATGCGAATGGCTGCCTCTGTCGTCTCTTCTCGGGAGCACCCGAGTGATCGGGGCCAGGCTCGGGTCCTGGCTGAGGCGACGTGGCTCCGGAGGTCATGGGACAAGCTTAATGATCCCGGCGTCGGTTCAGGGTCGCGGCCGCCGTCGCCGCGACCTCAAAATTATCATCGGCACTGAGTTCGGCGATGAAGTCATCGACCTCGGTGCCCGGAATCTCGATGAGGACCTGCAGCACCCGGAAGCGCACCCTCGCCTCCGGCGACCGGGCATGCCGACGCAGATCCGACATGATCCGCACCGCAACCTCAGCAAGAGCCCCTTCGTTCGGGGCCTCGTTGACGAAGGCGGCGAGCGCCTCGGCGGCTTCGATGTCTTTGGGGCCGTCCATCGCGATTTCGAGCAGGTCGGACACCGCTGCCGGGTCACCCATCTGGCCCAATATCAGGGCCGCGCTGCTGCGCAGCTGCAGATCCGTGTCGCCGAGGCCGGAATGCAGGGATTCGATGATGGTCGTCTCAGCGACGGACCCGAGTTCCTCCTTCGCCGTGTTGCGACGGATTTCGTCGAGTGCCTGGAGCGCATTGCGACGGACTTCGACGGACAGGTCGTCCATTCCCTGCGCCAGGTGACGCACCGCTTCGGGGCCCGATTGCGCAAGGGCCCACCGCATGGCCCCGGCAGCATTGAGCACGGGCTCATTGAGGACCGCCTCGGACAGGGATTCGACAGGCACCGTGCCGTCGACGCCGCTGCCCAGCGCCGCCTTGTGCCGCTGGATGACGTCGCCGGACTCGAGGGACCGCATGAGGTCGATGGTCAGCAGCAGCGCCTCTCCGTCGGCATGGTGGAGACCGTCGATCTGCTCGAGGTGGGCCAGCAGCTCTCGTTCGACCGCAATGCGTCGCTGGGACGTCTCGATCAGATCGCGAATCAGACGTCCAGGATCGAATCCGGGATCGTCGAGCAGTGGACCGATCTCTGCCAGCGACATTCCGAGCTTGCGCAGGCCCTCGATGTGGAAGATCCGCCCGATATCGTTCGCGGAATACTCCCGGTATCCGCTGGCGGTGCGGTCACTGGGATCGATGAGGCCCAAGGATTCATAGTGCCGCAGCATACGGGCGCTCACGCCTGACCGTTTGGCCACTTCGCCGATCAGCATTCGCATCTCTCTCCCGCCTCCACTATAGACAGGTCGCACTGTCGTTGCTCCACCAACAGAGCGCCGATTTCCAGAGGAAGGAGTCCGAGGTGTCGCACGCGGCGCTGCACGAGCTTGCCCCGCTCGGCAGCGCCGCCCCGGTCGACCCTTCCCATAATCGATCTATGCTGACGCCTCGGACCCCAGCGCGACCACTCGCTTGGCTTCACTCAAGGCGTGAGCGAAACCGGCGTCCGGATCGGTGAACATTTCCCGGGTCGCCATGGCGTGTGTCCGCACTGTTTCTTCCTCTGCCTGCAGTCTTCCATCGAGCACTGACACGAGATCCTCGCCCAAGGAGACGATGGCTCGGCTGAGGCTCTTCTGCGTCTCCATGTCGCCCCGCCCGAGCTGCGTCACCAGGGTCGATGCCAATCGCTGCCGGTCATCACCGGGGACAAGTGCCACGGCGGCCCTCCACGCACTGCGGGCCACCTCGGTGTCGGAATGAGCAATCAGCTTGGTTCCGATGATCCCGGGATCCATCGCCTCCCAGCCGCGAGGATCTCCGATCTTCGACAGCGTGTGCAGGGCCTGGCCCTGAGCCTGCGGCGCATCGGAGCTCAGCTCGGCAATGAGCAGGTCGACGGCCGCCTCGGCGGGCATCCGAGTGATCGCCCAGGTGAGCATGTCACGGACGAAGAAGTCCGGATCGATTCTGCACCGCCGAATCAGGGCGCCGAGGTGGCGGTCCTCAGCTGTGATGCCGATGGACAGGGCCGCCTGCAGTCGATGCTGTGGGTTCGCCGACGACAATGCCACGAGGACGGCCTCCTGTTTCATCTGCGGCTGGGAAACGTGCTGCGTGGTCGTCTCCGTGTTGTGTGGTTTGGTCATTGTTTCCACCTCCGTGCAACCAGTGAAGGCCTTGACATCGTGTCAAGGTCAACCCCTGATTCGCATCAGTGTCGCCTCTTAGACTCGGGACATCACTGCTGTCGGAGCGGAACGGGACGAAGACACGTTCGCGAACGCCCGTGACAAGTCTCAGTGGGACTTCACACTCATGCTGCTCGTGCCCGATTGGCTGGGCCGCTCCCGACTCGACCATCGGGCCACGGTGGCGGCCCGACGGCGAGCTCTCCCCACCTCGGCGATCTGGGCCGGACGGCTCCGGAGTAGCTTCGAACGATTCTGCGCAGTGACGCCGAGCGTCAGGGCTGAGCAGTCGACCAGTGACCGCCCGAGGCCGGCCCACTGCTCGATGCCGAGTCACCGCTCGGGTCGCCATCTGTGCCTCCGTTGCCGGCGCCCACGATGACCAGGAGGGCGACGACGGCGATGACAATGATCACCATGACGACCAGCGCGATCACACCCACCAAGCACCCGAAGATCCGAGACCGTGGATTACGCCGCCTGATGAAGACCATGGCCCGATCTTAGACCGCACCCTCGTCGCCCCACCCCCACACGATGACGCAGATTCGCAACAGTGGCGCGTCACCGAGACAGCACCCAAAAAAATTGCCACCGTGATCGTTCTGTGACAAAAAGTACGGCGTGGATACATGCGCCCTTCAGTTTGTTGCATTATCGTTATATTCATGGCTGGAACGACTCGACACCGCAACGGCTCTCGGTCCGTGCTTCGTGGTGCCCTGATCGGTCTTGGGGCCGCCGTGATGGCATTGACCCTCGCCACCGTGATCATCATCAATGCACCGGTCTCATTCGGGTCGACTACGATCAGGCAGATGCAGATGGCGTCCGTGAATCAACTGTCCGAGCAGCAGATCGATAATGCCCGACTCATCATCGGCATCGGCCGTGGCGGCGACTTCAATGACCGGGCGATCAGAATCGCTCTGATGACCGCACTCCAGGAATCATCGCTGCGTAACCTCGAATCGGGCGACCGCGACTCCGTCGGCCTGTTCCAGCAGCGCCCTTCACAGGGGTGGGGCGAACCGGAGAGCCTCAACGACCCCGTCTACGCCACCAAGTCCTTCTACGGAATCAACCCGGACATCGAGAACCCCGGGCTCACCCAGATCGACGACTGGCACGCGATGAGTCCCACCGAAGCTGCACAGGCGGTGCAGCGATCTGCCTTGCCTGATGCCTATGGGCAGTGGGAGTCATTGGCCGTTGATCTCATCGGCACCCAGGACGACGTCGAAGCCCTGAGCTGAGCGGTGAGCACTGCACGCACGACGCTGACCCTGGCCGCGCTCGGACTGACCACCGCCCTGTCACTCAGCGCATGTTCGAAGACGACTGCTTCAGCCGCTGGCGTGAGCCCACCGGGGATTGTCCGGTAATCTCTATCCATGGCTTCCACTTCAGATTCCACCCCGGTCAATGCCGCAGTCGAGCAGCTCCTGCGCAATCCCGAGGACAATCTCGAAGCCATCTCAGAGACCGCCGACCTATTCAAGGCCTTGGCCACTCCGTCCAGGCTGAAGATGCTGTTGGTCCTCGCCCACGGGGAGGCGACCGTGACGCACATCGTCGAATCGACCGAACTCTCGCAGCCCCTGGTCTCCCAGCATCTGAAGTTCCTGCGCGGACTCCACCTCGTCGGAGTCAATCGGATCGGTCGTGAGGCCTACTACTCGCTCAAGGACGACCACGTCGCCCACATCATCCTCGACGCCCTGGCCCACACCATCGAAGGCCACGAACACTGAGCGCCTCTGAGCCGACCTCATCCGTCCCAAGCCGCCGGAAGCCGCCGAAAGCTGCCGGAAGCCGCCGAAAGCTGCCCGAGCGTCATCGGCGCCTGCGCAGCGCCTCCGGCCCACCTCCGACGACCCAGACAATGACGACGACCAGCACCGCGCCGATCCACTGCGCCGGCTGCAGGCGCTCTCCGGCGATGACTGCACCCAGGACCACTGCTGACAGAGGCTGAAGCAGCATGAGCGCAGCCGTCCGCGACACAGACACCAGCGGACTCGAAATGCTCAGCAGCACCCACGACAGTGCCTGGCCGAAGACCGCCAGCGCCACCATCCACGCCCAACCGTCCCAGCCCAGGTCGAAGTCGAGCCCCCCGAGCGCGACACCGGCGATCCCCGTCATCACCCCCGCAGCGATTGTGCCCACAGCCACGGGTGCGACCACGAAGCTCGGTGCCGCCTTCCGGCAGTGATGGATGCCGAAGATGTAGACGCCGTAGAGGATTCCCGACAGGACGCCGAAGATCGCACCACGGGCGGGGTTCGCCGCTCCCTCATCGGCGCCGAAGACGCCTCCGGTCAGCAGCATGCCGATGATCATGATCGGGATGCATCCCAGGAACAGCCATCCCGGACGTGTTCCCCCGAAGATCCATACCAGTGCAGGAAACACGATGACCTGGACGCTGATGAGGACAGTCGAGACGCCCACACCGGCGTCGAGGACGCTCTGCGCCCACAGAACGTAATCAATGCCCAGTGCCGCACCCGAGACGGCTGCGACGATGAGTGCCCTGGACGGCAGCCGTCCCCGTCGCCGCAGTTCGAAGATCGTCAGGGGAGCGAGGACGATGACGGCGATCCAGCAGCGCAGGAATGCCGCGGTCGGGGCACTCGCCTCGGCAAGGATGACGAACAGGCCGGCCGAGCCCAGGAGCAGTGCAGACACGATGATGCCCAGCGTCGGCAGCCCTGAGGGCGACGGTTCCGAGACGGCTGGTGAGCCCGAGGACGCAGGCGGCTGTGCGGGCGGTTCCGCGCCATGGGCCGCGGCCGAGTTCGGAGTCATCGCATGAAGTCGAGGATCCGGTCGAGCGCCTCGGCGGTCTTGTCCGCTCCGACGGCCAGTGACAATCGCACGGAGCGGGGCCCGTTGAGGGAGTCGAAGTCGTCACCCGGCGCCAGTGCGACCCCGGTGGCGTCGAGAAGCGCCTGACACCAGTCGGTCGCAGTCACGATGTCGTCATTCGACCGCTGCAGGATCTCGTCGATGCGGGCATACATGTAGAACGCCCCATCGGGCGGGGCCATATCGGTAAACCCCAGGTCAGCAGTGGCGTCGAGAACGTGCTTGCGGGCGCGGGCGAAGGATTCGACCGCCGCCTCGCATTCGGCATAGGACTCCTCCGTGAAGGCCGCCACGGCCGCATACTGGGCGGGAACCGGGGCACACAGCGACAGATTTCCGGTCACGTTCTGGGCAGCATGAGTCAGCTCTTCGGGCAGGATCGCCCAGCCGAGTCGCCACCCGGTCATCGCCCAGTACTTCGAGAACGAGGAGATGACGATGGCATTGTCATCATGGGCCAACGCGGTCTCACCACGCGTGCCGATGTAGCTGATGCCGTGATAGATCTCGTCGGAGATCACCTGTACACCGTGTTCGGCGCACCAGGAGATGAGCTCGCCGAGGTGCTCGCCTGAGATCATCGTCCCCGTCGGATTCGCCGGCGATGCGAGCATGAGTCCCTTGAGCGGGGCCTTCGCATGTGCCTGCTCGAGGAGTTCGACGGTCGGTTGGAAGCCATGGTCTCCACCGCAGTCGAGTTCGACGATCTCGCAGTTCAATGCGGCGAGGATGTTCTTGTATGCGCCGTAGCCCGGGCGGGCGAGTGCGACTCGGTCACCGGCGTCGAAGCAGGTCAGGAAGGCCGTCTGGAAAGCACCGGAGGAACCCGTGGTGATGGCGATGCGTTCCGTGGGCACCTCAACGCCGTACCAGTCACGGTAATGCCCGGCGATGGCTGTGCGCAGTTCGGGGATGCCGAAGATCGGGGAGTAGCCGAGGTTCGTGCCGTCGGTGACCACCTCGGCGGCTCTCCTGCGCACCGGCCCCGGTGCACCCTGGGTCGGTTCGCCCAGGCACATGGCGATGGTGTCTTGGCCCTGGCGCGACATCTCCTGGACCTTGGCCACGATATTCATGGCGGCGAAGGGCTGGACGAGTCCGGCCCGGTCGGAGACGCGGGGTGCGCTCGTCTGGGTGCTCATGGTCATTGGTCACTTCCTCTCACGTGGGACGCGTCCCATGAGGTAGAACTCGGGGTTGGGCATCATTCCGCCTACATGGGCCATGCGGTTCGACAGGCCGAAGAATCCGGTGATCGCGCCGATGTCCCAGGCGTCTTCGTCATCGAAGCCGTGTTCGGCCAGGGCTGCGAAGTCAGCGTCGGACAGCGCCCAGGGCTCTGTGCAGACCGTCATCGCGAAGTCGAGCATCGCCATCTGACGGTCGGTGATGTCGGCCTGGCGGTAGTTGACGGCCACTTGGTCTGCGACCAGGGGCTTCTTCTCCATGATCCGCAGCACGGCTCCGTGGGCGACGACGCAGTAGAGGCAGTTGTTGACCGCCGAGGTGGCCGTGACGATCATCTCGCGGTCCCCCTTGCTCAGATTCCCGGTCTCCTTCTCCATCAGAGCGTCATAGTAGGCGAAGAACGCCCGGAATTCCGCCGGTCGGCGGGCCAGGGACAGGAAGACGTTGGGCACGAAGCCCGACTTCTCGGACACGGTCAGAATGGTTTCGCGGATATCGTCTTCGACATCGTCGATGTCAGCGTAGGGGTATCGCATACTGCTCATGCTAACCGCCTCGAACGGACATGTGTGCCGCGGGTCACGCACAGGGCTGGGATGCTGTTGTGCTGAAGGCTAGGGTGATGAGCAGACATCGATGACGATCAGAAGGAGTGTCAATCATGAGCGATGAGAACACCGGCTCGACTGGTGAGATCCAGCTCGACAACGGAGTCTTCCGCGTGACGCGGTGGACCATCCAACCCAATGGGGTCATCCCCATGCACAAGCACGAATACGAGTACGTTGTCATTCCGATGGTCACCGATGCGATGCACGTGCGGAACTCGGATGGAACGTCGATCGTCGCCGACCTCGAGGCGGGAGTCAGCTACACCCGCGCGGCAGGATCCGAACATGAGGTCTCGAATCCCGACGGAACCGACGACATCGTCTTCGTCGAAGTCGAGCGCCTCTGACTGCCCCTTCATGAGGCCGACCGTCCCTGATTGGGCCCTAAGTGGTCATTTTGGACGCATCGCGCTGCTCACGACCGCACCATTTCGACCACCTAAGCGATGTCGGATGCGCGCGTCGCCGTTGGTGTCTGCGCCGCAGCGGTCGGACGAATGCTCGGACAGGCAAACGCTCAGGCGGGCACGTCCCAGGTGTGGACGGGTTCGCCGGAGGCCTGGTTCGCCACGTAGGCGTCCATCATCTGCTTGAGTCCCTCTCGGCGCTCCGGTGAGTCCGGGGCGCTGTTCGGAGCCAGGCGGTCAAGCATCCTCAGCTGCCACGTCGCACCGTTGGCCCTCCTCTCGGCTCGGCCCTCGATGATCGACATGTACTCCTCAATGACGTCTTTGTCGATGCCCAGACGGCTCAACCCCCTGCGCGCCTGCGGGATGAGGACGTCGAGCACGAGGTCCGCCACATCGATGTGGCCGATCTTCGGCCAGGTCACACGGGCACCGATTCCGTCCTTGGCACAGGCGAAGAAGTTCTCCTCCGCCTCACGAAACGACATCCGCGACCACACGGGACGATTCTCTCCCACGAGGAACTCCGCGAGACCATAGTAGAAGGCGGCATCGGCGACCATGTCGACGGGAGTGGGACCGGCCGGGAGCAGTCGGTTCTCCACGCGAATGTGCGCACCGCTGTGAGAGGAGTCATAGATCGGTCGGTTCCAGCGCCAGACTGTGCCGTTGTGCAGATTGAGCTCGTAGAGCTTCGGAGCATCCGCCTGACTGAACTCGACGAAGTCCTTGATCTCCGGCAGCAGCGGCGGGAAGTAGCGGACGTTTTCCTCGAAGAGGTCGAAGACACTCGTGATCCACCGTTCCCCGAACCACACCCGGGGCCTCACACCCTGGTTGACGAGCTCGGGGGTACGGGTATCGATGGCCTGACTGAAAACAGGGATTCGAGATTCGTGCCAGAGCTTGCGGCCGACGAACAGCGGGGAGTTCGCACTCATCGCGACCTGTGCCGCCGCGATCGCCTGGGAGGCGTTCCAGGCCTCGGCGAATTTGTTGGGGGCGACCTGCAGGTGCAGCTGCATCGAGGTGCATGAGGCTTCCGGGGCGATGTCGGAGAATTCGTGTTTGTACTTCTCCTCGCCGTCGAGTTCGATGCGCACGTACTCACCGCGAGCGTCGACGATCGAGTTGCTCAGCGCCTCGTAACGGTTCTCCTCGGTCATCCATTTCGCCTCGGTGAGGAATTGGGTGCTCAGGGTCGGCAGCGTTCCGATCGAGGCGACCGTCAGTCCCTCCGCCTCGGCGGCCTTCTGGGCCCTGCTCAGCCGATGCGCGACTCCGGCTTCCAGGGTCTTCAGCCCGCGCCCGGCCACCTGCAGCACGGGATGGTTGAGTTCGAGGTTGAACCCGCCGATCTCTGACTGGTACTCATCGTCGAGGCTCTCGAGGACCTTCGTGTTGTTCAGGCTCGGCTGATTGTCCGAGTCGATGAGGTTGAGTTCGAGTTCCAGACCGATCGTGCCCGCGGATTTGAACTCCGCATGGCGCAGATACGTGTCGAAGAGTTCGAGGTTCTCCGCGAGCTTCTCCCGATACAGCGTGCGCTCTTCCGGCGTGTACCGCTTGGAACTGACTTCCTCACCCATGGGTCAAGCAAACCACAGACTCTGGGTTTCGCGCTCGCGTACGACCGGACTTTTCACATCCCGCTTCCCTCGCACCTCATCGCATGATGCGGACACCGCAATCGACCTTGCAGGCACCATCGTAGAATCGGGCCATGACCACCTCTCAGACCTCAGACCTCCAGTCCGCTGACCTCGTCGCGCAGGCCAACGACCGTCTCTCCCTCATCCTCGATGACATCAAGCGCGTCATCACGAAGGAGACGCCCTCTCACGACAAGCAAGCCGTGGCCGCCGGTGCCCAGGACTTCGTCGAGCTGCTGCGCGAACGTCTCCAGGCCACAGCGGAGCTCATCACCGTCGACGACACGGCTCATGTGCGTCTGCGCTTCGGCTCGGGCCCGGCCCGCGTGGTCCTCCTCAACCACCAGGACACGGTCTGGCCGAACGGAACCCTGGACCGCATTCCCTTCTCCACCGACGACGGCATCCTGCGCGGGCCCGGCAGCTTCGACATGCTCACCGGGGCCATCATGAGCATCCACGCAACCGCGATCCTGGCCGAGCACCTCGGCGAGGGTGGACTTGACGGTCTGTCGATCCTGATCACCGGCGATGAGGAGATCGGGTCGATCTCCTCATCCGACCTCATCCGCGCCGAGGCGGCCGAAGCGAAGGCCGTGTATGTGATGGAGGCGAGCGCCGGCGGTGCGCTCAAACTCGAGCGCAAGGGAACGAGCAACTACACCCTCGTCTTCACCGGCAAGGCCTCCCATGCCGGGCTCGAGCCAGAGAAGGGGATCAATGCCGGTATGGCGCTGGCCCTCCATCTGCCGTTGGTCGCCGATCTCGCCGACGCCGAGGCTGGCACTTCGGTGGTGCCGACCGTGATCAGCGCGGGAACCACCACGAACACCGTCCCGGCCGAGGCGCGCGTCGATGTCGATGTGCGGGCACGCACCGCTGCTGAACTCGACCGAGTCGACGCCGCTATGCGTGAACTGGCCAGGCGCCCTCAGCTCGAGGGGTCGACGATCGAGGTCATCGGCGGCATCAACCGTCCGCCGTTCGAACGTGAGCAGTCGGCGGCGCTGTTCGATCGCGCCACTGCGCTGGCTGCGGACCTCGGACTGCCCGCACCGGAGGGCGTGTCGGTCGGCGGTGCCTCGGACGGCAACTTCACCGCCGGTGACGGTATTGCCACCCTTGATGGTCTCGGTGCCGTGGGCGATGGGGCGCATGCAGAACACGAGCACGCGGTCATCGATGAGATCGCCCCACGCACAGCCCTCCTCGCGGCCCTCATCGCCGATCAGCTGC
>NZ_JAKDJU010000089.1 GCF_030453725.1 Brevibacterium picturae
CCGGCGGGGCCGCGGAACCGATCCAGGCCGAGCTGCCGATTCGGGAACTCATCCGGCAGGCCTATGCCGAATCGGCTCAGAAGGACGTCGAGGCGCAGAAGGGCCCTGACGGAGAGAAGGACCTCGAGGGGGAGAGCGCCCCTGTGCACAGACACGCACAGTCGGTGACGGTGATCGGCCACGGGTGCGCCGACGCCGATGCAGTGCTCGACCTGCTTGAGGACCTGCCCGCCGGGGTCTACCGAGTGAAGGGTTCGATCCTCGTTGCGGAAAGGACCCGACACAGAACCTACGGTGTGCAGGCCGTAGGGCCGAATGTCTACGTGTCGAGCGCTGTGCCACAGGAGACGACCTGGGACAGTGCGGTGGTCGTCATCGGCGAATCCTTCGACGAAGAAGCCATCAGGGCGAGGCTGGAGAGGGCGCTTGGCAACGGCAGCGGTTCGGGCGGGGCCGAGCGTTCGGGCGGCGTCGAGCGACTCCGCCACTATCTCCGCCTGCACAGCTGACCCACGAATCGCCTGTGCCCACCCAAAGCCGGAATGTGGTGTTACCGGCCCGATTGTGGTGTTACCGGAATCCAAAACGGAGGAAAACACCCGCGACCGCAAGTGGGGCGGGTCATAGGATCGAATCATGACCAAGTTCCCATCTCGCACTCAACCTTTCGGGGGAGGCAGAACACAACTTTCGGGGGACGTGCAGAACGGTCTGAGCTGAAAGACTGAAGTCGCTCGCAGGCAGTTTCGACCATCACCCGATCCACCTCCCCTCGCAGCACCCGGACCAACCCACCCGGACCGCCTCACCCGAACTATCCCCGCCCGAAGCACCGCCCGAAGCACCGCCCGCAGCTCCCGTATGCCCAAAACCCGGAGGAAAACCCGTGTCCCTGATCACCAGGATGAGTCTGAAGAACCGTCTCATCGTCGGACTGCTCACCCTCGTGATCGCTGTCTTCGGCGTCGTCGCGACCACCTCGCTCAATCAGGAGACGATGCCCTCGGTCGAACTGCCCGGCACCTCGGTGCAGGTCACGGTCCCGGGAGCCTCACCCGAGGTCGTCGAGGAATCGGTGACCAAGCCGATCGAAACCGCGCTGGAGGGAGTCGGCGACCTCGAAGCAGTGACCACGACCACCTCGTCCGGGTCGATGTCGGCCAATGTCACGTGGCCGTTCGGCAAGGACGCGGAGGAGGTGACCGACGCGGTCCGCTCCGCCGTCGACTCCGCGAAGGCGAACCTGCCCGAGGACGCCGAGGCGGAGGTGCTGTCCCAGCAGATCGACGATGTCCCGGTGGTCATGTTCGCGGTCTCCGGGGGAGACGACCCGCAGAAGCTCGGCGACCTCGTTGAGACCGAGCTCGTCCCCGAACTCCAGGCCGTCGACGGTGTCGCCGGCGTCGAGGTGGGCGGTCAGAGCGAGCAGCGGGTGAACATCACCTTCCGGCCCGATGACGTCAACGACAAGAACGTCGTCACCACCTCGGTCCCCGATGAGCTCACCGCCGCCGGCACCGTCGTCCCGGCCGGGCAGAGCGCGCTGGGAGACAAGTCCCTGTCAGTCGAAGTCGGCAGTGAACTCGACGCCGTGAAGGAGATCGAGAAGACCCCGCTGCGCACCGCCGACGGAACGGTTCTGCTGGGGGACGTCGCCGATGTCGAACTCGACTCGGTGGAGAGGACCTCGTACTCGCGTGCTGATGGCAAGAATGCCGTGACGGTGTCGGTGACCAAGGGACAGGACGACAATGTCGTCGAGGTCTCCCACGGCGTCAACGAGGTCCTCGACAAGATGGGTCCCGAACTCGGTGACGACATCGCGTTCTCGACCATCTTCGACCAGGCGCCGGAGATTGAGAAGTCGATCCACGACCTGTCCGTCGAAGGCGGGCTGGGGCTGTTCTTCGCGATCCTCGTGATCCTGGCCTTCCTCGGCTCCTTCCGGTCCACCGTGGTCGCCGCGATCTCCATTCCGATGTCGCTGCTCATCGCGATGATCGGCCTGATGGTCGGCGACTACACCCTCAACATCCTGACCCTGGGTGCCCTGACCATCGCCGTCGGCCGCGTCGTCGACGACTCCATCGTCGTCATCGAGAACATCCGCAGACGGCAGGGCACGAGCGACCTGACGATCGACGACATCGTCGCCTCGGTCAAACAGGTGGCCGGTGCCATCACAGCCTCGACCCTGACCACTGTGGCCGTGTTCCTGCCCATCGCCTTCGTCGACGGCATCGCCGGGCAGCTGTTCCGTCCGTTCTCCGTGACCGTGTCGCTGGCGCTGCTCGGCTCCCTGCTGGTGGCGCTGACGATCGTTCCCGTCTTCAGCTACTGGGTCCTGCGCAAGAGCCCGAAGCCGCTGTCGCCGAAGCGCCAGGCCGCCACCGATGCAAGCTATGAGGCGTGGTCCGAGAAGCACCGCCGGCGTGGAGTGAAACGAGCCGAACGTCGACAGGCCAAGATCGACAAGAAGAACGCCAAGCGCGCAGGCAAGGGCAAGACACTGCTCCCGGCGGCGACCGCCGATGCTCCGGTGACGCCGATGCCCGGCGACGGTGAGGCCTCCGACAGGGTCGACAGTCTCCAGCAGCGCAGCCTGCCCGCCATTATGGCCGCCCTGCGCCACCCGTGGCGCACGATCGTCATCTCCGTGGCGATCTTCGCCGTGACGATGATGATGGCCAGCTTCCTCAAGACCGACCTCCTCGGATCCGCCGGGCAGAACTCCCTTTACATCGCACAGACCCTGCCCGCCGGAGCATCGCTCGAGGCCAGCGACGAGGCCGCGAAGAAGATCGAAGACGTGCTCGCCTCCGACCCGGACGTCGACACCTACTCGACGACCGTCAACGGTCCCGAAACCGGCGCCGAGAACTCCTTCAACATCACCCTGAAGGCCGACTCCGAGGCCGAGGCTGCGACGAGCCGGATTTCGAACCAGATCGAGCGCCTCGGCGACGACGTCGGTGAGATCGACGTCCAGGATGCCAGTGGCGGTACGAACGAGGACGTCGAGATCAAACTCTCCGGGACCGATATGGGTTCACTGGGCGAAGCCGCCGATGCGGTGACGAAGAAGATGAGCGAGACGACGGGAGTCACGAATGCCCGCAACGATCTCGCCTCCGATCAGCCGATCATCCACGTCGACGTGGACCGGGAGAAGGCCGCGGACTACGGTTACAGCCAGGCGGAGGTCGGGCAGGCCATCGCAGCCGCCCTGCACGGAAGCGAAGCCGGGACACTGAGCCTGGAGGGCAAGGAACGCGACATCTTCCTCGCCCCGACCCACCCGGATGCGACGCCGGATGAGATCCGGGCGCTCGAACTGCCCGTCACCGAGGTGCAGACGCAGAACGCACAGGAGGACGCGACCGACGCCGTTGAGGAGAAGACGGACCGCAGGGCCGACGAAGCCAAGGCCAAGGCCGAAGAGGAATCGGCCGATCAGCTCGAATCCGCACGGGAGGCTCGTGACAACGCGGCCGATCAGCTCGAAGAGGCCCGGAAGGCACTCGACGATGCGCAGAATCCACCTCCGGCGCCGAGCCCCGGTGAGATGGCGGCCGAGCAGGTCGACCAGGCCGAAGAAGGCGTCGAGCAGGCAGAGAAAGGGCTGCAGGAAGCCAACGATGCCATCGACGACCTCATCGACGGCCAGCGCGAACAGGAAGAGAACCAGGCCGAGGAACAGGACCTCGCCGACGAACAGGCGGCCATCCCCGACATCAAGGGCGAACCGATCACGGTCGACGAGATCGCCTCAGTCGACGAGACCGAGACGCCTGCCACGATCACCCGCGAGGACGGAGACCGCCAGGTCACCGTGTTCGCCACTCCCGCCGAAGGACAGCTCAATCCCGTGTCCGCCGAGGCGCAGGAGCTGACCTCCAGCATGGATCTGCCCGATGGTGTGAGCTTCGACGTCGGCGGTGCGAGCCAGGAGCAGGCCGATTCCTTCGCCCAGCTCGGGTGGGCGATGCTGGTGGCGATCGCACTGGTCTTCCTCGTCATGATCGCGACCTTCCGCAGCTTCGTTCAGCCGCTCATCCTGCTCGTGTCGATCCCGTTCGCTGCGACCGGTGCCGTGCTGCTGTTGCTGCTGACCGGGACGCCGCTGGGCATTCCCTCGCTCATCGGCCTCCTCATGCTCATCGGCATCGTGGTGACGAACGCGATCGTGCTCATCGACCTCATCAACAAGCTGCGTGAGCACGGGATGGAACTGCCCGACGCGATCATCCACGGCACCCGGCTGCGCCTGCGCCCGATCCTGATGACGGCCGCCGCCACGGTCTTTGCCCTCGTGCCCATGTCATTGGGCCTGACCGGTGGAGGAGTCTTCATCTCCCAGCCCTTGGCGATCGTCGTCATCGGCGGACTGACCTCCTCCACGGTGCTGACCCTGATCCTCGTGCCCGCCCTCTACCTCCTCGTCGAACGCCGCAAGGAGCGCAGGGCGGAGCGCCAGGAGGCCAAGGCCGCGGCCAAACATCGGGCCGACCAGGACAGGATCGATGCAGAGACCGCCGAGGTGGCCGCCGGGCACAGGGAAGAGTGACCCCGACCGTGGTCGTCGAATAGGCAGACGGACCCGTCAGCCCACCACGAGAGCGCCCTGGTCGAGCCGGATCACATGATCGGCATGCTCGGCCTGGGCGCGCTCGTGCGTGGCCACGACGACGGTTGCGCCGCGGCGGCGTTCGGAATCGATGGCGTCGGCGATGTCTTCTGCCGCGCGAACATCGATGCCTGCCAGCGGTTCGTCGAGGAGGAGCAGCTCGGGACGCTGCGCCAGGCCCTGCGCTATGAGAGCACGCTGACGCTGCCCGCCGGAGAGCGACCCGAGACGTCGCGACGAGAGATCGCCGATCCGCAGTCGTATCAGGCAGTCATCGATGATGTCCCGATCCTCACCGTCGAGGCGAGTCAGCGGGCCGCGTGAACCCCACCTGCCCATCGCGACAGTCTGGCCGACGGTGATCGGCAGATGGTCGGGCGCCGTGCTCCGCTGAGGCACGAACGCGATGCTGGCCGGGCGTCCGGATATCGTGCCGGACGTGGGCCGGAGCAGCCCGGCCAGTGCCAAGAGGAGGGTCGACTTGCCTGAGCCGTTGGCTCCGACGAGCGCCGTGACGTGGCCCGGGTCGGCAGTCAGGGACACCTCCTTCACGGCGAGGTGGTTGCCATGGTGACAGGTCAGATGTGCGACTGTGATCGGATTGCCCATTCGATAACAATAATGGTTATCATCAGCGAATGGAATTCTTGATTGCCCCCTTCGAGGTGTCCTTCGTTCAGCGCGCCCTGATCGCCGGGGTGCTCGCCGCCGTGCTGTGTGGATGTGTCGGCACCTGGGTCGTCCTGCGCGGCCTGGCCTTCTTCGGCGACGCGATGTCGCACGGCATGCTCCCGGGGGTCGCGATCGCAGCGCTCATGGGAGGGCATCTCATGCTCGGTGCAGCGGTCAGTGCCTTGGTGATGGCTGCCGGAATCACCTGGGTCTCGCGGGAGTCGACGCTGTCTCAGGATGTCGGCATCGGGCTGCTCTTCGTCGGCATGCTCTCTGTTGGGGTGGTCATCGTCTCCCACTCCCAGTCCTTTGCCGTCGACCTGACGAGTTTCCTGTTCGGTGACGTGCTGGGGGTCCGCAGTCAGGACCTGCTCGTCTTGGGCATTGCGGCCTGTGTGGGCGTGCTGGCCTGTGTGCTCCTGCGCAGGCCGTTCCTTGCGCTCGCCTTCGATGAGCGAAAGGCCGCGACGTTGGGCATGCGTCCCGGCTGGGCGCATGCGGCGATGCTGATGCTCACCGCGCTGGCCGTGGTCGCCTCGTTCCAGATCGTCGGCACGCTCCTGGTCTTCGGACTCCTCATCGGGCCGCCGGCGACTGCGTACCTGCTCTTCGACCGCATCGGGCTCATCATGATCGCGGCTTCGGCGATCGGTGCCGCCGCGACCGTCGTCGGGTTGTTGGTGAGCTGGTATGCGCAGACCTCGGCCGGAGCGACGATTGCACTGCTGACCGTTCTCGCCTTCTTCGTCGTGCTTGTCGCGAAGCGAGTGAAAAGTGCGCTAAGCTACTTTCCAGCAAATGATAATCAGTATCAATAGAAAGATCTCATGAAGACAACCACAGCTGTCTCCGTGCCCAGCGCGGCGATGATCGCACTTCTCGCACTGACAGGATGCCAAGGACAGCAGCCGGTCAGCGGCGCCGGAGAGGCCGGCGCCTCTGCCTCGCCCCACGGATACGTCGAAGGAGCACAGGAGGCGGACGCACCGCAGCTGCGACTGGCCGTCAGCGATGCGAAGACCGGCGGGGTTGCAGTGCTCGACCTGCTCAGCGAGGAGGTCGTGACCGAGATTGCAGGCTCACCGACCACGAAGCTCTCGGGCGCCGATTCCCGATACCTCTACCTCGGCGATGGTGAGGCGGGCACGGTCACCGCCGTCGACGCCGGGGCGTGGACCGTCGACCACGGTGACCACAAGCACTACTACACCGCCGAGGCGAAGAGCCTCGGCCAGATCGACGGGGCCGAGCCCGCGCATGTCGTCTCCGGGCCGACCGAGGTGGCGTTCTTCTTCGACGGCGAGGGGCGGGCCAAGGTCTATGACCGGACGGCCTTCGGCGATGGTGAGCTCACACAACTCGGCACCGTGGCACCGGGGCCCCACCATGGAGTGACGGTTCCCTTCGAGGACCATTTCGTGTCGACCGTTCCCGGTGATCGGGCCGAAGATCTGCCCTCCGAGCTCACCGTCTTCGACGAGCAGGGCCAGGCCACGCCGATCGACGGCGAATGCCCGGAGATCCACGGCGCCGGGGTCACCCGAGATGGGTTGGCCTTTGCCTGTGCCGAGGGTGTGATCAGTGTCGATGAGGATTTCCACGCCGAGGTGGCGCCCTACCCCGAGGAGGCCGGTGATGAGCGCGCCTGGTCGATCGAGGCAGGTCGCGATCTTGCCGCAGCTCCGTTTGAGGAACAGGGGATCGGAATTCTCGACGCGAGGTCGGGGGAGTGGTCCTTCGCCGACATCGACGCCGAGGTTGTCTCCGCAGGAATCGCTCCCGACGACTCAGCGGTCATCGCCCTCGACGGTGACGGCACCGTCTATTCGCTCGATCCGGACACCGGGGCAGTGCTTGAGAAGAAGAAGCTCGTCGAACCCTTCGACACCGAAGGGGAAGGTCACGGAGCCGGACCATCGGTGGCGGTGGACAGCGAACGCACCTATGTCAGCGATCCGGCCTCGGGAACGGTCCACGAGCTCGACCCGGCAGACGGACTGCGCCAGGCGCGCAGCTTCGACATCGGTGGTGCCCCTGCGGCTCTGGCTGTGACAGGCCGATGATGGGAGCACGGCATCACATCACGGCAGTGACACTCACGCTGGGCACCGTCGGGGCACTGACCGCCTGCACGCCAGGCGGCGATGAGCCCACGATAGTGGTGACGACGAACATCCTCGGCGATGTCGTGGACAATCTCGTAGGAGATCACGCGGATGTCGCGGTGCTGATGAAACCGAACGCCGACCCGCACTCCTTCGGCATCTCCGCGAAGGAAGCCGGAGCCATGGAGAACGCCGATCTCATCATCGGCAACGGCTTGGGGCTCGAAGAGGGGCTGTCGGCGAACCTCGACAACGCGCGCAGCGAAGGAGTGCGCGTCCTCGAGGTCGGCGAGGAGATCGACCCGCTCGACTACGCCTCGGGCGGCAGCGCGGGTACACCCGACCCGCACTTCTGGACCGACCCCACGCGAATGGTCGCCGCCGTGGATGCCATCAGTTCGACCGTGGGTGAGGAGATGGGGGAGGGCCTCGCCGAGGCGATCGAGCCGAGCGTTCGCGCGTATCGGGAGCGTCTCCTCGACCTCGATTCCGAAATCGAGGAGATCGCCGAGGAGATCCCGGTCGAGGATCGGAAGCTGGTGACGAACCATCACGTCTTCGGCTACTTCGCCGAGCGCTTCGACTTCGAAGTCATCGGAGCGGTGCTGCCCAGCGGCACCACCCTCGCCTCGCCCTCGGCGGCCGATCTCGAAGAGCTTGCACGCACGGTCGAGGAGGCGGGTGTGCCGACGATCTTCGCGGACTCTTCGCAGCCGCAGAAGCTCGCCGAGGCCCTGTCTCAGGAAGTCGACCTCGATGTCGACGTGAGGCCGCTGTTCTCGGAATCTCTCACCGAAGCCGACGGCGACGCCGGCACCTACATCGACATGCAGAGAACCAACGCGCAGGCCATCGCCGCGGGGCTGATGCCTCGATAACCAGCATCGAACGCCGCGCCGCCCAGGACACGACACCACACCACCACAGACCACTACCCCGGAAATATAGAAAAGAGAAGAGAATGAGAACACGACGACGTCTGGTCGCCCCGCTGTCAGCGGCCGCGGCAGCCACAGCCCTCCTGCTGAGCGGGTGCGGAGGAACAGGAGCCGAGGCCGAGGGCAACCACGGCGATCATGCTCCGGAGACCGAAGCCGAGCAGGTCGAGGAAGCGCAGCCACGCCTGGTCACCACCTACGACGGAGGCATCCTCACCCTGAATGCGCGGACGCTCGAGGTCATCGACGACACGAAGCTCGAGGGCTTCAATCGGGTGAACCCAGTCGGCGACGGACGACACGCGATGGTGTCGGTGGCGAACGGATTCCAGCTCTTCGACGCCGGAGCCTGGACCGAAGAGCACGGCGACCACACCCACAGCTTCGCCGGATCACCCGAGCTGACCGACACCGTCTATGAAACCGACACCCCCGGACACGTCGTGCGCCACGGCGGTTCGACGGTGCTCTTCGGCGACGGGGACGGACGCATGCAGATCTTCGACACCGAGGCCTTCACCGACGGCGCTCCCGAACCAGAAGTCAAAGAGGTCGAAGAGGCCCACCACGGCGTGGCTGTGCAGTTGGAGAACGGCGAGATCCTGCACACCATCGGCAACGAAGAGGAACGCTCCGGAGCGAAGGTCATCGATGCCGAAGGTCAGGAGATCGCCCGCAACGAGGACTGCCCCGGCGTCCACGGTGAGGCCGCGGCCCAGGGCGAGGCTATCGCCGTCGGCTGCGAAGACGGAATCCTCTACTACAAGGATGGTCAATTCACGAAGGTCGACTCCCCGGATTCCTACGGTCGGATCGGCAATCAGGCGGGTTCCGATGACTCACCGGTCGTCCTCGGTGACTACAAAGTCGACGAGGACGCCGAACTCGAACGCCCAGAGAAAGTCACCTTGACCAATACCGAAACCGGGAAGATGAAGCTCGTCGACCTCGACTCCTCATACAGCTTCCGCTCCCTGGCCCGTGGCCCCGAGGGGGAGGGGCTCGTCCTCGGCACCGACGGCACGCTCAATGTCATCGACCCCGAGTCCGGAAAGGTCACCGACTCTCATCCGGTCATTGAGGAGTGGGAGGAGCCGGTCGACTGGCAGCAGCCCCGACCCACTCTGTACGTGCAGGGTGAGAAGGCCTACGTCTCCGAGCCGGATAAGAGCCAACTCCACATTGTGGATCTGGGCACCGGCGAGGTGGAGAAGTCCGCCGAACTTCCGCACGCCAGCAATGAGCTCACCGGTGTGACGGGCTGACGCCCGCGCTCAGCCGCGCTCCTGCCGGCCCTGCGTCAGCTGCGGCAGGGCGGCGGTGGCTGATCGGATATGGTCTTCGGTCAGCTGCACCGCGTGATCGGTGTCGCGGTCGACGATCGCCTGCATGATCGCATGATGCTCCTCCTGCAGCTGCGCCATCAGAGCGCGCGGATCGTCGACCTCGTGGAAGGCATCGAGGATGGGCCGGCGCAGAGAGCCGCGGATGGCTTCCGTGAGATCTGAGAGCAGCTGATTCTCCGAGGCGTGGGCGATGGCCACATGGAAGGCGGTGTCGGCATCGTTGAAGGTCTCCAAGCTCACGCCCGGGGTGTCCATGATCGCCAGCGAAGCATTCATTCCCGCCAGAGCGTCCTCGTGGACTCGCCCGGTTGCCAGCGCAATGCTTGAGCGCTCAAGCTGGATGCGCGTCTCGATGGCCTCCTCGATGCTGAAGTTCGCCAGGGCCACATGCAGGCGCAGGAA
Source organism: Brevibacterium picturae (assembly GCF_030453725.1). GTDB lineage: Bacteria > Actinomycetota > Actinomycetes > Actinomycetales > Brevibacteriaceae > Brevibacterium > Brevibacterium sandarakinum_A. The sequence goes on from NZ_JAKDJU010000089.1 coordinate 10,091, forward strand.
CCGAGTCAGGGCCTCCTTGGGCATGGAGGCGATGAAGGTGCCCGCGGACTTGCCGGAGCCGACGTTCGAGACGACGACGCCGAGGGACTCCATGACGCGCAGCGCCTCACGCACCGCCGCTCGACTGACTTCAAGCTTGGACGCCAGCTCCCGCTCAGAGGGGAGCGGATCGCCGACGGTCAGGGAGCCAGAGGTGATCTGCTCCTCGATCGCATTGATGACGAGTTCATGTGTGCTCGATCGGGAGACTGGCTTCCATTCCGGTGCCTGGGGCGCGTTGAGGGCGTGACCTGCGGCGGTGCCGTCTATTGAGCTGACTGATTCACTGGGCATGAGTACTCACTTTTCGCACCTTGCCATCATCCCACGAGTAGGACCCTGCCTCATCGGGAGTGAATTCTTGACCTGGATCACATCCGGTCCTACACTCACTTTAGTGGTCTGACCACACAAAGGACATACTGAAGCCCATCGAGTATGCATGTTCGGGCGCGTTCAACGTCGAAACGCAGACGCTGTAGTCGAGTGCCGACCGTGCAGGAGAAAATATGTACACTCCTGAAATCGCCCCACTTGCAGACAGCCTCCTGTGGTCATCGCTGGCTGCGCTGCTGCCGCTGCTGACCATCTTCGTCACCCTCGGGTTCTTGAAATGGAAGGCCCACTGGGCCGGACTGGCGGCAGTCATCGTCGCCCTGATCGTTGCCATCTTCGTCTACAGCATGCCGGTCGGGCTGGCTGGCCTGTCAGCCAGCCAGGGATTCGCCTTCGGGTTGTTTCCGATCATGTGGATCGTCATCACCGCCATCTGGCTCTACGAACTGACGGTGAAGTCAGGACACTTCGAAGACCTCAGATTGGTCATCAACGTCATCTCCGATGATCCTCGCGTGCAGGCGATCCTGGTCGCCTTCTGCTTCGGAGGGCTGCTCGAAGCACTCGCCGGATTCGGTGCCCCGGTTGCCATCACCGGTGTCATGCTCATCGCAGTCGGCTTCACCGCCATGCGAGCAGCAGTCGTCGTGCTGGTGGCCAACACCGCTCCGGTCGCCTTCGGTGCGATCGCCATCCCGATCATCACCGCCGGCAACCTCACCGGGATCGACTACAAGGAGATCGGTGCCATGGTCGGCCACCAGACTCCGCTGCTGGCCGCCATCGTGCCGTTGTTCCTCATCTTCCTCGTCGACGGCAAACGTGGCCTGCGCCAGCTATGGCCCCTTGCTCTGGTCGTCGGGATCGTGTTCGGGGCAGCACAGTTCGTCTCTGCGAACTATCTCTCGGTCGAGATGACCGACATCATCGCCTCGCTCATGGGCCTCGCTGCTGCGGTGATCATGCTCCAGTTCTGGAAGCCCGTCGGCGGCCAGGACGCCCTGGATAAGATGGCCGACGAACGCAGTCGGGAGAAGGCCACCGCGCCCGATGCCGGTGGAGCAGCCGCAGCCGTGGCGACCTCCGTGGACACGAAGACGACACCTCTGACCGGCAAGCGCGTGTTCATGGCGCTCTTCCCCTACCTCATCGTCATCGTCATCTTCTCCGGTGCCAAGCTGATCCCAGTCATCGACAAGTGGCTGGCCAGCACCGATGTCAAAATTCCTTGGCCGGGGCTGGATGGGAACATCATGACCGCTGCAGGGGAGCTGTCGACGAGCACGGTCTACAACTTCCAGTGGTTGTCATCACCGGGCACGATGCTGCTGGTCTCAGGCATCATCGTCGCCATCGTGTACAAGATGACCGTCAAGGACGCATTCCAGGTCTTCGTCGACAATGTCGTCAAAATGCGATTCTCCATTCTCACCGTCGGACTCGTCCTGGCACTGGCCTACGTCATGAATCTGTCGGGACAGACGATCACAATCGGCACCTGGATCGCCGGAACCGGGGCGCTGTTCGCCTTCCTCTCACCAATCCTCGGCTGGCTCGGCACAGCAGTGACCGGTTCTGACACCAGTGCCAACGCACTTTTCGCGACGCTGCAGCAGACTGCCGCGACGAAGGCCGGAATCGATCCCGTCCTGTTGGTGGCTGCCAACAGCTCCGGTGGAGTCGTGGGCAAGATGATCAGCCCGCAGAACCTCACCATCGCAGCCACAGCGGTCGGCCTCCTCGGCCAGGAGGCCTCGATCTTCCGCCGCGTCATCTGGTGGTCGCTGGGCATGCTCGTCGTCATGTGCCTGCTCGTTGGTCTGCAGTCGACCGTCCTGTCCTGGATGGTTCCCGGCGGGGCGTGAGGCCCAG
>NZ_JAKDJU010000090.1 GCF_030453725.1 Brevibacterium picturae
CGCTGCACCGGACCGGGTGCGTGCTCGGGTCGGCAGGACATGGGTCCCGGACTGGAGCTGTCCGATCCAGAGGTCGTAGCAGCGGACGAGGAGGACGTCCTTGTCGCCGGCGGCCATCACCCTGCCCACCGACACCTCGGCGCGCTTGGCGATTCCTCGGACCGTGGTGGTCTTGTAGCCGAGTTCGAGGAACAGATCGGCGGCAGCGAAGATGATCTTCTCCTCGGTTCTCAGCCGCCGATCGGTGCGTGAGTGAACATGTTCAGTGACCATAGTCGAATCCTAAGCCTTTCCGTGTTCAGTTACCAGATTCAGACACAGGATGCGGTGAAATGAGCAGGTGTTGCCCGGAAGGGAAAGTTAATGTACCTTAACTTTATGAACGTCGATCCATCGAAAACCGGCAGCCCCGAAGTCTCCGCGACGCGCCCGAAGAAGGTCTCGACGTTCCTCCTCCTGGGCCCGGCCTTCGTTGCCGCGATCGCGTACGTCGATCCGGGCAATGTCGCGGCCAACCTCACCGCCGGTGCCCAGTATGGATACCGCCTCGTGTGGGTCCTCGTCGCGGCCAACCTCGTCGCCGTCCTCGTGCAGTACCTGTCGTCGAAGCTCGGGCTGGTGTCCGGGCAGTCACTGCCGAGTCTCCTCGGCGACAGGCTGAGTCGACGCTCCCGGCTGGCGTACTGGGCGCAGGCGGAAGTCGTGGCCATCGCCACGGACCTCGCCGAGGTGATCGGCGGTGCCATCGCCCTGAAGATCCTCTTCGACCTGCCGCTCCTCCTCGGCGGAATCATCGTCGGAGTCGTGTCCCTGTTCCTGCTCTCGATCCAGTCCACCCGCGGTCAGCGCCCCTTCGAAACGGTGATCATCACCCTGCTCGCAATCATCGCCATTGGCTTTCTAGCAGGCTTGTTCGTCGGCGATGTGAATTGGGGACAAGCCGCGGGTGGAATCGTCCCCAGGCTCGAGGGCACGAACTCGGTGGTCTTGGCCGCAAGCATGCTCGGCGCGACCGTGATGCCGCATGCGATCTACCTGCATTCGGCGCTGTCGGTCGACCGGCACGGCACGGCTCCGCGAGCCTCGATTCCTCAGCTGCTCAAGGCCAGCCGCTGGGACGTGGTGCTCTCCCTCGTCATCGCAGGCTCAGTCAATATCGCGATGCTGCTTCTGGCCGCCGCCTCGCTGCGCGGTCAGGACGGCACCGACACGATCGAGGGCGCGCACGCGGTCGTGACGGCCAACCTCGGCGAGCTTATCGGTCTGTTCTTCGGCATCGGACTGCTCGCCTCGGGGCTGGCCTCGAGCGCCGTCGGCTCCTATGCGGGGGCCTCGATCATGCAGGGGCTGCTGCGGGTCAACGTGCCGATCGTGTGGCAGCGGGCGGTGACGATGATCCCCGCGCTCATCATCTTAGGACTCGGTGCGGATCCGACCTGGTCGCTCGTGCTCAGCCAGGTCGTCCTCAGCCTCGGCATCCCGTTCGCAATGATTCCCCTGGTCAGGCTGACGATGAACCGGACGGTGATGGGGGAGTACACGAACACGAGGATCATCGCGGTCGTGGCGATCGCCGCCTCGGCGCTCATCGTCGTCCTCAACGTCGTGCTTCTCGTGCTGCTGGCCCTCGGCATCGACTGAGGCGGAGGACGGGCTGGGCATCGACTGAAGCGGAGGACGAGCTCGGTCTCTCTGGCCTCGGTGCCGAGTGCGCCCTCGTATCATGCGTCCGAGCCCGCACCGATGAGGTCTCGACGTCTCTTCCGCGCAGACAGTCGCCGTCCGATGAGCCCGTGTCGGGGGCTGAACAGGTAGACCAGAGCGAAGATCGCACCTTGGGAGAGTACGACCATCCCACCGGATGCGGTATCGAGGTAGTAGCTCGAGTAGAGCCCGAGCAAGGCACAGCCGATCGAGATCGCCGGCGCGATGAGCAGCATGCGCTGGAATCGGTCCGTGAGGAGGTATGAGGTGGCGCCGGGAATGATGAGCATGGCGACGACGAGCACCACCCCGACGGCCTGCAATGCGACGACGGAGGTGAGCGCGAGCAGCCCGAGCAGCATCGCGCCGAGGAGCTTCGGGTTGAGCCCAAGGGCATGGGCGTGAGTGGGGTCGAAGGCGAAGAGCGTGAAATCCCGGTTCTTGGCCACGAGCACCGTCAGGGTGATGGCGCCGAGGATCGACACCTGGAGCAGTTCGGACCAGGAGACGCCGAGGAGGTTGCCGAAGATGATGTGATTGAGGTCGGTGTGCGACGGCGTGACGGAGATGAGGACCAGACCCAGGGCGAACAGGGATGTGAAGACGATCCCGATCGCTGCGTCCTCCTTGATGCGGCTGGTGTCGCGGACTGCACCGATGAGGCCGACGGCGAGGAACCCGAAGATCACCGCACCGAGGGCGAACGGTGCGCCCAGGGCGTAGGCGAGGACGACGCCGGGCAGCACCGCATGTGAGACGGCATCACCCATGAGCGACCAGCCGATGAGCACCAGCCAGCACGAGAGCACGGCGCAGACGATCGATGCGATCAGCGTCGTCGCCAAGGCGCGGAGCATGAAGTCGTATCCCAGGGGCTCGAGCACGAGTTGAACGGCGGTCATGTCCTATCACCGCTGTTCATCACATCGAGTCCGAAGGCCAGGGCGAGGTTCTCGGGTCGGAGGACCTCCTGGGGTTCGCCGTGGAGCAGAACCCTGCGCATGAGCAGGATCGCCTCATCGGCCAGACTCGGCAGCGCATGCAGATCATGGGTGGACACGAGCACCGTGGCACCGGCCGCGGCGAGCTCTCGCAGCAGTCGTGTGATCGTTGCTTCGGTGCGCTTGTCGACACCGGCGAACGGTTCGTCGAGGAGCAGGATCGTGGCGCCCTGCGCGATGCCTCTGGCGACGAATGCCCGCTTCTTCTGTCCTCCCGAGAGCTGGCCGATCTGGCGGTCGGCGTACTCGGTGAGTTCGACGCGTTCGAGGGCGCGGTCGACGGCCTCGCGGTCGGCCCTCCGGCGCATCCGCAGCGGTCCCATGTGCCCGTACCGGCCCATGGTGACGACTTCCCGCACCGACAGGGGGAAGTCCCAGTCGACGTCCTCGCTCTGCGGGACGTAGCCGAGAACGCCCGATCGTCGTGCGCTCATCGTGGACGTGCCATTGATCATCACGCGTCCCCGATCAGGTTCCAACAGTCCCATGATGGTCTTGAACAGGGTCGATTTGCCGGACCCATTCATGCCGATCAGCCCGCAGATCCGGCCGGCCCCGAGGGTGAGGCCGGCGCGGTCGAGGGCCAGGACCTGCCCGTAGTGGACGGTCACCTCGTCGACGGTGATGGCGGGCGTGCTCATGAGCTCTTCCCGGTCAGGGCATCGGCGATGACTGCGGAATCGTGCCGGATGAGGTCGAGGTAACTCGGGACCGGGCCGTCGGCCTCGGATAGCGAATCGACGTAGAGTGTGCCGCCGAACTCAGCCTCGGTGGCCTCGACGACCTGCTCCATGGGTGCTGCGGAGACCGTGGACTCGCAGAACACCGCGGGCACGTCGTTGTCTTCGACGAATTCGATCGCCGAGGTGATCTGACCGGGTGTCGCCTGTGCCTCTGCGTTGACGGGCCAGATGTACTTCTCACTCAGCCCCGCGTCTCTGGCGAGGTAGGAGAATGCGCCTTCGCAGGTGACGAGCGCGCGCTGTCTCTTCGGCAGGGCGGACAGGTCTTCCATGAGTTCGTCCTGGACCGTCTGCAGCTCGGCTCTGTAGCTCTCGGCCCGGGCGCTGAATTCCTCCGCGTGCTCGGGGTCGAGCTCGCTGAATGCTGCGGCCATGTTGTCCGCATAGATCTGGACGTTGAGCGGACTCATCCAGGCATGGGGGTTGGGTTTACCGGCGTACGCATCCTCGGTGATAGAGAGTTCCTCGATCCCTTCGCTGACGACGGCATGGGGGACGTCGAGGTCGCCGACGAACTGTTCGAACCACTGTTCGAGATTGAGCCCGTTGTCGACGACGAGATCGGCTTGCGACGCTCTGCGGATGTCTCCGGGGGTGGGCTCATAGCCGTGGATCTCGGCTCCGGCCTTGGTGATGGACGCGACGTCGAGATGCTCGCCGGCGACGTTCTCTGCGATGTCGGCGAGCACGGTGAAGGTGGTGAGGACGACCGGTTTGTCTCCCTGGCCGCCCGGCGAGCCGAGCGAGGAGCTGCTGGCAGCGCAGGCAGTGAGGCCGAGCGCCAGGGCCGAGGCGGTGACGGCTGTCAGCGTGCGAGCAAGGTGGCGGTGTCTGCGGCAATGATGTCTGAGGTGGGGCAAGGCGGCTCCTGCTTCGGAAACTGGTGCCCGAGGCTGAATCGGACTCGAAAAGTTAAGGTACGTTAACTCTAGATCGAACCGATTCGGGTGGCAACTTTCTCATCTGCGCAAATGGGCAATCCTGTCCGGTTCTGCAGAGCTGTCACTCGTCAACCGTCAGCCGAACAATCCGAGCCTCAGCCGCCGCGCAGATCCGTCGGCTCGACCATGGTGCGCGGATTCGACCTCACCCACCACGGCCGAGGCGCTCCTTCCTCGGCGGCCTGGCGCCGTTCCTCGCCGGTGGCGTAGCGGTAGGTGAAGATCCGGACTCGGATGAGTGCCGGTGCCTGACCGTCGAAGGGATCGGGACCCAACTGGGTGCGGATCTGAGCATCCCCGGAGCCGATGCGCTCAACGAGACGAGAGAACCAGGACTGTCGGTAGTCGCCGAGGGCCGCGAACCACATCAGCCAGTCGAGGCGCAGATGATAGGGCGCGACGATCGGTGAGCGGCGGCGCACGTCACCGGGTTTGCCCTTGAACACGTAGGGACGCCAGTCGCCTTCAGCCATCGTCGCCTCGGGATCGAGGGTGCCTTCGATGATGATCTCGTCGCGGGATTCGGTCATCGAACCGAAGGCCCCATAGGCGTTGCCCAGCCCCCACCGGTTGAAGCTCGCGTTCATCAGCTGACCGCGCGAGAAGAGGTTGCGCAGGGCAGGGACGTTGAGCACGCACTGCCAGATGACGAAGGCCGTGATCAGGATCGCCCACCACAGGGGGAGGGCGCTGGAGGCATCGGTCGCCTCGGCGCCGGACGAACCGGGCCAGCCCCACCCGGGCCACGGACCGCCGACGATCCAGGCCAGGAACGAGTCGCTGATCCCGGCGAAGGCGAGCAGAATCGTCGCCCAGTTCAACCACGCATAGTTGCCGGTGACGACGAGCGCGAGCTGCGAGATGATGATGGCGACGGCCGCGAAGGAGGCGATGGGCTGGGGCAGGAACAGCAGCCACGGGGCGATGAGCTGGATGACATGGCTGCCCAGCGTCTCACTGCGATGCCACCACCCGGGCATGAGGTGGGCGCGGCGGCTGAAGGGGCCCGGCATCGGCTGGGTCTGATGGTGGTAGTCCATGGCGGACAGGTCACGCCAGGAGCTGTCCCCGCGCATCTTGATCATGCCCGCCCCGAACTCGACGCGGACGACGAACCAGCGGAGGAAGACGATCATCAGCAGCGAAGGAGCCACCTCGTGGGAGCCGAGGAAGCCGACGAGGAACCCGGACTCGAGCAGGAGGGACTCCCAGCCGAAGCCGTAGAAGCGCTGACCGATGCTCGAGATCGAGAAGTACAGCCACCACATCAGCCCGAACACCGGGATCGTGGTCCACGCGGGACCGGCCTGGGGCAGTCCGATGATGACGGTCACGGCTGCCAGCATGCCGACGCCGCAGACAATGCGCAGCCGACGGTCGGTGTAGGTGAAGTGCTTCCAACGGAACAGGCTCGGTGCCTGATCAGAGGTGGTGAGTGCAATGAAGCGAGGTGCTGGGGTCAGCCCGCGCTCACCGAGCAGGGCGGGGAACTGGTTCCAGGCGCTGAGGAAGGCGATGAAGAACAGAGTCGCGACGCCGCGCTGCAGCACTTCGCGGGCGATCGTGTAGTCCTCGGCGGTCAGGAATGACAGCAGAACCCCGAGGTCCATGGCTCACACCTCCTCGAACATCGGCCGGCCCAGGCCCGGTGGCCCGGTGGCCTGGCCCTGGGCGATTCAGTTCCGACTATGGTCCCCGCGTGAAGATTGTGCAAGGGGGCGGGGTGCAGACCTCAGCTCGGCAGACCTCAGCTCGGCAAACTGCCGGTGCGGGCCAGGTTGTTGAGCGCATCGGCGAATCGGGCCGAGGCGATCGGGTCCTGGCCGCAGATGCGCATGGGTGGGTGGTCGCTGAAGTGCGCGGGTGTCACAGCGTCGGCCCCCGGGTAGTGCGATGTTCCCCCGAGCAGCTGTCCGGGCCCGGCCTGTGCGAGGACGAAGCCGCGGCCATGGCCGGTGGTCGAGACCAGCATGAACCGGCGATCGGTCGCCACGAGCATCTGCGGCGGCCGGGTGCGGTCGCCGCGCAGCCACATCAGGATGCGCTCACCGGGATTGAGTACGTCGAATGGGGGATGGTTGCCGGTGGTCAGTTGAGCGCCGAACGGAGCCATCTGGCCCTGCACGCCGAAAGGTGAGCTGCCCTCACGCCTGGCGAATGCTGACCCGATCCGCGATGCGAGTGACGACCTCCGTAAGGCGCCGAGGGGTCGGGGGCGGTCATAGCCGAGGAGTCGAGCCTGACCCATGGCCCAACGGCGGGTCGCGAACTGTGCACCCAGTGCCAGAAGCAGAATCGGCAGGCAGACCACGAGACATTGAACCGTCGGCAGATAGGACAGGGCGAGCACGAGGATCACAGGGTTGACGAGGAGGGAGATGACGAAACTGAGGACGAAGACGGTGATGGACGCTGCCTTGCTCGTGCGACTGCAGGCATCGACGATGCCGTTGAACATCAGCCCGAGTGTCACCAAGATCCAGCAGCAGAGGACCACGACGAGTGCGGGCAGCGGCGACTGCAGATAGTCGCCCCATACCGTTCCGGGTTCGCCCGGGGATTGCGCGAGCGCAGTCCAGGACACGACCGACGCGGCGGCCAGCAGCCCACTGATCGGTCCCAAGGAGAACACTCTGTACCAGGGGCGGCGCACAAACGCGGTGAACCGATCGAGCACATGACCCCGGTGGAGCTCATTGGACTCCCAGTTGGTTCGAGTTCCGTCCTCTTCGAAGAGCATGACTGCAATCGTGGTGACGAAGCCGAGGATGGCGAAAGCCGCCGATGCGGCGATCGTCGGGTCGGCATCGCCGGCGTGGCCCGGCCTCAGGCTGAACCCGCTGTTTGCGGTGTGGAAGACGAGTGTCGCGATCGCTGAGGACACCAGTCCGCTGATCACAACTGGGAACATGGGGTGGAGATGGACTCTGGTCCTCATGCCTCAATCCTCCCAGCCGACGGCCCGACCGGTGACGGAACCGTGTTGCAGATCTGAAGCAGCCCACCTCCCCGAGGTGGCATGCTCACTGACGGTGAGCAGCCTCGGCGAGGTGGGATTCGGGGCGTCCGCCTGATGTCGGAGGGTCCGCGGCTTCAGTCCTTCGCGGCAGCCGCCGGCTCGACCTCCTCGACCTCATCCGCTGAGGTGGGTATCGCCGGAATCGAGTCCGTGGCCGGGGGAGTCGGCGGGGTCACGACCGACTGGTACGAGTGCTCGTGCGAGTAGGCGAGGAACGACAGATGGTTCTCGTAGCGGTCGAGGACGTCGTCGATGATCTGCTGAGAGCTCAGACCCATGAGGTCATAGCCCTCGGAACCGGTCTGCGTGAACACTTCGATCCGGTAGTACACGTCATCGCCGCGAGGAGCGTTGCGTCCGCCGAACGAGGGAACATTGTGTTCGACAGCGGCAATCTGATACTGGAAGTTGCGCTGCTGACCCATGTCGACGATGAGCGTGGACTCCGTGATCTCGGACTCCGTGTCCGGGTCCTCGATGAGTTCGACCGTGTAGTCGAGTTCGCGGAACTCGGCGGCCACGGCTTCGAGCGCAGGTTCGACCACCTCGTTGACGAATCTGTCGACGGCCTTCTTCGACGGGTAGGAGCGCAGGGTCGCCAGACGCTGACGCCAGGTCTTCTCCGGGGTCCGGCCGCCGTGGGCCGCCGTGGTCCGACGTTTGCGGGACCGACCCTCCCGCTCGGCTCTCTCCATGCGCAGAACCTTGGAGAACGAGGCCATGACGAGGTAGGCGATGATCGTCACCGGCAGGGCGAAGATCAGCGTCGCGTATTCCATTGTCGTCACTCCACCGGCCACAAGCATGGCGATGGTCAGCACGGCGGTGACGAGTGCCCAGAAGATGCGCAGCCATTTGGCTCCGTCCTCCTCGGGGTTCGGGATGTTGGAGCTGAAGTTCGACATCACCATTGCTCCCGAGTTCGCGCTCGTGAGGTAGAAGAGGAGACCCGAGAGCGTGGCCAGACCGATGAGGAAGGTGGATCCCGGGAACATGTCGAGCAGGGCATACCAGCCCTGTTCGGGTGAATCGATGGCCAGCTGCGCGAATTCGTTGTTGCCGTCGAAGACCTCGGCGAGGGCGGAGTTGCCGAAGATCGTGACGATGATGAAGTCACAGAGCACCGGCGCGGTGATCGCGGCGATGACGAACTCACGCAGAGTGCGCCCACGGGAGATCCGGGCGAGGAAGAGTCCGACGAAGGGACCCCAAGCCAGCCAGAATGCCCAGAAGAACAGCGTCCAGGCGCCCATCCATGCGGAGCCGTCCTCGACATAGGCGAAGGTGGACAGGGTGCGTTCGGGCAGAGTGAAGATGAAGCGGCCGATGTTCTCGACAATGGCGTTGAGCAGGAACGCGGTCTTGCCGGTGACGAGGATGTAGAGCATCATCGCGGCACAGGACCAGAGGTTGAGTTCGGAGACCAGGCGGATGCCCTTGTCCACGCCCGAGGTGCAGGCTGCGATCGTCATGACGACGGCGACGAGGACGAGGGCGATCTGGAGGGCGAGACCCTGGGGGAGTCCGAAGAGTTCGGAGAAGCCGACGTTGAGCAGGACGACGCCGATGCCCATCGAGGTGGCCACGCCGAAGACGGTGCCGACCAGGGCGAAGATGTCGATGACGTCGCCGGTGGCGCCGCGGACGCGCTTGCCCAACAGCGGGTAGAGGACCGCACGAATCGACAGCGGCATGCCCCAGCGGTAGGCGAAGTAGCCCATGGCCATGCCCAGCAGCGAGTACATCGACCAGCCGGCGATGCCGTAGTGGAACATCGTCCACACAACGGCGTCCTGAGCGGCTGCCGCGGATTCGGGATCGGCATTGACCGGTTGGAAGAACTGGGTGATGGGTCCGGTCACCGAGTAGAAGAGCATGTCGATGCCCACGCCTGCGGCGAAGAGCATGGCAACCCAGGTGAAGAGGTTGTACTGCGGCCTGGAGTGGTCCGGGCCCAATCGGACCGAGCCCTCCTTGGACAGTGCAACCCACAGGACGAAGGCGATGACGACGGTGACCGTCAGCACGTAGTACCAGCCGAGGTTGGTCGCGATCCAGTCGACGATGGACTTCATCGTGGTCTGGGCGAAGTCGGGCATGAGCATCGCCCAGATGGAGAATGCGAGGATCACCCCCGAGGAGATGATGAAGACCTTCCAGTTGACCCGAGATCCCCGCTCGTCCGTGAGTTCGGCGGGGCCGCGGCTCATCTCCGTACTGGAGATCGGAGGGCGCTTCTCCGGGTCGACGTCACGGGCGGGCCTGTCGGTTCCGCCGAAGCGCTCACGCTCGACGATCGGCCGTTTCATCTTCTCATCGTTGGAATCCTGCACGCATAACCTCCGGTCGGAAACTTTGGACTCGCCCAAAAGGGCACCGATCCATCCTAGGCTCTCGGAATTTTCCCAGTGACTCCGCCCCTTCCTTTCAGGACCAAGTCGTTACTTGCAGGTAGGGCGTGAGGCCCGGCAACCACGGCGAGGACGGGGCTGTGATGGTTGTGTTTTCAACGACGGAATTGTCCCGATCGCGTCAGACGAGTGACCGCAACGGCGAAGGCCCGTGACTGCCGGGGATCCCCACCGACGACGCGCATCACCGGATGATCATGGAAGTGCGCAGTGGTCATCAGGTCGCGCCCCACGCGCTCCGACCGGGCTCCGGCCAACTGCCCGGGGGCGGCCTGGTCGAGGATGAAGGTCCTGTCGGACCCAAGGATCGAGGCACGGACGAACCTCTGATTCGTGGCGATGAGGAGCTGAGGTTCCGGTGTGCGCTCACTCTTGAAATACGTGAGCACCGTCTCGTCGGGCTCGAGGACGTCGAACGGTGGTCCGCCGGTATAGGACGTCCCCGGAGCCCCCGGAGCCCCCGGAAGAACGGAGTCGAAGCGTTGAGCACGGGATTCCGGCCACAGCGTCGGGGCAGGACGGGGTGCTTCCCAACGGGCGACTCGAGCAATGGCCCACACGCGGATCCCGGCCATGGTGAGCAGGCTCAGCAGGAACGCGATGACAGTGACGATCAACGCGAGGCTCGTCGGCTGCGATGGCAGAAATGCAAATCCGGCAGTGATTCCGAGGCCGAGGATGACCATGGCGACGAGGACCGTGGCGACGAGGACCGTGGCGAAGAGACCGGACCGGGTGCGATGGAATGCCTCGGCGCAGGCGGCGATCGCGAATCCGATGTTCGCGGCGCTCCAGCAGGCGAGGAAGACAACGATGGCCGGCAGGGGCGAGGTCATGTAGTCGCCCCACACTGTTCCCGACGTTCCCGGGACTGCGGCGATCGAATGCCAGATGAACACCGAGGCTGCGGCGAAGGCGGCGAAGATCGGGCCGACGGAGAACACCTTGATTGCCGCCTGCCTGATGAAGCCGGTGAATGAATCGGGAATCCGGGGTTCGAAGCGGCGGCCTTTCGCAGCTGCTGCGTCGTCGGTGAAGAAGATGATCGCAATGGAATGGACGAAGCCGAGGACGCCGAAACCCACCATCGCCGCAGATGAGGGGTCGATGTCCCCGCGGTGACCCGTCCGAGGATCGATGCCGGCGTTGAAGAGGGAGAAGGCGAGAAGCGCGAGGACAGCAAGGAGGGCACCGCAGATCACTGTTGCGAAGAATGTGTGTGTTCTTAACCTCATGCTCTGAAGTCTTACAGCTGAGATCGCCGCAGGAGGTGCAGGATTGTTCCAGATCTGTGTCGCCTCGTCAGCGGCGAACCTGTCCCGTGCGCGCCAGCAGGGTGACCGCCTCGGCGAAGGCCCGGGACTGTTCGGGATTGCCGCCGACGACGCGCATGTCCTGGCGATCACGGAAGTGCGCAATCGTCACGAGATCGGATCCCTCGCGCTGCGAACTGGCCCCTGCCAGCTGTCCGGGGGCGGCCTGTTCGAGGACGAAGGTCCTCTCGGATCCGAGGATCGAGGCCCGGGCGAATCTCTGATCCGTGGCGATGAGCATCTGCGGTTCCGGAGTGCGGTCGCTGGGGAAGTGCATGAGCAGCTTCTCGCCACGGCGGAGCATGTCGTGCGGTGGCCCGTCTGGGTGGGGCCGCGGCTGATGCTGCTCATTCTGGTGACGCTGCTCATGCTGGTGACCGAACCGGGCCCGACGCCGTCGTTCCCGAGCACTCGGTCCGGGATGAGTCGCGTCGTAGTGGGCGACTCGGACACTGGCCCACGCGCGGGCACCGAGGAGCGCGATCAGGCTCACGGGCAACGCGATGACGGCCATGATCAGTGCAGGACCGGTCGGCTGATCCGGGAGGAAGAAGAAGCCGACTGTGATGCCGAGGCCCGCTGAGAACATGACGATCATGCCTGCGATGAACAGTCCGTGGCGATCACGGTTGAATGCCTCGGCGATGGCGGCGAAGGTGAACCCGATGTTGGTCGCGGCCCAGCACAGGAGGAAGAGTGCGAGGGCGGGCAGCGGTGACGCGGTGTAATCGCCCCAGACCGTTCCCAGAGTTCCCGGGAACTCAGCGAACGAATGCCAGATGAACACCGAGGCTGTGCAGATGACCGCGAAGATCGGTCCCACCGACAGCACCTTGTACCAGGCCTGTCGAACGAATCCGGTATATGAATCGGGTGCCCTGGGAAGGTGGGGGTCGGTGGCCGCGTCAGCTGTCTTCGGCGAATCATCGTCGTCGAAGAAGATGATCGCGACGGAGTGGTAGAGGCCGAGCAGGCCGAAGCAGGCCGAAGCAGCGCCCTTGGGGTCGAAGTCGCCGACGCGGCCGGCCCGAGGATCGATGCCGGCGTTCGCGAGGGCGAAGACGACCAGCATGAAGAGAGCGAGCG
>NZ_JAKDJU010000314.1 GCF_030453725.1 Brevibacterium picturae
TTAAGTGGACGTTTTGGGCTGGAGATTATCGAAAACTTCAGTCCAAAACGTCCACTTAACAGGGATTCGCAGCCGCTCAAGCCTCCGCAGACTCCTCTGGGAGGTCCTCGGAGCCTTCAGCAGCCTTCTTCTTGCGCATGTGTGCGGCCGTCGCCATGGCGCCACCTGCGGCGAGGAGGCCGGCACCTCCGCCAAGCAGCGGCAGCGTGCTGTCGTTGCCGGTCCGTGGCAGGTCACCGCCGCCACCCGAACCGGAGCCGCCGGAGCCTGAGCCGCCCGAGCCCGAACCGCCATCAGCACCCGAGCCCGAACCGCCCGAGCCGGATCCGCCGTTCGAACTTGCTTCGCTGGCACCTGCCGCCCCTGCACCGGCAGCAGCTGCGTCCTTCGCTCCGTCCTGCGAGCCGCTCTTCGATCCCTCGGACGAGCCATCAGAGCCGTCAGAACCGTCGGAACCGTCGGCGCCGTCAGCCGCGCCATCAGAGCCGTCAGCTGCGCCGTCAGAACCGTCGGAGGAGCCGTCCTCGTTGCCTTCGGCGTCCGCGTCCTTCGGGTCCTCGGTAGGTGGGTCGGTCGGCTCCTCACCACTGCCCTTGATCACCTGCACCACGGTCGGTCGGGGCAGAGCGGCCACGCCCTTGTCGACATCCGTGGCATCGACGTAGTCGGGGAACAGAGAGTGCTGGTCCGACCATTCGCCGTCCTCACCGGGGTGCTGGACGGCCACGAACGCCGAGTCGTAGGAGTCGTGGACGAGCGGTCCGCAGACCTCGCCCTCACGCGGGACGGAGAGGAACTGCTCCACGCGCCCCCGCTGGTCACCATCGATGGTGACCTTGAACAGACCGTCGCAGTAGCCGATGCCGTCGGGGGCACCGTCGGTGGAGATCCACAGGTTGCCGGCCGAGTCGAAGGTGACGTTGTCGGGGCAGGAGATCGGTGAGACCTGGTCTTCGGGGAAGCCGGCGAAGTAGGTCGTGTCGCCCTGCTTCGGGTCACCGCACACCAGCAGCAGCGTCCAGTCGAACTCGGTGCCTGTGTGGTCGCCGCTGCGTTCGGTCAGTTCCACAATGTGTCCGTCGCGGTTCTCGGTGCGCGGGTTCGCCTCGTCGGCTGCGGCCTTGCCGTCCACACCACGATCCGAGTTGTTCGTGCACGCGATGTAGATCTTTCCGTTGACGGGGTTGGGCTCGACGTCCTCACAGCGGTCCATCTTCGTCGGTCCGACCTTGTCGGCGGCCAGCCGGGTATTGACCAGCACCTCGTCGATGGCCATTCCCGCAACCTGTGACTCGCCGTCCTTGATCAGCGGCAGCCACTGACCACTGCCATCGAACTCGCCGTCGGCCGGCACCTCACCGCTGCCGTCGATCTCATTCTTCGGGGAGTTGCCTGTGAACTTCGCGACGAAGAGGTCGCCCTCGGTCAGCAGTGTCATGTTGTGGCCCAGGTCGCCTTCGACGTATTTGCCCGTGGACACGAACTTGTAGAGGTAGTCGAACTTCTCATCATCGCCCATGTACGCGACGGCCTGCCCCGAATCGGCGATCGTGATGTTCGCACCCTCATGCTTGAGGCGTCCCATATTCGTGTGCTTGAGCGGAGTCGATTCGGGATCCCGGGGATCGACCTCGACGATCCACCCGAAGCGGTTGGCTTCGTTCGCGTAGCCGGAATTGTTCGTGTCGAAGCGCTCGACATCGGCTTCCCAGCCGTTGGACGAGTCTTCGTTGGTCAGACCGTAACGTTTGTCGGCCGCCGAGGTGCCCTGCGCTTTGAAGTACGAGTTGAAGTTCTCCTCACCGGAGACCAGTGTGCCCCACGGGGTCAGTCCGCCCGCGCAGTTGCCCAGGGTGCCCTGCACCTTGTCGCCGCCCGGGTAGTCCTT
>NZ_JAKDJU010000315.1 GCF_030453725.1 Brevibacterium picturae
AGAAGGGCGATGGCGACGCCGCGACCTGGCTGCCGCCGGCCAAGAGCTATCGCTGCGAATACGTCTCCCGGCAGATAGCGATCAAGCACAAGTACGACCTGTGGGTGGTCGCGGCAGAGAAGTCCGCGATGCAGCGGGTGCTGGGCGCCTGTGTCGATGAGCCCGCTTTCACCGAGAACGTGACCTGGCCGAGACCCGGCGAGGGCGACGATGTGACGACGGCCGAGGATACGAAGAGGAAATCGTCGAACTCGCAGAAGCCGAGTTCGACGGGGTCGAGCTCGAAGGAGACAAGGACCTCTGGGGGAGGCTCCGTGTACTACGAAAACTGCACTGCGGCCCGTGACGCGGGGGCCGCTCCCGTCCGCCGAGGTGACGCGGGATATGCGTCCCACCTCGACCGCGATGGTGATGGAGTTGGTTGCGAATAGCCGCCGAACCGATGACAATTCTGACGTTTTCGACCGTCTCATCCGGGGTAGATAACGAAACGGATAATGATTGAGCATTCAACCCACAGGCAGGGTGGATTGGCCCTAACATGTCAAGCGTGCCGAATTTCTTGATCTCCGCAGATGCCGTCCGCAGCGTCCGAGCTCGAGTAGTGGCCCTCTTTGCGGTTCTTGTGCTTTTACTCGTGTCCGGGTGCGGGAGCACCGATGCGGGCCAGGCGACCGGCGGCGACGTGGGCTGGTCCACCGGAGGCGGCGGCAACGCGAATGCCGACCCTGTTCCGTCTCGGCCCGCACTCTCTCCCGAGGCACCTCAATCAGCCCAGCGAGCCCAGCGTTCGGAGGCACCTTCGAGTGTGCCGTCTGCGGCTGCCAGGCAGGACGAGGCGGCGCCGGCGGCCGAGGGTGCCGAAACCAGTGATTCCCCACCGGCCAGCGGAGATTCGTCGACGACAGGCGCTGCGGTGTCTGAGTTGAACGGGCTGGACGTCAGGGGCAAAGAACACCGAACCGGTTACGATCCGCAGGAATTCGACTGGCGTTCCGATGCCGACCACAACGGCTGCGATACACCCAATGACGTTCTCAGGCGCGACCTCGACAAACTTGTGCTCGAGGCAGGATCGAACGGGTGCACCGTTGCAGCTGGTCGCCTCGACGATAAATACCTCGGCGACTCCTATGAATTCGAACGCGGCTCGTCCAAGATCGAGATCGACCATATCGTGTCTCGCTCCAATGCCTGGCAGACCGGGGCCGCTGGCCTGACCTATGACGAATTGCGAGAATTCTCCAACGATCCGCTCAACCTTCTGGCCGTGAGCTCGACCCTCAAGCGGCAGAAGAGCGAAGGCGACGCGGCCTCGTGGTTGCCGCCGAATGAGGACTACCGGTGCGAGTACGTGTCCCGGCAGATCGCAGTCAAGCAGAAGTACGGACTCTGGGTGGCTGCGGCGGAGAAAGACGCCATGGAGGAAGTGCTCGACTCATGCGCGGGTCACCCTTCCTTCAGCAAGGACGTGAACTGGCCGCAACCCGGTGAGGGAGACGGCGTGACGACCGAATCGGCATCGCAGGAGTCCTCGGGGGAGCCCTCCGAAGGACCCTCGGATCCGGCTGAGGAGACGGCTGGGAACTCCGCCGGGGATTCCTCTGCGAAAGACTCCGCAGGGGACTCTTCCACGGCGAAGGACTCCGCGGCGGGAGAGTCCCCGACGGGAGAGTCCCCGGCCGCGCCGCCGCCGGAGTCGGCTGAGACCCCGACCGCGCCCGCGACGGAGTCGGCTGGGGACGGTCGCCGAGGCGAGCGCTGACCCGGCCTCGGCCGATGCTCTTCGTGTTACGCGGTTTCGAGCGGGAAGATGAGCAGGCTTCCTGACGCGGTCGCGACGATCTTGCCCGCGTTGTCGACGACCTCCCCTTCGGCGAAG
>NZ_JAKDJU010000316.1 GCF_030453725.1 Brevibacterium picturae
GGCGGAACCCCGTAATCCCGATTGACCAGGAGACCACTCATGACTGTCCTCGACCATGATGTCGTCGCTGACCAGCTGAAGAACGCACCGACCGACAGCGAGTCGGTGCTCTCGTTCGTCAGCAGGGTCGCCACCCTCACCACCCCAGACGATATCGTCTGGATCGATGGTTCTGATGAGCAGAAGGCCACCATCGCCGATGATCTCGTCGAAGCCGGCACGATCGTTCGCCTGACCGGTACAAAGGACTCATTCTATGCGGCTTCCGACCCTGAGGATGTCGCCCGCGTGGAGGGTCGCACCTACATCTGCTCCGTCGAGGAGAAGGATGCCGGCGCGCTCAACAACTGGATGGCGCCCGAGGAGATGAAGGAGACCCTCGAACCTCTCTTCACCGGTTCGATGCGCGGTCGCACCATGTACGTCATCCCCTTCGTCATGGGACATGCCGAGGCGGACCATCCGATGTTCGGCATCGAGGTCACCGACTCCCCCTACGTCGTGCTCTCCATGCTCGTCATGGCGCGCTCGGGCAAGAACGCCCTCGACGCGATCGTGGCCAACGGCGGCACCTTCGTCGAGTGCGTGCACTCCGTCGGCGCTCCGCTCGAAGCAGGGCAGACGGACGTCCCCTGGCCATGCAACCCCACCAAATACATCACCCATTTCCCCGAAGAGCGCTCCATCTGGTCGTTCGGCTCCGGCTACGGCGGCAACGCCCTGCTGGGCAAGAAGTGCTACGCGCTGCGCATCGCCTCGTCGATCGCCCGTGATGAGGGCTGGCTGGCCGAGCACATGCTCATCCTCAAGCTGACGAGCCCGGAGGGCGAGGTCAAGTACATCGCCGCCGCATTCCCCTCAGCCTGCGGCAAGACCAACCTCGCCATGATCGAACCCACCATTCCCGGTTGGAAGGCCGAGACCCTGGGCGACGACATCGCCTGGATGCGCTTCGGCGACGACGGTCAGCTCTACGCCGTCAACCCCGAGTTCGGTCTCTTCGGTGTCGCTCCGGGCACCGGCTACTCCACCAACCCGACCGCGATGCGCGCCATCGAAGCCGGGGGAAACATCTTCACCAACGTCGCCCTGACAGACGATGGCGACGTGTGGTGGGAAGGCAAGACGGACGAGAAGCCGGCCCACCTCACCGACTGGCGCGGCAATGACTGGACTCCTGAGTCCGAGACACCTGCCGCGCACCCGAACTCGCGCTTCTGCACCCCGATCGCGAACGTTCCGACCCTGGCTCCCGAGTGGACGAACCCGAATGGTGTGCCGATCTCGGCGATCCTCTTCGGCGGACGCCGCAAGACCACGATGCCACTCGTGACCGAGACCAAGGACTGGAACCACGGAGTGTTCATGGGCTCGGTGCTCTCCTCGGAGACCACCGCAGCCGCCACCGGAGCCGTCGGCGTCGTTCGCCGCGACCCCATGGCGATGCGTCCGTTCATCGGCTACAACGTCGGTGACTACCTGCAGCACTGGCTCGACATCGGCAAGACCGAGGGCGCACAGCTGCCGAAGATCTTCTACGTCAACTGGTTCCGTCGCGACGAGAACAATTCGATCATCTGGCCAGGATTCTCCGAGAACTCACGCGTTCTCAAGTGGGTCTTCGAACGCGTCGCCGGAACCGCCGACGCCGCCGAGAGCCCACTCGGCCTGACCCCCGTCGAGGGCGGTCTGGACACCGAGGGACTCGACTTCACCGACGAGCAGCTGCGCAAGGCACTCGAGATCAACCCCGAGGAATGGGAGACCGAGCTCGGACTCATCGAAGAATGGTACGAGCAGCTCGGCGATTCGGTGCCGGCCGAACTCCGTGCCGAGGTCGACAACCTGCGCAATCGTCTGGGTCTCGCCTGAG
>NZ_JAKDJU010000317.1 GCF_030453725.1 Brevibacterium picturae
GCCGGTGCGCGTTCGGCCTCTCGCGCGATCCAGCCGGCGAGCATGTCGCGTGTCTGGCCCTCGTGACGGCCGAAATGTCGGCCCGCGTACTCGCTGACGTCGATGGGCACGAATCGTTCCAATGCGTCCAGAACGAGCCCGGCGATTCGGGCCGACATCGGCACCCTGATGCCGGTGACGGCATGGACAGCCTCGGCGGAGGCCTGAGCAGGTCGTCGCAGGTGAGTCCTCAACTCAGCCCAGCTCCCCTCACGGATGGTCAGCTCAGCGACATAGGGAATGAACACCGCAGGCGGTCCGGAGACCATCGCGGCCGGGACGCCGACGATGAGGCTGCCGAGCTCGCGGAGCAGTCCTCCCACGGTTTCCCGGCGGCCGCTGGCCATGAACACGGGCATCCCGGGCGGTTGCCAATAACGGACGTCGCGGCCCGTCGTCCGCTCGGACAGGAGCGCAGGCGAGAAGACGAGGATTTCGGAATCAGGGAACATCGATCCCGCGAGCTCCTGGTCCCCGTCGACCTGGCTGGTGATCGCGATGATGCTCGGGCGAAGAGAGACGATCGAGGCGGCCACCGAGTCGTCGAGGTCGCCCGGTCGAGTCGAGAGCACCACGAGGTCCCACGAGTCCGAACTCACCGCAGCCCAATCGACCACGGGCACCCGCCGAACAGACCCTTTCCCGAAGGACCCCACCTGCCGCGGGTATGCGGCATCCCGGGAATGTGCTGTGTCCGGAAACTGGGCTGTGTCCGGAAACTGGGCTGTGTCCGGAGAATGGGCCGTGTCCGGAGAATGGGCTGTGTCCGGAGAATGTGCTGCGCTCGGAGCCGAATTCACAGAGCGTGAGACCACGACGGCTTCGTGCCTTTTGCCGAACAGTGCGGCGGCTGCGACGCCGATCGCCCCGGCACCTTGGAACACGACCTTCATGCCGAGCTCACTGCGCTGTCGGCGCCGCCGCCGAGTCGTCGCCGCGAACATCTGGATAGACAAGAGCATTCGCGATGGCCGCAATGCCTTCGCCGCGTCCTGTCAGGCCGAGTGCGTCGGTCGTCGTCCCGGACACCGATACGTCGGCACCGGCGGCCTGGGACAGGGCCTGTTGGGCTTCGACCCGTCTGGTGCCGATCTTCGGACGGTTGCCGATGACCTGGACGGAGACATTTCCGATCTCGAAACCTGCAGCGCGAACCTGCCGTGCCGTCTCGGCGAGGAGAGCGGCCCCGGAAGCTCCGGCGAATTCAGGACGGTCGACGCCGAAATGCTGGCCCAGATCGCCGATGCCGGCTGCGGAGAACAGCGCATCGCAGCATGCATGCGCGGCGACGTCGGAATCGGAGTGGCCTTCGAGCCCGCGTTCGCCGAGCCAGTGCAGTCCAGCGACCCAGAGTTCACGTTCGGGATCGTCGGAGTAGGAGTGGACGTCCACTCCTACCCCGGTGCGCGGAATCACCATGGTCATGGTCGCTCCCCTTGTTCGTTCGCGGCATCCCTCATCGTGTCGTTCCTCGTCGTCGCATCCCCCCATCGCGGCATCCCTCATCGTGTCGTTCCTCGTCGTCGCATCCCGCTTCCTCGCAATGTGCTCACCAAGCACGAGATCGAGAGGATAGGTGATCTTCAACGCTTCCTCGTCCCCGTCGACGGCGACGACATCGACTCCGAGGCGCTCGACGAGCCCCGCATCATCCGTGGCTGCGACGACGCCGGGACCCATGGCTGCCAGATCGGTGGTGTATCTCTCGTGTGCTCGGCGCAGGGTGGGAGCGGTGAAACCCTGTGGAGTTTGAACCCGACGGAGACTCGAGCGGTCGAGATCACCGTGGAGGACCTCAACGGTCGGCAAGTTCTGGTCGATTTCGGCGTCGGA
>NZ_JAKDJU010000318.1 GCF_030453725.1 Brevibacterium picturae
GCGGATGGCGCCGGCACGGATGACGCCGGCACCAGCGTCGTGAAGACCTGCCTCGTCGAGGTCGCGCTGGCCGGGACCAGCCTGCCGCAGGTCCTGACCTGCGCGCAGTCCGTCGGTGTCAGCGCCGATGCCATCCTCGCCGGCGCCGTCGAAACGATTGAGGGCAGGCAGGTCGGGCGGATCCGCTTCACGCTCGCCTCGGCGGCGAAGTCGAAGGAGCTCATCGCAGCCCTGGAAGCCGAGGGAATCTATGCGGAGGAGGCAGCCTGATGAACGATCCGATGTGGTTCGACAACCCCGCGATCACGCAGCAGATGCTGCCCGCCACGATCGAAACCCTGCTCATGACCGCCTGGTCCACCGGGCTGGCGGTGCTGTTCGGCCTGCCGCTGGGCATCTGGCTGTTCACGACATCGAAGGGCGGACTCACGGCCCGTCCCGCGCTCTACCGCGTGCTGTCGTTCGTCGTCGACGTCACGCGTTCGATCCCCTTCATCATCCTCATCATCGCCCTCATCCCGTTCGCCCGCTTCGTGGTGGGTTCGGCTCTGGGGTGGCAGGCGACCGTGGTGTCGCTGACCGTCGGGGCGATTCCCTTCTATGCCCGCCTCGTCGAGAACTCTCTGCGTGAGGTCTCGGAAGGGAAGGTCGAGGCGGCATTGATGATGGGCGGCTCGAATGGGCAAGTGGTCCGTCAGGTCTACGTTCCCGAGGCGAAGCCGGGCCTGATCGGTGCCGCAACGGTCACCTCGGTGACTCTGGTGTCCTACACCGCGATGGCCGGTGCTGTGGGCGGCGGCGGTCTCGGTGCGCTGGCGATCTCGTACGGCTACAACCGCTACCAGGCGGACACGATGATCGCCTGCATCATAGTCCTCGTGCTCATCGTGACGCTCATCCAGTTCATCGGCGACCGCATCGCCCGCGCCGTCGACCACCGGTGACGACCTACCTGCGGCACGCCACTGGTGGGCCTTCCCAACACTCGACACTCTTCACACCGACGATCAACTGAAACCAAGGAGAATCATGAAGACCAAGCTCATCGCCATTGCTGCGAGTGCAACCCTGCTGCTGTCGGGCTGCGGGCTCGTGGGCGGCGGAACCGACACCGTCGGCGAGAAGGACGGCGACATCACCAAGCTCACGATCGGCGCCACTCCCGTTCCGCAGGGCGACATCCTGCGCTTCGTCGACAAGACTCTCGCCGAGGAGGCCGGCCTCGACCTCGAGGTCACCGAATACACGGACTACACCCTGCCCAACAAGGCCCTGTCCGATGGTGACATCGACGCCAACTACTTCCAGCACAAGCCCTACCTCGACTCCGAGGTCGAGGGCCAGGGCTACGAGATCACCGGCTTCAAGCCGATCAACCTCGAACCCTTCGCACTGTTCTCGAAGACCGTCAAGGACGTCAAGAAACTGCCAAAGGGCGCGAAGATCGGCATCAACAACGATCCCGCCAACCAGGGCCGAGCGCTGAAGATGCTCGAAAAGGCGAAGATCATCACCCTCAAGGACGGAGTCGACGCGGTCGACGCCAAGCTCTCCGACGTCGAGGACAACCCGAAGAACGTCGAGTTCGTCGAGGCCGATGCCGCTCAGCTGGCACGCACCCTCGAGGACGTCGACGCCTCGGTCATCAACGGCAACAACGCCCTGGAGGCCGGACTCAACCCGGCCAAGGACGGCATCCTCCTCGAAGGCGCCGAGGACAACCCCTACGGCAACTTCCTCGCCGTGCGCACCGAGAACAAGGAGGACGAGAACATCAAGAAGCTCGACGAGCTCCTCCACTCCCCCGAGGTGAAGCAGTTCATCGAAGACAAGTGGTCCGACGGATCGGTCCTGCCCAGCTTCTGATCGC
>NZ_JAKDJU010000319.1 GCF_030453725.1 Brevibacterium picturae
CGGACGGTGTCGGTCATGGGCAGCACGGGGACGACAGCCTCGGCGCCTGCGCGGACGGCTGCGACTACGCGGCGGAAGACCACGGGTGGTGTCAACGCACGGGCGGCATCGTGGACGAGCACGATGTCGGCGACCCCGGCATGTTGCAAGGCCGATTGCACGGATTCTATTCGATCATTTCCGCCCGCTACAGCCGTGATTTGAATTCCCCAATCCCCAGAACTTGAACCTCTCCGTGCCGATCTCGAAATGGAATCGATCTCGCTGCGGGCCTGCATCAAAAACTCCTCGGGAGCGGCAACCACAATTGTGGAGGCAACTCCCGAGGAGATGATCGTCTCGAGACTGCGAACCAGAAGACTCTTCCCGTTCACCCGAACGAAGGCCTTCGGATCCGTACTGCCGAGGCGCGATCCCGACCCTGCGGCCGGAACGATGACGCAGGTACTCAGGACGCGAGCACTTCGTCCAGAATGGCCTCGGCTTCGGATTCCTCTTTCTTCTCGGCCAGCGCGAGTTCGGAAACGAGGATCTGACGAGCCTTGGACAACATGCGCTTCTCACCGGTCGACAAGCCGCGGTCCTGCTCGCGACGCCAGAGGTCACGAACGACTTCGGCGACCTTGATCACGTCACCAGACTGCAGCTTCTCAAGATTCGCCTTGTAGCGACGAGACCAGTTGGTCGGCTCTTCGACGAATTCGGCACGGAGGACGTTGAAGACCTTCTCCACACCTTCTTCACCGACGACATCCCGGACACCGACGAGATCGCAGTTGTCAGCCGGCACCTCGATCACTAGATCACCATGGGCGACCTGGAGCTTGAGATACAGTTTCTCCTCACCTTTAATGGTTCGTTTTTTGATTTCTTGGATTGTCGCTGCACCGTGATGTGGATAGACAACAGTGTCGCCGACCTGGAAACTCATATTCTCTTCAAACCCCTTTCGCGGACTTCCAGTTTACCATGAGGCGCGCCACAGAAATCGTTCAGGCTACGGATTCTTCGTGCTAGGCTCCGCTGTGCGGCTCAGCGCCCAGGGCCTCATCTCGGGCGATGTCGGCAATCACACAGTCAGAACTGCTGCAGCCCCGCCCGGGCTCCCTGTCCGAATCGCGCTCAGCCTTGCTCAGGCCCTTCGACCGGAACGCGTCCGGCCTCATTTCCGGTTCTACGGCCGGTCAAAAACCGGGTAGTATACAGATTGATCTTGTATTGCCACTTCAAGGAGCATAATGAAACGGCACAACCGCGCGGCACTCGCAGTTGCCGCACTCGCTCTCGTCATTCCCGTCAGCGGATGTGCAAGCCTGCTGTCACCGCACCAGACCGCTGAGTACAGCTACAACGCCGGTGACGGTGCATGGGGATCGATCGGAGACGTCGAGGTTCGCGGTCTGATGCTCATCATGGACGAGTCCGGCGAGGGTCCGGCCCAGCTGTTCTTCACACTCATCAACAAGGGCGACTCCTCTGCCAAGGTGTCCTTCGACGTCGGCGGCAAAAAGGCGACGGAGTCGGTCAAGGCCGGCGAGACCTTCGTGCAGGATCCTGAGAGCCCTTCCTCGGACTCATCGGAGCCCATCACCGTCGACAGCCTCAAGGCGCAGCCCGGCGACCTGGCCGACGTCACCGTCACGGTCGGCGACGACGAGAAGACGATCCGGACCCAGGTCCTGTCGAACGCACTCCCGTACTACGAACAGTACGTTCCCACCGAGGAGCCGTCGGAATCACCCAGCGAAGACGCAACGCAGTCTGCCGAAGGGTCATCGCAGACCGGCGAGGCAGACGCGTCCGGCCAGACGGACGAAACCGGCCAGACGGGTGAGCAGGGCGCGTCAGTGGCAGGTG
>NZ_JAKDJU010000011.1 GCF_030453725.1 Brevibacterium picturae
TGACCGAATCAGACGGCTGACCGAATCAGACGGCTGACCGAATCAGACGGCTGACGCCGGGACGATAGGGTGAAAGGTATGGATCCGCAGACACTCACCGAACTCCTCGACGTCTCCGTCCTCGACCGGCTCGACCGGATCGAGGACCTGCCTGCGGACGAGCTTGCCCGCTCCTCGGCGCTGCGCAAGGAAGGCTATTCCGCCGAGGTGACCGCGGCCCTGCTGACTCAAGCTCAGCTGCGCAAGGACGCTGTGAAGAAACTCGGCCCCTTCGCCCAGGACATGCTGTTCACTCGCGACGGTCTGGCCCAAGCCACACGACTGCCGGTGGCCGCGCACCACGCCCGCCGCCTCCTCGGCGAGGGCGAAGACACCGGTGGTGACAACGACACTGATGATTCGGCAGATGCCGCGTCCACGGCCTCCGCCCCCACGATCGCTGATCTGGGCTGTGGGATCGGCGCCGACTCCTTCGCCTTCGCCGGGATGGGTGCCCAGGTCACCGCCGTCGACGCGGACGAGGTCACCGCTGCCATCGCCAGCTTCAACCTCCGCCATCTGGCCGATGCCGGCGTCGAGCACGCTCGGGCTGAAGACGTCGACACCGCCGATTTCGACGCACTGTGGTTCGACCCGGCCCGCCGCACCGTCGGGAAGGGCACCAAGCGCGGATCGACCGCACGCATCGTCGATCCCGAGGAATTCTCCCCCTCCCTGTCCTGGGTCATCGACAAGGCGATCGCGGCGAAGGCCGCCGGAGTCAAGCTCGGGCCAGCACTCGACCACAGCCTCATTCCCGATGAGGCCGAGGCACAGTGGGTCTCCCACCTCGGCGAGGTCGTCGAGGTCTGCCTCTACTTCGGTGCCGCACGGCAGCGCCCCGGACGCAGCGCCCTCGTCATGGGTGAGCGCACACTCCTCGTCCACGAAGACGACCTGCCAGCCGACGATGAGGACGGCGTCGGTAAACTCGGTCAGTACCTCCTCGAACCCGATGGAGCGATCGTTCGCGCAGGACTCGTCACCGCCTTGTGCGGACCGTTGCAGGCTCGCCGCGTCCACCCGAAGATCGCCTATCTGACCACGGATGTCGCCCCCAGTGGGCCCGCCTCGGCCGGGGTCAGCGCCTACGAGGTCACCGATGTCCTTCCGGCGAAGATCCCGAGCCTGCGCAAGGCCCTCATCAGCCGCGGCATCGGCTCGGTCGTGATCAAGAAGCGCGGAGCTGATATCGTTCCTGACCAGGTCAGGCGTCAGCTCAAACTGCCGTCCGGAGACAAAGCGACATTGGTGTTCACCCGCCTGGGCGACCGCCATGTCGTCCTCTTGACCCAGCCCTGCTGAATCGATCCCGCTGAATCGATCCTGCTGATTCGATCCCGCTGACCGCTTGCCATTTCCCACCCAACGCCTTTCGCCCCATCTCACTAGGAGAATCCCCATGAACCGCTCCGACGTTCTCATCACCGCCGACGAGCTCCTGGATCGCCTCGCCGACGACGGATCCACGCCGAGGCTGCTCGACGTCCGCTGGACACTGCAGAAGCCCGATGGCCGCGACGATTTCGCCGCCGGGCACATCCCCGGAGCGATCTACGTCGACCTCGATGCGGAACTCGCCGCACACTCCGAGACCGACCCCACTGCGGGACGCCACCCCCTACCGTCTGCCGACGCATTCCAGGAACAGGTCCGGGCCTGGGGCATCGACCAACTCACCGATGTCGTCGTCTATGACGACAACTCGGGACAGGGCGCTGCCCGGGCATGGTGGCTGCTCCAATGGGCGGGCATGAAGGCACGCGTCCTCGACGGTGGTCTGAGCGCATTCGTCGCTGCCGGCGGAGAATTGACCACCGGAGCCAGCGCCTCTGTGGAGCCGAGCACCGTGACCATCTCCCCCGATTCGATGCCCGTCATCGACGCCGATGCTGCGTCGAAGTGGACAGGAGTCCTGCTCGACGCTCGCGCCGGTGAGCGCTTCCGCGGAGAGACCGAACCGCTCGACTCCCAGGCCGGCCACATTCCCGGCGCCACGAGCGCCCCGGCCAGCGAGAACACCGACGACGGCAGATTCCTCGACGAGGAATCCCTGCGCCAGCGCTTCTCTGCCCTCGGCGCCCTCGATCAGCCCGTCGGCGTCTATTGCGGTTCAGGCGTTAGCGCCTGCCACAATGCTCTCGCGCTGGCCACCCTCGGCATTGAGACAAGCCTCTACCCCGCCAGCTGGTCAGGCTGGTCCGCTGACCCCGCTCGCCCCGTCGCAACCGGCGCCTGATCACTCAGCGCTCGCGGCTGCAAGCGCAACCACGCAGCTGCAAGCGAAAACGCGCAGCCCGGGCCCCGGCTCGCCGAACCGCCGGCCGCTGGCCTCGTCAAGCTCGAGCGAGAATTCACCCCCACGGGGTCGTTACATACGCCGATTCGTTACATAGAACCGGCGAATGCGCCCAGAAGTGTGCTGTTTCACTTCTGAGCCGCGCTGCGCAACAGCCAAATGTTACAGAGAATCCCGCGACGAATAAGCTTCTGACCTGGCATGTTACAGAATTTTTAAGATCATCACGGTCTTTATAACAGAAACGTGACATTAGGTCACCGATTGGTTACAGTTGTGGGAGTCGTCAACGAAAGTGACGACTTCACACCGAGAGCCGCACGCCACGCTCGATGTGAAATTCTTAAGGACCGAAAGTGGCGGTTGGGACTTCTCCAATAGGTGACGAGAGGAAAACGTGGCAATTAAGCAGCATGGCCGCCGCGCCGCAGAAGCCAAGGTCAAGACCCCATTGACCGAACTGACCGACATCATGAGTGCCAACTCCGCCGTCTTCGGGCGTCGCGCAGCAGTTGTTGCTGCCAGCGGCGGTCTGCTCACCGCAGCCGTTCTTCCGGCAGCGGGACAGGGAACAGACGACAAAGCTGCAGTCTCCGCCGAGTCAGAAGCCCAGCCACAGGTCGAATACGAGAACCAGACGGCGACCGTCAACGCAGGCGAAGGCTCGTCTTCCAAGGACAAAGACAAGAAGCAAGGCGCGTCATTCGGCGCAGAGGTCGAGAAAGTCACTGCTGAGGCCGCTCCCAAACCGAAGCCGAAGCCCGAGCCAGAGCCCGTCGAGACCGCCGAAGAGACTGCTCCGAGCCCTGAGCCCGCCGAGGACGAGACTGAGGATTCCTCCGAGTCCGCAAACACCGGTTCCTCGGATTCCGGCGACAAGGACAAGAGCGAGAGCAAAGACTCCGGTTCAGATGATGCCGGCTCGATCGACGGCTCCAAGGCAGAGCAGGTGCTCGGCTGGGCCGCTAAGGGTGTCGGCACTCCATATGTCTACGGTGGAACCTCGCAGAGCGGCTGGGACTGCTCCGGATACACCTCATGGGTCTACAGCAAGGTGGGCGTGAACCTTCCTCGCAGCTCCGGTGCCCAGAAAGCAGCCGGACAGGTTGTCTCCCAGTCGGAGGCCAAGCCCGGTGACCTCATCTGGCACCCAGGCCACGTCGGCATCTACGCCGGCGGCGGACAGATGTACGATGCCGGTTCCCCAGGTTCAGGCACCTCGAAGCGCAGCTACAGCTGGATGGGCAACGTCACCTTCATCCGCGTTCTCTGATCCAGGCATTCACCCGAACCCCTCGTCCGGCTTGATGGTCCCCAGCCGGACGAGGGGTTTCTGCATGCCCCAGGCCCCCTCGGTCCCCTCGGACACTGCGGCCACGATCCTCACGCATCACCCGCAGTCGGGAGCCTTGTCACTGCCGTCATAGTCGACCGGCAGTGTGCCGGTTGCGGTGAGATCGCCCTTGAGCCATTTCGCAACGGCCCCCAGCGCGTTCGGGTTGCTGTCGTAGGCGGTGACTGCCGTGTTCGCCGAAGTATCGCGCATCGTCCACGGTGCGGCAGTGCCCACAGCCACCTCGGCGGAGGTGTTCGGACTCAGGCTCACCCTCGTACCCTCGGAACCGACAGCAAGACCCGCATCCTTCGCCGCATCGGCGAGCGCCGACTTCTCCTTCTCACTGCCGCCGACGATCGAGATCGCGTCGGTGCCTTCGAACGCGCACTCACCTTTGAGGACCGTCAGAGACTTCTCCGCCACATCGGTGAGGACATCCCGCGGATCCTCGGCACTGGCTGCCCCGCCACCGGCGATCGTCTTCTGGGTCTCAGCCGTCGCCAACTGCATCGCCACCACACGCTCCGCCTTCTTCTGCAGAGCGTCCTTCTTCAGGTCACCGTTCTTCATGGCCTTGACCACTGCCCGCTGTGCGGCGGCGGAATCCGGGGGCATGAGTGCGATATCGGCACCGGCAGACAGCGCCCTGACCGTCTCTCCCCCACCCTGGTTCTGGTCGACGGCCTTCATATTGAGGGCGTCGGTGACGATGACACCGTCGAAGTCGAGCGTGTCCCGCAATGCGGAGTAGGCCCGCTTGTTCAGCGTCGCCGGTGTCGTCTTCGCATCCGGCAGGCCGATGTGGCCCATCATCACCATCGGAATGCCGACCCTGACAGCGGATTTGAACGGCAGCAGGTCCGTGTCCTCGAGGTCCTTGATGCTCTTCTTCGACACCGGCAGGCTCTCATGCGAATCGGAGTGAAGCCGGCCGTGGCCGGGGAAATGCTTCGCAGAACTGGCGACACCGCCGAGGTGGTAGCCCGTCGCAGCCTGAGCGACCACCTCGGCGACGTCCTTGTGATCATCACCGGCCGAGCGCACGTTGATGGCCACGTCCTTCTCCCCAGTGGTGACATCGGCCGTTGGGGCGAAATCGATGGTGAAACCCAGATCGGTGAGGTTCTGGGCCTGGACCTGCGTCGCGGTCTGCGTCAGTTCAGGGTCTTGGGCGGCCCCGAGCGCCATGAGCGGTGGGAACGGCAGTGCTCCGGTGCTCAGTCGCGATACGGGCCCACCCTCTTGATCGACGCCGATCGACACCGGCTGCCCCGTGGAACGGGCCCCCTTGATCGCATCGGTGACGCCTTTGACCTGGTCAGGAGTCGGTTCCTCGGGCAGGTTGTCGGCCATGACGATGACCCCGCCGAGGTGGTTGTTCTCCACCAGATCCGCCCCGGTCTGGGCGTCGGTGCCCGACCAGGTGCCGATGATGAGAGACCCGGCGAGCTCATCGTCGGAGAACGAGTCGACGATCGTCTCCGCCTGATCGGCGAAGTCATCGGGGCCGATATCCGCTGGGCCGGGAGCAGCGGCTCCTTCGGGTTCGGCCTTCTGCGCCGATCGTGAGGCACCGTCTCCCCCACTCGTCTCCGGTTTCGGGTCACTCGATCCGCCTGAGCAGCCGGTCAGGGCGAGCACGACGGTGACAGCGATGATGCCGAGTCTGGGTCGCATAGCCCCATGCTAAACGTCGAAGCTGAACCGGCGGTTGATGGATTCACAGTTCCTCGTGGGCGGCGAGTCGTCGAACTGTCTCCTTCGCTCCTCGTGCGTGCAGCGACTCAAGAGCTGCGAGGTAGGCCGACGTGAAACGGGGGTCATCGGCGATGGGCCCGAAGAACTGCTCCTGCCGAACGAAGGCCAAGGGATCCGCGGCCTGTGCCTGCGCGACCTGCTGCAGTTCGTTCGCATAACGGTCGACGATGCGCAACGCCGCCCCCTGCTCATCTCTGCCTTCGGCGTAGCGGGCCCAGGACGCGCAGATCGCTGCCGAGACCTCGACCGGTGCACCAGAGCTGAGATTGTCGACGATGACGGGGACCAGCCATTTCGGGATTCGATCAGAGGATTCGGCGCCGAGGCGGGCCAAGGTATCGCGGATCTCGGGATTGCTGAAGCGTTCGATGAGTGAGTCCTTGTACCCGTCGAGATCGATGCCCGGCAAAGGCTCAAGACTGGGTGTGCCTTCCTCATCCATGTATCTGCGCAGGTAGATCGCGATATCGGGATTCTCCATGGCTTCATGAGCGTAGGTGCAGCCGGCGAGGAGGCCGAAGTAGGCCAGCCCCTGATGCCCGGAGTTGAGCAGGCGCAGCTTCATGTGTTCGTAGGGCCTGACGTCCTCGACGACCTGCACTCCTGCCAGCTCGTACGGGGGACGGCCCGAGGTGAATGTGTCTTCGAGCACCCATTGGAAGAAGGGTTCGGCGACCACGGGCCAGGCATCCTGCAGTCCGGTGTCCTCGCCCAAGTCGGCCCGGTCCTCATCGGTGGTGGCCGGGGTGATCCGATCGACCATGGCGTTCGGGAACGCGACGTGGGCGTCGATCCAGTCGGCGAGTTCGGGGTCGACGAAACGGGCGAAGGCGCCGAACATCCTCTTCGCCACATGGCCGTTCTCCGAGATGTTGTCACACGACTGCACCGTGAATGGGAGCACTCCTGCGTCTCGGCGTCGTCGCAGAGCCTCGATCACATAGCCGAAGACCGTGCTCGGCAGCTCCCCCGCGGCCAGGGCGGCCACATCGGCTGCGATCAGCGGCTCCTCGGAGATGAACTCCCCGGTCACCGGGTTGACGTTGTATCCGCCCTCGGTGACGGTGAGCGAGACGATGCGGATGCTCGGATCGCCGAGGAGGTCGAGGAGTCCCTGCGGGTCATCGGGTCCGTAGCGGTAGTCGATGATCGACCCGATCACCCGTCGTTCGCGGGTTCCGTCGGGGTGCTTGAGCGTCAGCGAGTAGAGGTGATCCTGTGCCGCCAGAGCGTCGCGCATCCGCACATCGTGGGGCAGCACACCGGCTCCCACGATCCCCCAGCCTCCGGCTCGTCCGGCTGCCATGAGGTCATCGAGGACCATGGCCATATGGGCGCGGTGGAACCCGCCGACGCCGAAGTGCACGATGCCGGGAGTCACGGCGCTCCGGTCGTAGTCAGGGACGCTGACTCCGCGGGCCGCAATCCGGTCGAGGTTCGATCCGTGCAGTGCCAGCATGTCCCGGCCTTCGTGCGCAGAATCCGTGGAATCCGTCATCATTTCACCGCGCCCATCGACAGGCCCTGGACGAGTTTGTCCTGGGCGGCGATGCCGGCGACGAGCACCGGCACCGAGATGATCAGCGAGGCCGCGCACACCTGGGACAGGAACAGTCCCTGGGACGTGACGAAACTGGTGAGGAACACCGGTGCCGTCGATGCCGCTGTTGAGGTCAGCACATTGGCGAAGAGCAGTTCGTTCCACGAGAAGATGAAGCAGATGAGCGCCGTGGCTGCCAGACCGGGCGCGGTCAGGGGCAGCAGTATCTTCATGAAGACACGGGGAAGCCGGGCACCGTCGAGCTCAGCGGCCTCGAGCACCTCAACCGGCACCTCGGCGAGGAAGGATCGCATCATCCACACGGCGATGGGCATGTTCATCGCCGAGTAGATGATGATGAGCAGCAGCCAGGTGTCGAGGATGCCGAACATCTGCGCGACCAGGTAGACGGGCAGCAGTCCGGCGACCATCGGCAGCATCTTGGTCGAGAGCAGGAAGAACAGAACGTCTGACCAACGTTTGATCCGGCGAATGGCCAGGGAGTACGCAGCCATGGTCGACAGGACCAGCACGATGAGAGTGGACACGATTGCCGCGACCGCCGAGTTGATGAGGTAGGGCCAGGGGCTCACGCCGCTGCTTCCGCCGAAGAAGTTGGAGTAGGACTCCAGCGTCAACGGCGCAAAGAAGCTGGGAGGGTTCGTCGACGCGTCGGTCTCCGCATGCAGGCTGGTCAACAGCATCCACAGCAACGGGGACACGAAGAGGAGTCCGATGAGCCAGGCAAGGAGGCCGAGCAGGACCTTGCCGATTCTGCGCTGTCCCGGACGTCGCGACGCACTCACCTTCTGTCGGGACCGAGCGGTGCCTCCAGGGTCGGCGGCCCCTGCCGGGTCAGTGGCGGCTGCTGCTGAGTCGGTGGAGCGTGCGGGGTCGGTGGCGCCTGCGGACTCCGTGATGTCTGAGGTGCTCATGAGTTCTCCTCCTTGAGCAGAGTGGATGCGGTGCGCAGTGCGAAGGTCGCGATGATGAGCGAGGCGATGACGACGATCACGCCGACCGCGGAGGCGACTCCGTAGTCTTGGGCCACGAAGAACTCCTGGTAGATGACATACGGCAGGTTCGCGGTTCCGAGTCCGCCGGAGGTCATTGTGAAGACGGTGTCGAAGTTCTGCACGATGTAGATCGTGCCGAGCAGAGCCGCGAGTTCGATGTAGCGGCGCAGGTGCGGCAAGGTGATGAATCGGAATGTCTGTCCCGGTCCCGCGCCGTCGACCAGGGCTGCCTCGTAGACGTCCATGGGACGCGACTGCAGACCTGCCAGCATGATGAGCATCATGAACGGGGTCCATTGCCAGACGAGCACGATGCCGATTCCCAGCAGCGGATATGAGCTCATGAGGTCCGGTTGCGGTGCACTCTCGCCGAAGACCGCGGTCAGCAGCCCATTGACCAGTCCGTAGGAGGGGTTGAAGATCGCATGCTTGAACAGCAGAGCCGCAGCCACGGGCACGATCAGGAACGGCGTGATCATCAGCGTGCGCACGAATCCGCGTCCGATGAACTTACGGTCGAGGAGAAGCGCGATGGCCAGACCCAGCACTGCCGAGACCAGGACGACCGAGACGGTGAGTCCGACGGTCACGAACACTGCACGCAGCAGGTCCGCATCCGTGAAGACGGTGATGTAGTTGCGCAGTGTGCCGAAGCTGATGTCATCGGGATAGGCGGCGTTCCATTTCATGAACGAGATGACGATCGTGATCGCGAACGGAATCTGCGTGACGAGGATGACGAAGATCAGCGCCGGCAGCATCGGGGCCCGCAGGGACCACCGTTTTCGAGCGCTCGGTGCCGCGGCTGCAGCCGATGTGGGCGCCGCCTGAGTTCGGCGGTCTTGGGCAGGTGCTGACAATGGACGACCTCCGGTGATGGATGGCGGTGGGGCGTGCGGGTGCTCGGGCGGAGTCGCTGATGCCCCCGCCCGAGCCGCCTCATTCACTCCTTGTACTTGTCTCCGACCTTCTCTGCTTCCTTCTGCCCCTGCTCCAATGCCTTGTCCACCGTGGTGCGACCGGCAATCGCCGAACTGATGTCCTCGGAGATGCCCGTCGCCAGGTCAGCGAATTCGGGAATGGTCACGAACTGCACGCCGAGAGTCGGGCGAGGCTGCACACCGGGATTCTTCGGATCGGCCGATTCGATGGCGTCCTCGGTCTGTTCGTAGAACGGCGCCGCGGCCTTCTGATAGTCCGGGTTCTCATAGGTCGAGGCGCGCTTGCCTGCGGGCACGTGCTGCCAGCCCAGCTCCTCAGCCACGGTCTCCTCATAGTCCTGCGACGAGGCCCACGCGACGAACTGCTTGGCAGCGTCTTGGTTCTTGCCCGCTGCCTGGATGCCCCAGGCCCAGGTGTAGAGCCACGAGCTCGACTTCGTTTCCTTCACCGGTGCTGCGACATAGCCGATCTTGTCTTTGACCGGCGAGTCATCGGCTTCGAGGGTTCCGGTTGCCGCCGTCGAGTCGTACCACATCGCGACGTTGCCCTGCTGCAGGTTGGTCAGGCACTCGGTGTAGCCGGCCTGCGGTGCCCCTGATTCGCCGTGGTCCTTGATGAGATCGACGTAGAAGTTCGTCGCCTCCTTGAATTCCGTGGAATCAACCTGAGCGTCCCAGTTCTCGTCGAACCAGGTACCGCCGAAGGTATTGACCACGGTGGTCAGCGGCGCGAACATCTCGCCCCATCCGGGCAGGCCGCGCAGACAGATTCCCTTGGTTCCCTTTTCGGCGCCGTCGACCTTCTCAGCCAGATCGGCGACTTCGTCCCAGGTCGGCTTGTCCGGCATCGTCACGCCCGCCTTCTCGAAGATGTCCTTCCGATACATCAGGAAGGACCCCTCTCCATAGAACGGCTCTCCATAGATCTGGTCCTGATAGGTCATCGATTCGGCCATCGGCTCGAGGATGTCGTCCTGATTGAACCCCTCGGCATCGACCACCCCATCATCCATCGAGGTCAGCCACCCGTTCTCGGCGTATGTCGGCACTTCGTAGTTCGACATCGAGGCCACGTCATAGTTGCCGGCCTGTGCTGAGAACTCCTGGCCGATCTTGGCGCGAACCTCGTTCTCCGGCAGCACCGTGTAGTTGACCGTGATTCCGGTGTCTTTCGTGAAATGATCCGCGGTGAGCTTCTGCAGGTCCTGCATCTGCGGATTGTTGACCATGAGAACGTTGACTTCTTCGTTGCCTCCGCCGCTCGAACTGCCCCCGGCGCCGCCACACCCTGCGAGTGTGAGTGCTCCGACCACTCCGATGGCCGCCGCTGTGACAGCCCGGCCCGTGATCTTCTGCTTCATCGTGATTGCCTTCCCTCATCGTCGCGGGATTGCTGCCCGCCCTCGGGTGTGCTTGACGAAAATCATATGAGCATCGGTGCTCACATGTGCAATACTGTGTCATGATTTAATCAGATGTGCAATAGATCACAAATGAGCGGCCAGATTCTCGCCGTCGATTCCGAAGGGAGAGCCATGAGCACAGCACCCACCGCCAGACACCGCCGGTTCCTGGCTCAGCTGGCCAGAGAGCACTATGTCCAGGGCGCCTCGAAAGTGGAGCTCGGAAAAGCGCACGGACTCAGCCGGTTCCAAGTCGCCCGACTGCTTCAGGAAGCCGTGGACAGCGGAGTCGTCACGATCTCCATCGAAGCCGATGCCGCCGAAGGCGACGGTGCTGCCGAGCGGTTCGCAGCGGCCCTCGGCCTGGAGTCAGCGGTCATCGTCGCATTCGGGTACGAGGCCGGGCACGAGGCCGAGCATGAGGTCGACGCTGCTCAGCGAATGGGTCGGGCAGCACTGGCCTACGTCGATCGGCGCGCCCGTCCGGGAATGCGCATCGGTCTGGCCTGGTCACGCACACTCGATGCCGCAGCAGAATTCGCCCCTGCGCTCCCCCGGTGCACGGTCGTTCAGCTCGCCGGTGCGCTCCAACTCGGCTCGCATCGTCCCAGCGCCGGAATCTTCGCACGCCTGGGACAGGACGCCGCCGTGACCATGGTCCGATTGCCGGCTCCTCTGCTGGTCACCGAGGCGGACACCGCTGCAGATCTGGGTGCCCTGCCCGAAATCTCCAGTACGCTCTCAGCGGCCGACGATCTCGACCTCGCCGTGATTTCGGTCGCCGCATGGGCCGAGGGACAGTCCTCGGTGTGGGAGAAGTGCAGTCCCCAACAGCGAGCGGCAGGGCTGGCCGACGGCGCGGTGGCCGAAGCCTCCGGTCGCCTCTTCGACGCCGCCGGGACCGAGGTCGACACCATCGATGACCGCGTCATCGCCGTCACCCTCGACCAGCTGCGAAATGCGACGACAACCGTTGGGGTGGCTCGTGGAGCACAGCGCGCCGAGGCTGTTCGTGCAGCCTGCGCCGCCGGAATCCTCGATGTCGCCATCGTCGACGAGGCGCTGGCCCAGGAGATCCTCGGCAGCTCGCCGACGAAAGTGCTGGCGGACTCACCGACAGAGGATTCCCGATGACGGCCGATCGCAGGCTGGCGGCCGGTGTTGATTCTTCGACGCAGAGCTGCAAGGTCGTCATCGTCGATCCCAGCACGGGCGAAGTCCTGCGCACCGGATCGGCCCCGCACCCCGCCGGCACAGAGGTCAACCCCGAATATTGGTGGTCGGCACTGCGTCAGGCAATCGGCGATGCAGGCGGGTTCGCCGATGTCGCCGCCGTCAGCATCAGCGGACAGCAGCATGGACTCATCGCCCTCGACAGAGGCGGAGAGGTCATCCGCGACGCTCTGCTGTGGAACGACCTGCGCAGTGACAGGGCAGCACGGACACTCATCGCAGAAGTCGGTGCCGATGAGTTCGTCGACCGGACCGGCGTCGTTCCCGTCGCGTCCTTCACCGGGGCCAAACTGCGGTGGCTGCGCGACCACGAACCGGACAACGCCTCCCAAGTGGCTGCCGTGGCACTGCCCCATGACTGGCTGACCTGGCGACTGCTGGGCTATGGGCCCAGCAGCTCAGAGGCCCCACGGGGACCAGACCTGGAGGCGCTCGTCACGGACGCCTCCGACGCCAGCGGCACCGCGTACTTCTCCGCGGTCACCGGAGACTACGACTTCGAGCTCTTCCGCACAGCGTTCGGCACCACAGCACGGGAAGCAGCTGGTTCCCGAACGCACGGGGGCACCGGACCCACTGCGGTCAGTCCCCGCGACGAGGCTGTTCTGCTCCCCCGAGTTCTGCGCCCCCACGACAGTGCCGGCCGCACCCCCGAGGGCATCCTCGTCGGTCCTGGTGCCGGGGACAATGCGGCTGCTGCACTGGGCCTCGGAGCTGCCCCGGGCGATGTCGTCATCTCGATCGGCACCTCGGGCACGGTCTTCAGCCCGACCAGGTTGGAGATCAACGATCCGTCCGGAATGGTCGCGGGATTCGCCTCGGCCGATGGTGGGCGGCTTCCGCTCGTCGCCACCCTCAACGCCGCCCGCGTCCTCGACTCCGCAGCAGCGCTGCTGCGGGCCAGCCATTCCGATGTGGCCGCTCTTGCCCTTGCCTCGGAACCGGGGGCGAACGGCCTCACCCTCGTCCCCTATTTCGAGGGCGAGCGCACCCCCAATCTTCCGGATGCGACGGCCCGGTTGGAGGGCATGACCTTGGCGAACTCCTCCCCGGAAAACGTCGCTCGCGCCTTCGTCGAAGGCATGCTGTGCGGGCTGGCGGACGGTCTCGACGCGGTGCTGCGGCAAGGCGTCACCGCCGAACGACTGCTCCTCATCGGCGGAGCGGCCCGCAATCCCGCAGTCCGGGAAGTGGCCAGAGACATCTTCACCGTCCCCATCGACGTGCCCGAACAGGCCGAATACGTGGCCATCGGGGCTGCCCGGCAGGCGGCGTGGACACTGACCGGTTCCTCGCCGAGGTGGCAGGTCGAACTCGTCGCGACTCTGCATCCGCGACCATCACAGGTCCGCAGGCAGTATCGCTCATTCGCACACACCAGCCTCACTCCCGACCCCAATGTCACCGACAGCACCAGTCCCGCCCCCGAGAACTCAGACAATGATCACCGCGGATCGTCGGGTGCCCGTGCACCCGTGAAAGGTTGAGATTCACCATGGCAACAGTCACTTTCGACAAGGCAATGCGCCAGTACCCAGAAGCGCTCACTCCGTCAGTCAACGAGATCAGCCTCGACATCGCCGATGGCGAGTTCCTCGTCCTCGTCGGCCCCTCCGGCTGCGGGAAATCCACGACTCTGCGGATGCTCGCCGGCCTCGAACCCGTCGACGCCGGACACATCAGGATCGGCGAGAACGATGTCACCGGGGTCTCGCCGCGCGAGCGAGACATCGCAATGGTGTTTCAGAACTATGCGCTCTACCCACACATGAGCGTCGGTGAGAACATGGCCTTCGCACTCAAGATCGCCGGAGTGGCGAAGGCCGACCGCAGGGAACGGGTGCGTGAGGCCGCGGCGCTGCTCGACCTCGAACCCTACCTCGACCGGAAGCCGAAGGCACTCTCCGGCGGGCAACGGCAGCGTGTGGCCATGGGACGGGCCATCGTTCGCTCCCCTCAGGTCTTCCTCATGGACGAGCCGTTGTCCAACCTCGATGCCAAGCTGCGGGTGCAGACGCGTGCACAGATAGCCTCACTCACGCGCCGCCTCGGCGTCACCACGGTCTACGTCACTCACGACCAGGTCGAGGCGATGACGATGGGTGATCGTGTTGCGGTGCTCGCTGACGGGAAGCTGCAGCAGGTGGATACTCCGCGGGCCCTCTACGACCGACCCGTCAATCTCTTCGTAGCCGGTTTCATGGGCTCTCCTGCCATGAACCTCATCGATCTGCCCCTCCAGGATGGAGCGCTGCGCATCGGTGAGTCCGAGTTCCGGCTCAGCAGCGCCCAACGTTCGGAGCTGAGCGGCGCTCAAATCACGGTAGGAGTTCGTCCCGAGGACTTCCGAGTCGAATCGACCGGCGGCCTGGAAGTCAGTGTGGACCTGGTCGAGGAACTCGGCGCCGATGCCTACGTGCACGGTCGAGCGTCGACGGCCACCGGGGACATCCCGATCGTGGCCAGGGTCAACGGACGCACACGCGTGTCCAGAGGTGACACGGTCAACGTCGTTCCGGACCTCTCACGCCTTCACCTCTTCGACTCGCGCTCCGGTGCGCGAGTGCCCGACGAGGCCGAGCGAGCTGCCTGAATGTGACGCCCATTAATCGGGCGAAGACCGGAGAATCGACCGCGGAATACTATGATCGATCCATGGTCGATTTCGCACGCTCACGCCGCTCCACGCTCGGAGTCGAATGGGAACTGGCATTGTTGGACGGGCACAGCCTCGATCTGACTCCCGCCGCCGAGGTTCTCCTTGCCGATGTCGGCGAACGTGCACCCGAATTCGAGAATCAGATCGTGGGCGAGATGCTCACGAACACGATCGAACTCGTCACCGGAGTCCATGAACAGGTGTCCGGAATCGCCGAGGATCTGGCCACGTCGATGGGTGCCCTGCGCAGGCTCACCGAGGACCGTGGAATCGAACTCATGTCTGCCGGGACGCACCCGTTCGCACAGTGGCAGTCCCAGGAGGTCCGTGCCAAGGACCGCTACCTCGAGCTCGTCGACCGCACCCAGTGGTGGGGCCGGAACATGCTCATCTTCGGCGTGCACGTCCATGTCGGCATCGACTCCCGCGACAAGGTGCTGCCGATCGTCAACGCCCTCCTCGCCTATGTCCCCCACCTGCAGGCTCTGAGCGCATCGTCACCCTTCTGGGGCGGGACCGACACCGGTTACGCCTCGAACCGGGCGATGATGTTCCAGCAGCTACCGACAGCGGGGCTGCCATTCCAGTTCGAACAGTGGTCGGACTATGAGAAGTACGTGAGCGACATGCTCACCACCGGCATCATCGACACCATCAACGAGATCCGCTGGGACATTCGCCCGGCACCGCACTGGGGAACCGTCGAAGTCAGAGTCTGCGACGGGCTGCCCACTCTCGAAGAGATCACGGCGATCACGGCCCTCATCCAGTGCCTCGTCGATGACTTCTCCGCCCGCCTCGACGCCGGCGAGTCACTGCCGAGGATGCCGGACTGGTTCCACGACGAGAACAAGTGGCGTGCCGCCCGATACGGTATGGACGCCATCATCATCGAGAACGCCGAGGCCGATGAACGCCTGGTCACCGAGTGCCTGGCCGACGAGGTCGAGCGCCTGACCCCGGCGGCCGAACGCCTGGGCTGTGCGAATGAGCTGAACTCCATCACCTCGATCGTCGACCGAGGCGTGCCCTACCAAAGGCTGCAGAACGTGTACAAGGAAAGCGGCTCGCTGACCGAGGTGACCCGTTCGCTCATCAGCGACCTGCGCACCTCGTACACCTGAGGTCTTCGGACCGCGAGCCCGCCGCACCCTCCCACCGATAAACGGGTCAAGCGTCGAGATACGCACGCCCAAACGCGTTTGTCGACGCTGGCCCCGTTTGTCGACGCTGGGCCCGTTTGTCGATGAAGCCGTCGTCGGGGTCCGCCGCGGCTCGTCAGCGGCCGCGACTCACAGGTGGGGGCGGAGGAGCTCCAGCAGCGCCGGAAGCGACGCGGCGACCCCGGAGTGCAGCGTGTAATCGGTGAGCCGGTCGATCGGCACCCACTCGAGCTCGATGCTCTCCGGGTCGTTGATGACCGGTTCGAAATGACGCAGGGTCCGAGCGATGACGGTCGTGTACGACCAATCGCCGAGGTCGAGGACGTAGGTCTCAAGGATTTCGATGCCCTCGGCCTCTATGTCGGGAACGCCTGCTTCCTCAAAGGATTCGCGAACGGCCGCGTCGATGGCGGATTCGCCCAGGTCACGGGCACCACCGGGGAAGCCCCAGGTTCCACCCTCGACCGACCACAGGGCGCGATGCTGCATGAGGATCCCCTGCTCGGGATCGAGCAGCATCAGCCCTGCGGCACCGTTGAGTCCCCAATGTTTCTGCCCGTCCGAGCCGAGAGTCCACCCGTCGCCTGATCGCCGAGGCGGCAGGTAGTCAGGCAGATCCTTCGAGTTCGGGCCGTAGGCGGTCTCATCGCGTGAGGCACCGCTCCTGTCGTGCGTGTAGGCGTTCTGGTCGCCGGCGTTCGGGTCAGACGAGGACATGATCGACATCCAATGAAGAGACTGCTGCGAATGACAGGTTGCTCGGCGCGATCCCGCGGCGGACGAGCTCGGATCCGAGGGCAGCGACCATGGCACCGTTGTCCGTGCACAGTCCCAGCGGCGGCACTCGCAGCCTCACCCCCGCCTCGGCGCATCTGGCTCCGAGCACCTCGCGCAGGTGGGAGTTCGCCGCGACTCCCCCACCGAGCACGACATGGTTGATTCCGGTGTCGGCGGCGGCCAGCAGCGTCTTGGTGACGAGGACGTCGACGACGGCATCTTCGAATCCGGCCGCGATGTCGGCCACGCGCAGGTCCGTTCCCAGCGTTTCGGCCTTCGTGACCTCCCGCAGTGCGGCGGTCTTGAGTCCGGAGAACGAGAAGTTGAAGCGACGTTCG
Organism: Brevibacterium picturae; assembly: GCF_030453725.1. GTDB lineage: Bacteria > Actinomycetota > Actinomycetes > Actinomycetales > Brevibacteriaceae > Brevibacterium > Brevibacterium sandarakinum_A. The sequence continues at coordinate 16,503 of NZ_JAKDJU010000011.1, forward strand.
GGATCGCGCAGATCCTGCTTCTTCGCCAGTCCGCGGGGGAACTTCACGGCAGTGCGGTCACCGGGGATTCCGCTCCCGTCGAGCGCTCCGAGAGCGGCCTTGGAGATGTTCGGCCCACCCGGGTAGTTGAGTCCCAGCAGCCGCGCGGTCTTGTCGAAGGCTTCGCCGGCGGCGTCGTCGATCGTAGCGCCGATGAGTTCGATGTCGTCGACGACGTCGGCGATACGCAGGATCTCCGTGTGCCCGCCGGAGACGAGGAGCGCGATGGTCGGTGTGGTCAGTCCGTCGATGTCGTCGGCGATGAGGTCCACAGCCACATGCGCGGCGAGGTGGTTGACCCCGTAGAGCGGCAGGTTGAGTGCCGCCGCGAGTCCTTTGGCGGCTCCGACTCCGACCATCAATGCACCGCCGAGCCCGGGACCTGCAGTGACAGCGATCGCGTCAAGGTCGCTCAGGGCGATGTCTGCCTGATCGCAGGCCGACGCGATGGCCGGTCCGATCGCCTGCACATGTGCCCGTGAGGCCACTTCGGGGACCACACCGCCGAAGCGAACGTGTTCATCCATCGAGGATGAGACTGTGTTGGTCAGCAGCGTTCGGCCCCGGACGATTCCTACTCCGGTTTCGTCACACGAGGATTCGATGCCCAGCACCAGGGGTTCGCTCATGCCTGGTTCGCCTCGCTCTCGGCGTCCTGACTGTCCTCCAGTTCGAGGTCCGCATAGAGGGCGAGCAGCTCTTCCTCACCGGCCTCGGCGACGTCCAGTCCGAAGACTCGAGCGAACAGGCGCAGGTGCGTGTCCCACATCGGCCCGAAGTCCGCCGCTTTCAGACGTGCACTCTCAACGTCGGGCGCGGATTGGGTGAAGACCAGAAGGGTCGCATCCCCGTCCGTGAGCTCGAGGGCGAGCAGCGCCATCCCCAGCACGCCGAAGTCCTCGAGCTCGACGAGGACATGATCTTCGGCCTCGCAGCTGAGGATCTCACCGTGCAGTTGGGTCTCGCCGAGGTCGAAGGTGATCGCAGGGTTGGTGTTCCCGCCGTCGCCGCTCGCCTCATCGCCGCCGTCGCCGCCCGCTTCATCGCCGCCGTCGCCGCCCGTCTCGACACTGTCAGATTCGGCAGCAGCGTCGTCGACGGTGAACGACGCGAACCAGGAGCCGGCCGTCTCACTGTCGACGAGCTTGGCCCAGACGGTGGCAACGTCGACGGCCAATGGCAGCTCGATGACCAGATCGGTGCCGTTCTCCCAGTTGACCAGGCGTGGGCTCGTCGCCGTCATGCTTCCACCCACGCATCGTTGAGCGCCGTGATCTCGTCATCGGCCAGCTGCAGTTCGGTTCCGGCAAGCAGTTGTGTCAGCTGCTCGGGCACCCGCGCCGAGGCGATGGTGGAGGGAATGAAATCGTGTGTCAGCTGCCAGGCCAGAGTGGTCGCGGTCATGCTGGCATTGTGAGCCGAGGCCACATCGTCAAGGATTTCGAGGGCGCGCAGCGCCTCCTGATTCTCGAGATAGTCGGCGACGCGTTCACCACGCACGCTTCCGCTGGCATCTCCCCCGGTGTGCTTTCCGGTGAGGAAGCCCGAGGCCAGGGAGTGAAAGGGCAGCTCGGCGATGCCTCGCGCCCGCAGGTATTCCTGCTTCCGGGCGTCGACGGCACCTCGGGAGACGAGGTTGTAGCGGTCCTGGACGACGCGGTAGCAGGCCAGGGAATACTGTGCGCTGATCGTCATCGCCGACTGCAGACGATTCAAGGTGAAGTTCGAAGCGCCGAGGTAGCTGACCTTCCCGGACCGCACCAGCGCGTCGAAGGTCTCCGCCACTGCCACCTGATCGACGTTCTCATCGTCGGAGTGTGCGTAGTAGACATCGACGTGGTCCGTTCCGAGGCGACGCAGGGAAGCGTCGATGCATTTGCGGATGTTGGCTGGGTCGAGGCCCTTGCGCTTCGGATGCGCTCCGACCTTGGTGGCGATGACCATGTCATCGCGGTTGCCACGCGAGGCCATCCATTCGCCGATGATGGTCTCCGACTCACCGCCGGAGTTGCCGTCGACCCACGCGGAATAGGCATCCGCTGTGTCGATGAAGTTTCCGCCCGCCTCAGCGTAGGCGTCGAGGACCGCGAAGCTCTGATCCCTGTCTGCACCCCAGCCGAAGGGATTGCCTCCCAGATGCAGCGGGTGGACCATCAGATTCGTGTCGGCCAATTGCACTCTTTCCATGACTCCAGCCTACCCTTTGGCAATGGTCGCAAAGGGCAGGGTTACGGGTAAGGGCAGGCTAGGCTAAGATGAAAACGAGTACTGTAGTTGCTCGGGCAATCGAGACACTTCCGGATCATCGATCTCTCAACGAGGAAACATCATGACTGAACCATTCTCAGCTCGCCTCAAGGCCAGCACAGCCACGATCCACGACGAGGTCGAGCACACGAATTTCATGGTCGATCTCATGGAGGGCAGGCTCGACGCACGCGCCTATTCGCTCCTGCTCAAGCAGTACACGGTCATCTACGCAGCCCTCGAGGCGAAGTCCCGGGAGTTCGCCGAGGACCCGATCTTTGCACCTTTTCACGATGCGAATCTGTTCCGAGGTGAGCGCATCGTCCGGGACCTGCAGGAACTCACCGGCACGGAGGAGTTCACGCTCAACGATGCCGACCTGCCCATCACCCGCAGCGCCGAAGCATATGGAAGACATCTCGGCCGGCTCGACAAGCCTGAGCAGGTCATCGCGCACCACTACACGCGCTACCTCGGCGATCTCTCCGGCGGTCAGGCCATCGGAGCGCTCATGGGCAGGCACTACGACATTCCTGCCAGCGCGTTGACCATGTGGGACTTCACGAAGCTGGGCAAGACGAAACCGTACAAGGATTCCTACCGTCTGCGCCTCAACGACATCGCAGGCACAGGTGGGAACGAGCAGACCGTCATCGATGAGACGATGACCGCGTTCGAACTCAATGGCGAACTTCTTTCGGAGCTGACGTCTCTGTCCGACCATCCCGCTGCCGGCCGTCCTGCCGCTGCCGGTCCCACTGCCACCCGTCCCGCTGCTTCGCCTGTCTCCTGAGCTGTGCTCGGCCGCTCCTGACGCCGGAATCGGAGGATGTAAGCTGAATCAACATCCCCGCTGCAACGACGAACAATTCGAGAGACAGACATGGATTCACACCAGCTGTTGGCATGGGCCCTTGTGGCCGTGATCGGAGCTGCCACACCCGGGATCGATCTCATGATCGTCCTGAGGTCAACACTGCTTCACGGCAGGCGCTCCGGTTTCGCCGCCGTCATCGGAGTCGAAATGGGTCACGCCGTCTGGGCGATTGCCAGCCTCATCGGCCTCACAGCCCTGCTGGCGGCGTCCACCCTCGCCTACGACGTGGTGCGGATCGCCGGAGCCTGCTATCTGGTCTGGCTCGGGTGCACCGCGATCTGGAAATCGCTGCCCCGCAACCGAGCAACGGCCACCGAGGCTGACGATCTTCCCTCACAGAGCGCTGTCAGTGCGGTCCGCAGCGGCATGACCAGCAATCTCCTCAACCCGAAGGTCGGGGTCTTCTACATCAGCATCCTGCCCCAGTTCCTGCCGACAGTCCCGACGGCCGCCGGATGGGGTGTGCTGCTCGTGGCCATCGCACTGACCATCGGCACGGTGTGGCACGCCGCCATCGTTCTTCTTGCCACCCGTGCCCGTGGCATCCTCACCCGTGAACGGGTCAAGATCTGGCTCGATCGCACGAGCGCCGCGGTGATGATCGCACTCGGCGTGCGGCTGGCGACCGAAGCTCGGGCGTAGACCGACCACCGTGTGTGTGGCCTGCCAACTTTACGCAGCGTGAGTCCGCGAGCGGCCGGCGACTCCGACTTATGGATGGAAGCGCATGAGGATCGCGTCGGCACCCGGGTAGTAGTCGGGGCGTCTGCCCCATTCTGAGAATCCGCAGGAACGGTAGAGGCCCAGTGCCGGTTCGTTGTGCTCATCAACCTCGAGGTGCACGGCCCCGGCCCCTCGGCTCAGGGCCCAGTCGATCCCGGCCCGGAGCAGCCGTCGCGCGATGCCCTGACCGCGTCCAACCTCGGTGGTGGCAATGGTCATGACGTCCGCTTCACCGCCAGCGGCTGACATCACGATCCACCCGGCCAGCGCCGAGGTGGGGGTCCGTGCCGCGAACATCGCCGTTCCAGCCTGAGCCTTCACAGCCCAGTAGTACGTCAGCGTCCACGCGGTGGAGCCGAAGATGGCGGCATCATGGTCCGCGACCTCGTCCAGATCCCACCAGCGCAGTTCGTCGATGCCTGACTGTTCGTGCGGCGCGCCCGTGCTCATCTCCCGGCCCTCATTTCAGTGGGCTCATTTCAGTGTGCTCCCACGCACCGGTGTCGACTTGGCGTCGGGCTCGCGCAGGTATTCGGGAACCGGTTCGGCCAGCTCTCGCCCGGCCGCGATCTCGCTGGCTGCGGCGAACGCGAGGTATTCGGCGCGTGGGTCGACGATCGCAGGGAAGCTGGACTGCCCGAGGACGTCCGGATAGAGGAGAAATCCGCGGCCGAGGCGGCCACTGATGTCCGTCGGGCCTTCAGCTGCGAGAACATCGTCGACCTCGGTCGGCTTGGCGACAAAAGGCCCGGCCTGCAGCGACGCGTCCGAGCTCTCGTAGACGCTGAAATAGACCTCCTTGCGTCGGGCGTCCGCGGCGATGAGCACCGGCCCCGTGGTCTGAGTATTCGTTCGGCGCAGTTCCTCGGCGAGCGCGGCCTGGGACAGAAGGCCCTTGACCGGAATCCCACGAGCCTGACCGACCGCGATGGCCGCAGCGATGCCCACACGCAGCCCGGTGAATGGTCCCGGACCGATTCCGGTGACGACGAGGTTCGGCTGGGCCGAATCTGCAAGCACCTTGGCCAGAGCCGGTCCGATGAACTCGACGTGCCTGCGCTGGTCATCGGCTTGTTCTGCCGCCAGGACGGTCCCCGATTCGGTGTCGACCAGAGCCACGGAGGCGGCCTGGGAGGTATCGATGCTGAGTATGATCACTGGCGCTCCTCCTCGTCGGCGGACCCCTCTGACCCGCCGAATTCGCTGACCTCGATCGCACCTGCCAGGGTCCGGAGCGAGTCTCTCACCTGCTGCAGCCGTGCATCCCAGGAGCTGCCGTGGCCGTGCAGTTCGACGAGGCGGCGTTCGTCCTCGTCGGCGTCATCCTCACCAGCATCGTCGGCAGCCTCGTCGCCTTCGACCCCGCCGCCGTCCGCGGCGAGGTCGAACATCGGCGTGATCGTCAGTCCGAGGTAGTCGCTACTCAGCTGTTCGGCGAGTCCCGCACCCCATTCGACGACGGTGATCGACTCCTCGAGCTCCGAGTCGAGGTCGAGGTCCCCGAGCTCCTCGGCGTCGGAGAGCCGGTAGGCGTCGACGTGCACGAGTGCGGGGCCCTCGCCGTGCGAAGGATGCTCGCGGGCGATGACGAAGGTGGGTGAGGTGATCCGCCCGGTGACTCCCAAGGCACGCCCCAGGGACTGTGTGAATGTCGTCTTCCCCGCGCCGAGGTTGCCGCTGAGGATGAGGAGATCACCTGCCCGGAGGTGCCCGGCGAGCGCCTCGGCGAAGGTCCTCATCTGGTCAAGTGACCTCAGTTGAATCTGCATCACAGACTTGGCCCGTCGGTCGATTGCGGCTCCACTTCCACGCGGTCGACGCGGTCATTGATGCGCGTGACGATCTCGTAGTTGATCGTATCGGCCCAGGTCCCCCATTCGGCCGCGCTGGGCCCGTCGGGGCCGAAGATGACGACCTCATCGCCGATGGCGACCTCGCCGGCACCGACCTCGACGATCATCTGATCCATCGCGATTCGGCCGACGACGGGATACCGGTTTCCGCGGATGGAGACCTCGGCCCTATTCGATGCGGTGCGGGCGATCCCGTCCCCATAGCCGCCGGGCACCAGCGCGAACCGGGTGTCGGCCGCGGCCGTGAACGTGAGCCCGTAGGAGGCGCCGTGACCGCTGGGGACGTCCTTGAGATTGACGACCTGGGAGACCAGCCGCATCACCGGCACCAGCCCCAGATCCTGCGAAGTCTGATCCTCGAGCGGAGAGAGACCGTACAGAGACAGGCCCACCCGAGCCGAAGTGCCCGGAAATGGTGAGAGTGTGAGCGCTGCCGGCGAGTTCGCAATGTGGACATCGAGTCGATCCGATTCGCCGAGGCGGCCCTGGGCCTCGTCGAGCACCGCCGTGAGTTCGCGGTGGGCGAAAGTGAAGATCTGCGTCTGCTGCGCGGTTTCGACGCGTTCGGGTTCGTCCGCGACGGCGTAGTGACTCATGATGCCCACGATTTCGAGGCCCGGGCCGACTCCGGCCGAGTCGGTCACGCCCGGGGCTGCGACCGGGCCCGCCTCGGCGGCGAGCTCCTGCAGATGTTCCAGAGCGCGCGCCCAGTCAGCGGGCGCCAGACCGTTGCGGCCAAGACCGGTGTCGACCTTGAGATGGATACGGGCCGTGGTGTTCACCCGACGGGCCGCGTCACGCAGTCGATCGAGACTGTCGACGGTGGACACCCCCAGCTCGATCCCGGCGGCGACGGCAGAGTCGAGGTCGGTGTTCGGCCCGTACAGCCATGCTGTGATGGTGACGTCGTCGCCCAGCAGCTCGCGCAGGTGCAGCGCCTCGGCGATCGTGGCCACACAGAAATCACGCCAACCGGCGGCGAACAGCGCCGGGGCGACGATGTCGATGCCGTGGCCATAGGCGTTGGCCTTGACGACGCATTTGAGGCGGGCGGGGCCGAGGCGTTCGGCGAGGACCGCGGCGTTGGCCCGCAGAGCGGCCACGTCGATCTCGGCTCTGACCAGTGCCCCTGAGGAATCGGTTGATGTCACCGGATAAGAATACCGTGGACCGTCATCTTTCATTCCGACAGGGACCCGCTGACTCGAACAGGCGCCCGCTGACTCGATCAGGGATCTGCTCACTCGGTCAGTGCCCCTCTCACTCGATCAGGGATCCGCCGAGGATGAGCTCCCCTGCCACCTCGGCGACGGCATCGACCAGTGCTCCGGCGTTCACCGCCCGCCGACCTGCAGCGTTGTGCACCAGCACCCCGAGTCCGACGGTGTGGGCCAGTTCGCGCTCCGGGAGCGGTGGCTCCTGCTGATTCTTCGCGTGGACGGTCGCGACCAGGGCACCGATGATCCCGGCCAGCACGTCTCCGGACCCCGCGGTGGCCAGGCTGGCCGGTCCGGCCTCCGGCAGCACGCAGAACCCGTCCGGGGCGGCGATGACGGTCTGGTGTCCCTTGAGCAGGACGATGCAGCCACTGGAATGCGCGGCTCGCTGCGCCCAGCCGATGGGGTCGGCGTTGATCCGACTCGAGGTGATGATCTCGCCGAGGAGGCGGCTGAGCAGCCGCGCCAGCTCACCGGCGTGCGGGGTCAGGACGACGGGCCTCTCCGCCAGCCATGTGCCCTTGACCGACTCCGCGCGACCGACCATGTCCAGCGCCCCGGCATCGAGGACGACGGGAACGTTCGTGTCCGCCAGTTCGTCGACGCGGGCGTGGACGTGTTCGTCCTCCGGGTTGCCCGGCCCCATCACCACGGCGTTCATCCGACCCGAGGCGGTGACCACCTCGGCGTGGAGGCCGATGACGTATTCGGCGACCATCTGGGATCCCAGGGACCGGACCATGCCGACACCGCAGTTGACCGCCGAGGTGGTCGTCAGCACTCCTGCACCCGGGTACTCCTCGGACCCGGCGAGGACGCCGACGACTCCGCGAGAGTATTTGTGCCCCTGAGGTTGCGGGCGGGGGAAGTCCGCGTTGAGGTCATCGGTGTCGACCACCTCGGCGGTGGCCTGGTTCTCATCGAGTTCGAGTCCGATGTCGACGAGATGGACCGTGCCGGTGAACGCGGTGACGCGGGGGTCGATCAGCTCCGTCTTGAGCCCGCCGAAGGTCACGGTGTGATCGGCATGGATCCTGTCATCGGCACCTGCCGCGTCCGGTGACAGGTCCGAGGGGACGTCGACGGCGATGACCGTCGGCGTGCTCGTCGTCCTGGTGGTGCGACTGGTCTCGGAGCTGGTGCTGGTTGAGTGTCGCCAGTCGCGGATGAGCGAGGCGATGTGCTCGGGCAATCCAGGCCGACCCCCGATGCCGAGGATGCCATCGAGGACGAGATCTGATCGGGAGAGTTCTCGCAAAATATCCGTGCGCAGACATGCTCCGGCCTCGTCGGGCGGCCCGCCTGCAGCCGCCTCGGCGCTCGAGTCTGCGGTCCCCTGTGGACTCGGGAAGCCGATGACACTGGCCCCGGCCCGGCGCGCCGCGGCCAGTCCCTCGTCATGGGTGTGGTCGAACAGTGTCACGACGGTGACGTGAGCCCCTCGCCGGGCCAGAGCCGCAGCGGCGAAGAGCGCATCTCCGGCGTTGTTGCCGGGGCCGGCGAGCACGCACACGCGGGCACCGAAGATCTGACCTCGCCTTTCCCGCAACACATCGGTGGAGAACTGGGCCAGTGCCCGCGAGGCTCGCGCCATGAGATCGACGCCGGCCTCGAGGAGGGGGCGTTCGGCCCCACGGATGACCGTGCTGGGGTAGGCGAAGACTGACATCGGCGTCTCCTCAGTTCTGCGCCAGGTCGGCGAGCTTGCGCCCGGCCAGATGCGCCAGGAACAGCGCCTGATCGGCCAGTCCCTCGTCGCTGTGACGGGCTCGGGGCGAATGGTTGGCTTCGCGTTCCTCGACGGGCAGATTCGGCAGCGCCGCACCGAAGTGGCCATACGCGCCGGGGACCTGATCGAGGACGCGGGAGAAGTCCTCGGAACCGGGGATCGGGTTCGCTCGCTCCACAGCACGGTCGGCGCCGAAGAGGTCGGCGAAGGTCTCGAGGAAGAAGTCCGCTTCCTCGTCATCGTTGATCGTCGGCGGCAGCACTCGTTCGTAGTCGACCTCGGCCTTGAGGCCGTGGGCGGCCACCAGTTCGGTGACAAGCTGCGGGAGTTCAGCCTCGGCCCGCGCCGTGGCGTCGTCGGAGAAGGAGCGGACGCTGACGACGAGTTGGGCGAAGTCGGGGATCACGTTCGGGGCGGTGCCGCCGTTGAACTGGCCGACGGTGACGACGAGGGGGTCGAAGATGTCGAAACGTCTGGTCACGTACTCCTGGAGCTGTCCGACGAGCATGGCGCCGACTTGGATCGGGTCCCGGCCTGTGGCCGGGCGGGAGGCGTGGGTGCCCTTGCCGCGAACGGTGATGGACATCGTCGAGAACGCGGCCATGTACGAGCCGCGACGGCAGTAGGCGACGCCGAGGTCCTGGTCGGCGGAGACGTGGATGCCGAAGGCCGCCTTCACCCGAGGGCCCGCCGCGTCGAGGACGCCCTCGTCGATCATCTTCCCGGCCCCGTCATAGCCTTCCTCTCCGGGCTGGAACATGAAGACGACGTCGCCGGGCAGCGAGTCCCGGTCGCGGTGGAGGAGTTTGAGCGCGCCCACCAGGCCGGTCGTGTGCAGGTCGTGGCCGCAGGCGTGCATCCGGCCGGTCGTGGCTGCGAAGTCGAACCCAGTCGCCTCCTCCACGGGCAGGCCGTCCATGTCTCCGCGCAGGAGCACGGCAGGCACGACGCCGGTCGCATCCTCGGCGCGCTGACCACCGCGGAGGACGACGACGATGGAAGAGAGCCCGTTGCCCTTCGTCACTTCGACGTCGAGGCCCTCGATGGCGTCGAGAACAAGTCTCTGGGTGGCGGGCAGATCGAGTCCGACCTCGGCGTTCTCATGCAGGGCACGACGCAGAGTCACGAGACCGGGCGCGATGTCCGCGGCATCGGCGGTGGTGGGCAGGTGGATGTCGAGGGTTGCTGCCAGCTCAGGATTCGTCGGATCGGGCGTCGATGGGGAGTTCGTGTGGGTCGAAGTGCTCATGGCCCGAGTCTATTCCCGACCACGCCGAGGTGGGGCACTCCTGTGAGCTTCTCCGCTGGACAGTGGGAGCACACTATCGGTGGCGCAACGGCGCCGTCGCGAGTTCGGCGATGCCCTCATCGGGCCCGATGCCGGCCTCGAATCCCAAGCCCTCGAGGGCTGCCCGGGGCGAGGCCACAACGTGTCGGACGTCGAAGGCTCGGTACTGGCCGTTGACCACCGGCTCCGGCCCTCCCATCACCTCTGCCAGCCTTCGGGCCATGTCGCCGATCGTGTATGCCCTACCCGAACTGATGTTGTACGCACTCAGCCCGGGTTGATGCGCCCCGACCGCTTCGATGGCGGCGACGTTGGCGCGGGCGAGGTCGGCAACGTGGACGAAGTCGCGCAGCTGCGTGCCGTCCTCGAAGACCTGGGGTGGTTGACCGCGCTCAAGCGCCGAGCGGAAAATAGCCGCGACACCCGAGTACGGAGTGTCCGCCGGCATGCCGGGTCCGTAGGCGTTGTGGTAGCGCAAGGCGATGGCGCGGCCCGACTCCAAGGTGCACCAGGCAGCGGCGTAGTGCTCCTGCGCGATCTTCGAGGCGGCGTAGGCCGTACGCGGAGCGAAGGCCGCATCCTCGTCGATCAGGTGTGGTTCGATTTCTCCTCCGCAGCGCGGGCAGCGCGGGTCGAACATACCCCGCTTCAGATCTCTGTCCTGCCGCGGGGCCGGAGGCACATCGCCGTCGGTGGGGCAGGTGTAGCGTCCTTCACCGTAGACCACCATGGAGGAGGCCAGCACCAGTCGCTTCGTCCCGGTGCGGGCCATCGCCGCCAGCAGGGTGGCGGTGCCGAGATCGTTGTGGGCGGCGTAGCCGGGCAGGTCCTGGGCGTCGACGCCGTTGCCCACCGTGGCGGCCTGATGGCACACCACGTCGACATCGGCCAGCAGCTCATCCAGCAGGATCGGATCACGGATGTCGCCGTGGACCACGCCCGTGGGCAACTCCGCGGTTGTCCCATGGGCCTGTTGAAGCAGCATGTCGACGCCGATGACCTCGTGTCCGGCTGCCGCCGCTGCCTCGGCGATGTGTCGTCCGATGAAGCCGGCCGCACCGGTCAGCAGCACCTTCATGGCAGCTCCAAGGGCAGTGTCATGCCTGCCAGCGCCTGGGAGCAGCTGCAGGAACGCTCCGATGACAGGGAAGCGATCACTGTCCGCAGACTCGATTTCAGTGTGTCGGTGTGTTCGGCGAAGACCCGGAAGACCTCCGACTGGTCGACGGCGTGCGTCGAGTCGATGCCCGCATCGAGGTCGGTCACCAGTGCTGCAGTCGCGTAGCACAGCTCGAGTTCTCGAGCCAGGATCGCTTCGGGCTGGCCGGTCATGTTCACGACGTCCCAGCCCTGTGCCGCGTACCACTGGGACTCAGCGCGGGTGGAGAACCTCGGACCTTCGATCACCGCCATGGTTCCGCCGTCGACCGGCGGTTCGTGGTCATCGGCAAGCCCGGCCAGCAGGGCTGAACGCAGCCTGGGACAGTACGGGTCGGCGAACGAGACGTGGCAGGCACCCGTGTCGAAGAACGTCTGCGCCCGGCCGTATGTCCGATCGACCAGCTGATCCGGAACCACCAGCGACCCGGGTCCCAGGTTCGGTTTGAGTCCGCCGACTGCGCACGGTGCCAGAATCTGGCGCACTCCGAGGCTCCGCAGCGCCCACATATTGGCGCGGTAGTTCACTCGATGCGCAGGAAATTCGTGGCCCTTCCCATGTCGGGGCAGGAACGCCACAGTGCGGCTGGTGTCACCGTGCGTGAAGGTGCCGGTCGCGATCGGCGCCGAGGGCGCACCGAAGGGCGTGTCCACGTCAATCTCGTGGGGGTCGTCGAGAAAGGTGTAGAAGCCGGAGCCGCCGATGATGGCGATGTCGGGTGTTTCAGTCATCACGCTCTCTTTCGATTGATCGCTTTGTTCTCAAACGGCGTGCGCAGCAACGGACTGCGAACGCCAGGATACTGAGGCAGCAGAACAGGGCCGTCAGCCACAGCCAACGTCCGAGGAACGGCTCCTGGGTCTGGCCCGTGGCGGCCAGGTAGCTGCTCCTGCCCTGCTCGACGATGCCGGGGAAGAACAGCAGGAACAGCAGTCCGCTGGCCAGGACCGGGACTCGGATGTAGTTGACGATAGGTATCCGCAATCCGCGTTTCAGGGATGTTCGCTCGGCGGGCAGGACGACCGCGAGCGCACGGTCTGCCAGGGCGCAGAGCGGAAGCAGCACGAGATCGACGAAGACGGCCCCGCCCAGGAACCAGACCGCAGGAGACTGCCACCACACGTCCGGGTCGAACAGCTGGTCCAAACCCCGCACCAGCACCGCGAATCCGGCCAGCAGGAAGCACGCTGTCAGGACCAGCAGGTGCCGGGGCCGAGCTCCGTAGATCGTCCGGAACCATCCGGGATGTGTCGGCATATCAGGTCCTGAACTCGATGGAGCGCACCCATTTGGTGTTGTGCACACCGGGCATAGCAGGGACGATGATCCGTGCGGGAAATCCGTGATCGAGCGATAGGTCTGCGCCGTTGACTCGCAGGGCGAGCAACGAGTCGGGCGCGAGCACCTGGTTGTGCTGCAGCGTGGCGGCGTTGAACGTGCCGGACTTCTGAAGCGATGCGACCCGCGCCGAGGTCGGATCGCCGACTCCCGCCAGATTCGCCAGTTCGGCCAACCGGACGCCGGTCCATGTCTGTGTTGTCGACCATCCCTCGACACAGGCGATCGGCAGGTCAGCGGTGTGCAGGGGCATCGCCAGCAGCTGCGCCCGGCTGACTGTCACGTCACCGTCTCCTCCGCTGAGGGTCAGCCGCCAAGCCTCACCGGTGTCGTCGGAACTGATGCGGGCGGCCACGGCCGTCCGATTGACCTGAAAGTCATTGGGCCCATCGCCTGGCACACGACCTCGAGGCAGCAGCACGGACAAGGGGCGGAACACGCCACCGATCGACTGGCCGGCGCTGAGGAGCAGGACCAGCGCAGAACCTCCACCGACCATGGCCAGGGCACCTCGTCGGCTCATGGTCGGCGGATCCGGGTCGGCCGACACCAGCCCGTCTGGATCGGGCGGCTCCGGACGAGTTTCGGTCAGCCGAGTGCGCAGCACGGTGCGCAGCGACCTCGAGCGAAGGGACGAGATCATCTTCGGCAGCTTGAGACACACGTGAGCGATGAACGCCGCGATGAACACCCACGCACCGAAGTAGTGCGCACTGTAGAAGCTGAACCCGAAGATGTAGTCGTACTGGATATTCAAGACGCCCGTGGCCAGTTCGAACAGGATGCTCCCGACCAGAATGAGCAGTGACAGCCGTTCGAGGGCATGTGCCACAGAGTGTATCGGCGGCCATGTGAACAGCTTCGGTGTCACCGACCACAGCTTGGCGAGCACCACTGGAATGATCGCCATGCCGAGCACGACGTGGATGCCCTGATTGAGCTGATAGAGCCAGGCGGGATCGGTGGGCCACTGGAAAGCCGGCAGCCGCAGCCAACCCACGTCCCCCGGGATCGCCTGGCCCAGCTGCGGTCCGTACGCGATGTAGGAGAGCAGACCGGTCACGGTGACCAACGGCAGTGCGGCCAGCAGCACCGCACCGAATACCGATGTCAGCCACGGCCCGCGGATCGGACTGCGCCAACGCATCGGCTACGGCCGCCCTTCACGCGTCAATTTGGCCATGTACCGGCCCTCGTGCTGGTGCAGTCGGCAACCGTGGAAGCCTGCGGCGGCCGCAACGCCGACGATGGCCTCGGCATCGACCAGCGACCAGTCGAAGGCTCCGGTCAGCTGTCCCTGGACGCGCAATCGAACACTTTCATGCACCAGGCCCACCCCGGGCGCATCGACCTCAACCAAGACGGACCCTCCTGGACGTATCAGCTGGCGAATCCGTCGCAGCAGCCGGACCGGATCGCCGCCGATCCCGACATTGCCGTCTGCCAGCAGAGCATCCTGCCAGCAGCCTTCGTCGGGCACGTCGTCAAAGACACTCATGTGAACCGCGACCGCGCCGCGTTCCTGGGCCAATTTCACGGCGACGAGAGAGATGTCGATCCCCAGAGCATTGCCGCCGCGCGCGGTCAGTGCACCCGCAAGACGGCCTGCACCGCAGCCGACATCAAGCGTCGGGCCCATGCAGCGGTCCAAGAACAGCGCATGGTCCGTCGCGTCGGGCGCACCCGTCCATTGCTGGACATCTAATCGGGTCGTTGTGCCATCGGCCCTGACCACGTCGCATGCGTGGCCTGTCATGGCCGCGTTCAAGGCGTCCAGGGGTGCGAAGTCAATAGTTTCGGTCATGGTTGGGACCCAATCTGTTCACGGTCGGCTGCCCGAGCGACCTCGGCGGCGAAACGGCTCTGCGGAATCAAGGAGGCGACAGCGTGTGAGTCCTCCCAGTAGTCGACATCGGCCATGACCGGAACCGAGGCGACCCGGGCGCCGTTGCTCACGAGCGCCTCCTTGGTCCGAGTGCCGGTATCGGGCCTCGACATCGCCACCGTGGCCAGGCTGGACGTCCAACTGGGGTTCTGTGCAGCCAGTATCCACCATCCTCCGTCCTCAGCCAGGCCCAGCGCGACGTCATGGCATTCCAATGCCGCTGCCGCCGTCTGCAGGCTCTCCGCGGTGACTTGGGGCGTGTCCATGCCGATCTGCACGACCCCGTGGCCTGCATCGGCGTCGTGGTGAGCCGCGATCAGCCGGGACGCGAAAGAGCCTCCGCGTTGGGCGATGACGCGGTGCCTGCCACACGCCGCGGCAAGCTCGTCTGCCATTGCCGCCTCGTCGAGGTCACCGGTCATCGCGATGACCACCGGCCATCCCAGATCACCCACGACCTCCAGCGTGTCCAGCAGCGAGGCGGCGGCGATCCGTGCTGCCGTCTGCTCTCCGACGGTTGCCGCCAATCTGGTCTTGGCTTGACCGGCAACGGGCGCCTTGGCGACCACCAGCATCGTCGGTGGCGCGTTCATGTCAGCACCTTGGCGAAGTCGGCAATGGTCCGCCACGTTCCCAGCAGCGTTCCGGAAACCTTGGACTTCGTACCGCGCATGCGCCTGCGGTAGACGATGTCCCTCTCGTGCACGGTCCAGCCCGCCCGCGAGGCCTTGATCATCAGCTCAAGCGGATAGCCGAACCGTCGGTCGGTGATGTCCAAGGCAAGAAGATCGTCCCGGCGGCAGACCCGCATCGGAGCCAGATCATGCACACCAAAGCCGCTGCTGCGTCGGATCCACCAGGCCAGGACGGCCGTTCCGGCCCGTGCATGCCAGGGCCAGACACCGTTTCCCTCTGGTCTGCGGCGTCCGATCGCCATCGTGGCGGTGCCCCTGCTCACGACCGAAACCAGCTCGGGCAGGTCGGCGGGATCCATCGAACCATCGCCATCAAGCACCGCCACCAAGGGGGCCGTGGCGGCGAGGATCCCGGCGTGCACGGCAGCACCGTAGCCGGCGACATCCTCATACACCACTTCGGCGCCCAGGCTGCGGGCGACGTCGGCCGTGCCATCGGCCGAACCGTTGTCCACGACGATCACGTTCATGCCATCGGGGATTGTACTGAAGACGCCGGGTAACGCCAGCGCCTCGTCGCGGCACGGAATCACGACCGTGCAGTTAAGCGGCTCACGTGCGAGAGGATCATGCATAAGGAGACAGTACCAGTGGTAAAATGTGATTGTGCCCACGCAAGCATCCTTACTTTCCCGCCGGGCTTGGACCGCAGCGACAGTCAGTACACTCATCGGTGCGGGTTTCGCCGCCGCCGCCATCGTCTGGCCGCGCGTGACGGGAACGGACGTCTTCATCTATTGGCCCCCCTTGAAGGCGAGGTGGACACCTGAGCCGGCACTCACCTTAGTACTGCCGATGCTCGTGGCACTGACCGGGTTTCTGTGCTGGCGACGCATCAGCTCCGCACTGAACTGGATCCCCTATCTCGCTGCGGTGTTCGCCGGATCCTGGCTGTGGACGGCCGCACTTGCCCATGTCGGCGGCAAGGAAAGCATCAGCAAGGTGTTCGAGCGTCCCAGCGAATACTTCGTCGATGCCAAAGAAATCTCTTCGATTTCCGCATTCCTGTCCGGCTTCATCGAAAAGGTCCCGCTGCGCGCTCCTGACCACTGGCCGATTCACATTGCCGGGCACCCACCGGGCGCAACGCTGTTCTTCATCCTGCTCGACCGGATCGGCATCACGGACCCGTACACAGCTGGTGTCATCGTCATGACTCTTGGCTGCACTGGAGTCGTCGCGGTCCTGCTGACGGTCAAGACCCTGGCGTCGGAGAAGCTCGCTCGCCGCGCAGCGCCCTGGCTGATAGCCGCACCCGCGGCGATCTGGATGGGTGTGTCCGCTGATGCGCTGTTCATGGCGGTAGCTGCCTGGGGATTGGCGCTTCTGGCGCTGGCTTCGACAGCAGACCGCCGCTCGCGCCTGATCGGCTTCGGTCTCCCAGCGGGGCTGCTGCTCGGCCTGTGCGTCTATCTTTCCTATGGACTGCTGCTGCTGGGGATACTCGCCATCGCCGTGATCTATCTCGGCGGCAGGTGGTCGGCACTGCCCTGGGCGCTCGGCGGAGCGCTGTCCGTCGCCCTGGCATTCACCCTGACCGGATTCCGGTGGTGGGAGGGGTTCCCCGTCTTGGTCACCCGCTATTACGACGGGATCCAGAGCAAACGGCAATACGGCTACTGGGTGTGGGCGAACCTGGGAGCCTGGACATTCACCAGCGGACTGGCAGTATGGGCGGCCCTTCCCCGCAGCATCGCCGAAGCGTGGCGAGGTGCCGACAAGGGCCGGCGCGTGGTCGCTGTCCTGGGCTGCGCCGGTTTCGTCTCGATCCTGGTGGCGACACTGTCGGGCATGAGCAAGGCCGAGGTCGAACGAATCTGGCTGCCGTTCACAATCTGGGTCATGGTGCTGCCATCACTGTTGCCACTGCGTTGGCAACGGCCCCTGCTTGTCACACAGGTGGCGTCCGCGATCGCCATCGAGGCTCTCCTGACAACACAGTGGTGAAGGATCTGCGAAGGTCGAACTCACGATGGCGGGGTGGACACGAGAGCCGAAATGTTTGAACGCCCCGCTGCGAATTCAGCCGAAGTGGTCCGCGTCCCACTCCACGCTTGGGCTGAGTGAGGGACCCCGGCCTTCGACGATGACGAAGGTCATGGTGAGATCCGCATCATGGGTGATCGACAGGTGGATGTTCGTTGCCTCGATGCGATGGAAGTGCTCGAGCACCAAACCTCGCAGGCGGAATGAGGGCGCACCGGACCTGGCGGGAACCACCTCGGCGGACTGCCAGGGCAGCCATCCGGGAAAGCCGATCGCCTTCTTCAGTGCCTCCTTGGCGGAGAATCTCGCCGCCAAGGAGGCATCCGTCCGGCGCTTGCCGTTGCGCCGCCGCTGTTCGCCAGGGGTGAGCAGGCGATCGAGGAGTTCGGGAACCCGATCGATGTGCTCGGCGAAGCGCGGCACATCGGCAATGTCGGTGCCGATTCCCAGAATCGCCATCTCGCTCCCCTTATTCCACGGTCACGGACTTGGCGAGGTTGCGCGGCTGATCCACGTCGAGGCCCTTGGCCGTGGCCAGTTCCATCGCGAAGATCTGCAGCGGAACCGTGGTCAGCAGCGGTGCCATGAGCGTCGTCGTCTGGGGGACGTAGATGACCTCGGACGCGAATTCCTGGACCTCTTCGTCGCCTTCTTCGGCGATGACCACCGTGTTGGCGCCACGGGCCCGGACTTCCTGGATGTTCGAGATGACCTTGGCATGCAGGGAATCGCGGCCGCGCTTGCTGGGCACGACGATGATGACCAGCTGGCCGTCGTCGATGAGTGCGATGGGACCGTGCTTGAGCTCACCGGCAGCGAAGCCCTCGGCGTGGATGTAGGCGAGCTCCTTGAGTTTGAGCGCGCCCTCCATCGCCACGGGGTAGCCCACGTGGCGGCCCAGGAACAGCACAGAACCGACGTCCTGGTTGCGACGGGCAAGCGCGAGCACCTGCTGCTTGTCATTGTCGAGGACGCTCTGGACCTTCTCGGGGATGGTCTGGAGCTCTTCGAGGATGGTGGTGATCTCGTCGCGGAACTTGTTGCCGCGCAGCTGGGCCAGATAGAGGCCCAGCAGGTAGCAGGCGACGACCTGTGAGAGGAAGGCCTTCGTCGAGGCGACCGCGATCTCCGGGCCGGCGTGCGTGTAGAGCGCTGCATCGGATTCGCGGGGAATGGTCGAGCCGAAGGTGTTGCAGATCGCGATGACCTTCGCGCCCTGCTGACGTGCGTGGCGCACGGCCATGGTCGTGTCCATGGTCTCTCCCGACTGGGAGATCGCCACGACGAGGGTCTTCTCGGTCACAACCGGGTCGCGGTAGCGGAACTCGTGGGCGAGTTCGACCTCGACGGGCACGCGGCACCAGTGTTCGATCGCGTACTTGGCGACCTGGCCGGCGTAGGCCGCGGTGCCGCAGGCGATGACGATGATCTTGTCGATGGTCTTGAGCACCGTCTCGTCGATGCGCATTTCGTCGAGGGTGAGTTTGCCGTCGATGTCGAGGCGGCCCAGCAGGGTGTCTGCGACGGCCTGTGGCTGGTCGTGGATCTCCTTGTCCATGAACGAGGGGAACCCGCCCTTTTCCGCAGCAGCGGCGTCCCAGTCGACCTCGTACTGAGCTCCGTCGACCTCGTTGCCGTCGTTGTCCGTGATGACCACTGCGTCTGGAGTGATGGTCACGACCTGGTCCTGACCGATCTCCACCGCGGTGCGGGTGTAGTCGATGAAGGCGGCGACGTCGGAGCCGAGGAAGTTCTCTCCCTCACCCAGTCCGATGACCAGGGGCGAGTTGCGGCGGGCGGCGACGACCTGTCCGGGAGCGTCGGCGTGGACGGCCAGGAGGGTGAAGGCGCCTTCGAGCTGTGTGGCGGTCACGCGCATGGCCTTCGTCAGGTCGCCGGTGTCCTGGAAGTTCTTGGCCAGCTGAGCGGCCGCGACCTCGGTGTCGGTCTCGGACTCGAACTCCACGCCTTCTGCGGTGAGGTCCTTCTTCAGCTGAGCGAAGTTCTCGATGATGCCGTTGTGGATCAGCGCCAGCTTTCCGCCGCCGGCCACATGCGGGTGGGCATTGAGGTCCGTGGGTCCGCCGTGGGTGGCCCACCGGGTGTGTCCGATGCCGGTCTGCGCAGCAGGAAGCGGGTTCGCCTCGAGCTCATCGGTCAGCGCCGAGAGCTTGCCGGCCTTCTTCGCGGTCTCCAGATCTCGGGCAGGAGTGACAAGGGCGACTCCGGCAGAGTCATATCCCCGATACTCGAGCCTTTTCAGGCCGCTGAGCACCACATCGAGCGCCGAGTGATCGGCATTGTCAACGTCTGCTTTGGATACATAACCAACGATTCCACACATGAGTGGAATTTTACGCAGTCGAGTCAAGAAACGCGGAATCGACCCAACCGAGCCCCACCTCGGGGATCTGAGAGGACATGACGCATGACACAATTGTGTCCATGTCTC
>NZ_JAKDJU010000091.1 GCF_030453725.1 Brevibacterium picturae
TGACGATGACGATGGGGATGACGACGGCGGTGACGATGACGACTGACCGTCCGATTCGGATGACCGTGCAGAATCGCCTGACGATCACAGTCGCCGTTCTCTCCGTGCTCGCGCTCACAGTCGTCGGCCTCGTCCTCTACACCGTCGAAGCGAACAATGTGGCTGGCCGCAATGCTGCGTCCATGTCGCAGGAGATCGCGGAGATGCGCACGTTCGCCCAGAACGGAGTCGACCCCGAGACGGGAGAGCGCTTCACCTCCGTCGACCAGATCCTCAGCCAGTTCCTCGCCCAGAACCAACCGGACGAAGATGAGGTCCTGTTCGCCTTCCTCACCGATGGACGCGTCCTCTACCAGGGAGAGAGCAATGCCGCACTGAGCGGCTCCAAGGAATTCGAGAAGGCCGTCGCCGGAGTCTCCGCGGACGGCGGCGAGATCAATCTGACTCTTGCCGGAGACGACTACGAAGGCTATGTCCTTCCGATCACCGTCGGCGGTCAGACGGGATCATTCGTCGTCGTCCACAATGTCAGCGCCAGCCATTCCGACCTCACGCAGGTCATGCAGATCTACACCGTCGTCGCTCTGGCCGCAGCATTGGTCATCACCGGAATCTCTTCGGTCCTGGCCCGTCGGCTCCTGTCCCCGGTGACCGAGCTGCGACAGACCGCGCAGTCGATCTCAGGAGGTGACCTGAGCAATCGGCTCGCCACCAGAGGCAATGACGACCTCGCCGAGCTGGGGCGCACGTTCAACGACATGCTCGACCGGCTCGAATCCGCGTTCGAGACGCAGAAGCGATTCCTCGATGACGTCGGCCACGAACTCCGTACACCCCTGACCATCCTCAGCGGACACCTCGAGACCATGGACTCCCAGGATGTCGACGATGTCGACGAGACACGAACGCTGCTGCTCGATGAAACGGACAGGATGGCCCGCCTCGTCGACGAGCTGCTCATTCTCGCTCGCGCTCGCCGCCCGGACTTCGTCCGCACTGCTGAGGTCGATGTGCCCTCGCTGCTGGGCGACACCCTGGCCAAGGCCAAGGGGCTGGGGCAGCGTGAGTGGCAGGTCGCGACACCTCCGACCATCTCGTTCTGGGCCGATCGACAGCGATTGACCCAGGCTCTCCTCCAATTGGCCGCGAACGCGGTCGAACACACCGAAGAGGGCCAGTCGATCACGTTCGGCGCAGGCCACGACGACAGCCACATCCACCTCTGGGTTCGTGACGAAGGCAGCGGTGTCCCGGATGAGATCGCAGCCGACATCTTCGACCGATTCAGCCGTGGATCGACGGAGGGCAATGGGTTCGGCCTCGGTCTGTCCATCATCAAGGCCATCGCCGAGGCGCACGGAGGGACCGTCGTCCTTGATCACGCCTCCAAGGGTGCCCAGTTCCGAATGATCCTGCCGAAAGGACCGCAGTGAACAGAATTCTCGTTGTCGAAGATGAGGAGCGGATCTCCGCCTTCATCGCCAAGGGCCTCAAAGCGGCCGGATTCAGCACAGAGATCGCCCGCGACGGCATCGCCGGCCGTGATCTGGCGCTGGCCGGAGACTTCGACCTGCTCGTCCTCGACATCGGGCTGCCGGGCCTCGACGGCTTCAGCGTGCTCAGCCAGCTGCGCACCCAGCGCCCCGACCTGCCCGTCCTTGTGCTCACGGCACGTGATGACGCCGACGACACGATCTACGCCCTGGAATCCGGTGCTGCCGACTACATGATCAAACCCTTCCGCTTCGGCGAGCTCCTGGCCCGCATCAGGCTGCGCCTCAAGGAGACTGTGGTCGAGGCACCGAAGACGGAGCTCATTCGCGGAAACGTGCGCATCGACCTGCTCAAACGGCAGGTGTGGGTGGCCGGGAAGATCGTCGACCTCTCCGCACGTGAACTCTCGCTTGCGGAGATCCTGCTGCGCAACCGCGGCAATGTGCTCTCTCGCGAACAGCTGCTCTCACACGTGTGGGGCTTCGACTTCGACCCCGGCTCAAACGTCGTCGACGTCTACGTCGGCTATCTGCGCAAGAAGCTCGGCAACGACTTCGTCACCACGGTGCGAGGATTCGGCTACCGCGTGGACTGAGTTCGACCCTAAGAGTCTTCTCATCTGCGTCTTAACTCCACCTTAATCAGGCAGACCAGGATGAAGAGTATGAATTCCACTCTGAGAATCGCACTGTTCTCCCACGACTCCCTGGGTCTGGGGCACATTCGCCGAAACCGTGCCCTGGCCTTCGCCCTGGCCGAGGACCTCCCTGCACTGACCGGTCGCAGAGTGAGCGGACTGCTCATCGCAGGCAGCCCTGAAGCCACTCGCTTCGATCTGCCGGCCGGGTGGGACTGGGTGATCCTGCCCGGTGTGACACCGTCCGCTGGCGGCTACGAGCCCCGGGCGCTGGCCTCATCGATGGAAGGACTCAGCGCCCTGCGGGCCGCCGCGATCACAGCGATCCTCGACCAGCAGGACCCTGACCTCTTCATCGTCGACCGTCATCCCTTCGGCATCGATGGTGAGCTGAACGAAGCACTCGACCATGTTCGGGCTCGCGGCTGCCGTACGGTCCTGGGGCTGCGTGAGGTCCTCGACACACCCTCCGTGATCGCACGCGAATGGGACCGCATCGGCGGAGCCTGCACCGTCGCCGCTGCCTTCGACGAGGTCTGGATCTACGGTGATCCGGCCGTCTACGACTCTCGAGTCACTGGTGAAGTCCCGGTCGAACTCGCACGCATCGCAGAATGCACCGGTTATCTGGCCTTGGAGCGCCCCACGGAGCGCCCTGCGGAACGCACCCGGCAACGAACCGCGACTACTCAGGGACGATTCGTCCTCACCTGCCTGGGCGGAGGCTCCGACGGTGCGGATCTCGCAGCTTTGGCGGTGCGGGCACGACCTCCGGTCGGCCACACCCACCTCGTCGTGACAGGGCCCCAGATGGCAATCGAAGAGTTCGAAGCTCTCAAACGATCCGCAGCCGAGTCGACCATCGTCATCCGACACAGCGACGACGTGCCCGGCCTCATGGCCCGGGCCTCTGCGCTGGTCTGCATGGGCGGGTACAACACCCTCAGCGAGGTGCTGGCGACAAGCACTCCGGCACTCGTCGTCCCGCGCAACGGGCATCGGGCCGAGCAGCCTCGGCGTGCATCGGCGCTTGCTGCGGTCGGCGCGATCGACACCCTGTCCATCGATCGCATCAACTCATCGGAACTCAGCGAATGGTTCAGCCGCCAGGTTGATCGGTCCATCGAGCGTTCGCACATCGACCTGGCTGGGCTGGCCGCCGTCGCGCACCTCGCTGCCGAACTCATCGGACCGCACATCACAGACATCGTCCCTGACCACAGTGCCTCGACCCTCGGCACCGTCGCTTCAATCGAGGAGGCCAGCTATGCAGGCTGAACACGTACCAACACCCGCACCCACACTCGAGCCCGCACTCACACACACGGTCGGCAAACGCGCCTATGTGCTGAAGATGTACCCGCGCTTCTCTGAGACCTTCATCGTCTCGGAGATCCTCGCCCGGGAAGCAGCGGGGGAGGACCTCATCATCTTCTCCCTGCGCCCGACGACCGACACCCGCTTCCATCCCGAGCTGGCACGGGTCAAAGCTCCCGTGATCCAGATCGAACGGCCCTCGAGCGCCCGCAGCTTCTGGCAGACCTGGCAGGAGGGCACACAGAATCCGCAGCTCTCCGCGCGACTGCAGGCCCACCTCGGCGACATCACAGAACTCGGCCACGACGACGCGGTCCAGGCCATGGGCGTGGCACGTCTGGCCCTCGAACACGAGGTCACCCACCTGCACGCCCACTTCGCTTCGGTGGCGACGACGGTGGCTCGAGCAGCCTCGGCGCTGTCCGGAGTTCCTTACTCGTTCACGACGCATGCGAAGGACATCTTCCACGAGAGCGTTGAGCCTGCCGACCTCGTGCGGAAGGTCGCAGACGCCGACCATGTCATCGCGATCAGCGACTACAACCACAGCTTTCTGCACCGTATCCTCGGCCAGGAACTCAGCGAGCGTCTGGTCGTTGTGCGCAATGGGCTCGAACTCGACCGCTTCCCCTACCGGCCTCGAATCGCCACGCGACCAGACACGCCACCATCTGCCGTCCCGTCCCTGTTGGCGGTCGGGCGACTTGTTGAGAAGAAGGGATTCGCGCATCTGCTCACCGCGCTCGCCCTCCTGCGCGACAACGGCCTGCCCTGCCGACTCGACCTCGTGGGCACCGGCCCGCTCGAGGCCGAGCTGCGCGAACTCATCGACACCCTGGGCCTCACCGAGCTCGTCGCCCTGCACGGAGCACTGACCCAGTCCGAGGTCCGCGACATGTTCGTCACCCACGACCTGCTCGTCGCCCCCTTCGTCATCGGCGCCGACGGCAACGCCGATGGCCTGCCGACAGTCCTGCTCGAAGGCATGGCCACCGGAATTCCCTGCATCGCCGGCACCGTCACGGCCGTGCCCGAGGTCATCATCCATGATGAGACCGGCTGGCTGGTCGATGGTGACGACTCAACGCAGATTGCGTCCACCATCGCCGAGGTGGTCCATCGTCTGCGTGAGAATCCGGCGTCCATCCGTGAGATCACCGATGCCGCCCGCGACCTCGTGTGCCGAGAGCACGACTCACATTCCCAGGCACGCACACTCGCAGACCTGGTGAACGGGGGAATCGTCACGGAGCCCGAGGAGGCAGCCGGGACCGTTGCAGCAGCCGAGGCCGGCCGAGCCGCACCGACCACCGGCCGAGCCGCACCGACCATCGGCCGAGCCGCGCCGACCATTCAGCGTGAACTGGAGAACGTGTCATGAGAATCGCCTACATCCTGCTCGACCCGGGCATCGGAGTCTTCGGCACCAAGGGTGCCAGCGTCCATGTCCAAGAAGTCGTCCGCACCTTCCGGAACCTCGGACACGAAGTCAGCATCTTCTGCACCCGCACAGATGACGACATCCCGGCCGACCTGGCCGACCTCGACATCACCCGCCTCGAGGTGCCTCGGGGCCTGGACCGAGGACAACGGGAGATCGCCCTGCTGCGCCTGTCCGACATGCTCGCCGATATGGTCGTGAACACCGCGACAGAAGCCGGCCAGAGCTTCGACCTCGTCTATGAACGGTATTCGCTGTTCTCGACCGCTGGAGCCCAAATCAGTGAGCGCCTCGGCGTGCCTCTGGTTCTCGAAGTCAACGCACCGCTGTTGGCGGAGCAGAAGCAGCATCGAGGGCTCGTCCACGCCGAGCATGCCGCCCGGACCACGGCCCGCAGCTTCGTCGAAGCCGAGCGGATCGTCTGCGTCAGCACGACGGTTGCCGAGTGGGTGAGGCGTGACTATCCGGGGCTGCGAGACGTCTCGGTGGTCCCCAACGGTGTCAACACGAACCGGATCACCCCGGCCGCACAGACCAGCCTCGGCGGGCCGGTGCGGATCGGATTCGTGGGCACACTCAAACCCTGGCACGGCACAGACCGACTCATCGACGCCTGCGCCGATCTGCACGGGAACGTCCATCTCGATATCCTCGGGCACGGACCCGAAGCGCAGTCCCTGCAGAAGCAGGCGAAGACCCGTCGCCTCGGTGATCGTGTGACATTCCACGGTGCCCTCGCACCAGAGGAGATTCCCTCGCGCCTGCGCACCTTCGATATCGCCGCAGCCCCGTACCCGGCGGGGGAGAACTACTTCTCACCGCTGAAGATCTACGAGTACCTGGCCGCGGGCCTGCCCATCGTCGCATCGGCCGTCGGTTCGATACCCGACGTTCTTGAGGGAACGGGTGCCGCGACCCTGGTGCCCGCAGACGACACCGATGCCCTGACCCATGCCCTGCAGAACCTCATCGAGGACCCCGAGGCGCGTCATCGCATGGGTGCCGCGGCCCGGTCCGAAGCGCTCGCCCACCACTCCTGGACCAGCCGCTGCCAGGAGATCCTGGAACCGTTCGTCATGGAGTCGGTATGAGTCAGACCCCGAAGCGGGAGCAGACCCCGAAGCCGAAGAAGTCGCGAACGACGATCTCGTCCGGGGCGCTGAAGCGGACCCTGCGAATCCTCACCCCTCACCTGGGTCAGCACAGGTGGCTCATCCTCGGCGGATTGGCGGCGCTGTTCTGCGATGTCATCTTCCGCATCCTTGAACCCTGGCCGATCAAGATCGCCATCGACGCCGTGACCTCCGCACTCGGTGCCGAGATCGGACCGATCATCGGCATCGGATCGAATGTCGGAATGACGCTGGCCGCAGCGGCGACCGGATTGGCCGTCATCGTGGCCGGACGAGCCGTGGCGAACTATGCCTCGACCATCTGCTTCGCGCTCGTCGGTGCCCGGGTCGCGACCCAACTGCGCTCGCGGGTCTTCGAACACGTGCAGGCCCTGTCGCTGAAATACCATTCGCGAGCTTCGATCGGAGACACCTCGCAGCGGCTCGTCGGTGACATCGGACGACTCCAGGAAGTGGCCGTGACGGCGGGTCTGCCGCTGGTGGGCAATGTCGTCACTTTGGCCGTCCTCCTCGTCGTCATGGTCATCCTCGACCCGGTGCTCAGCGCAATCGTGCTCATCACTGCTGCGGTCTACGGACTGCTGTCGAAGATCTCGACGCCGAAGATCACGACGGCCTCCCGCTCGACCCGCAAGGGCGAAGGCAGGCTCGTCGGCTCCGCGGCCGAGGCACTCGGTGCCATCCGCGTCGTCCAGGCCTACGGCCTCGAAGGCACGGTGGCGCGCGAATTCGCCAACGGAAACGAGCGCGCACTCAAGGCAGGGGTGCGAGCTCGTCGCCTGGCTGCGGGGCTCGAACGATCGACGGACGTGCTCGTCGGCGTCTCCCAAGCCTTGGTGCTCGTCTTCGGCAGCTACCAGGTGCTGCGCGGGGCGATGTCCCCGGGCGACCTGGTGCTGTTCATCATGTACCTCAAGATCGCGATGAAGCCGCTGCGTGATATGGCCAAATACACTGGTCGGATCGCCCGCGCCACCGCCTCCGGGGAGCGGATCGCCGACCTCCTCGACGAACCGATCGAGATCGCCGACGCCCCCGGTGCACACACCATGGGCCCCGTCGCCGGCGACGTCGTCTTCGACCGCATCACCTCGGCGGACGGGCATGGGAACCCTCTGTTCAATGATCTGAATCTGCTGATCCCTGCAGGACAGAAGGTGGGGATCCTCGGCGCCTCCGGAGCCGGGAAGTCCACGCTGATGAGCTACCTGCTGCGGCTCTCACAGCCGGAATCCGGCTCGATCTTCATCGACGGCTACGATACCCACAACGTCACCAGATCCTCGCTGCGATCGAATGTGTCAGTGCTGCTCCAGGAATCGGTCCTGTTCGCCGCGACCGTGCGGGAGAACATCCGCTACGGTCGCTTGGACGCCACCGACGCCGAGGTGGAGGCCGCGGCCCGTGCCGCCCAAGCCGATGACTTCATCTCGGGCCTTCCCGACGGTTATGAGACCGTTCTGGGCAACCGGGGCGACACCCTCTCAGGAGGGCAGCGCCAGCGCCTGGCCATCGCCAGAGCGCTCGTCCGCGACGCTCCCGTCGTCGTCTTCGACGAGGCGACGACGGGACTCGACCCGGCGACCCGTGGGCAGGTCGCGGGCTCGGTCGCCACGCTGACGACGGGACGCACGAGCATCGTCATCAGCCACGATCTGGCGATGATCCGCGATCTCGACCGGGTGCTGTGGCTCGAGGACGGTCAGATCGTCGAAGACGGAGCGCCGAACGAACTGGCCGCCGACCCGGGAACCAGAGTCGCCGAGTGGATGCGTTCACAGGCCGGGGATTCCCAGATCGGGAACACGCCCCGGGCTGAGGGGAACACGCACGAGAACTTAGGAGCGGGAGTATGACGACTGTTCGCGAAGCCGATGACGCAACCGCAGCATTTGCGGGACTGCCGTATGTGACAGAGCTCAGGTCCGGTGAGGCTCTCTCGCAGCGTCTGGGCATCGCCGTCGAACCGACTCGGATCCGGGTCAAACCCGGCCGCAGCGCCATCGTCTCCTGGGTGCGTGAGGAGAAGGGCCGCCTCGGCGAGGATCAGGACTGGGGGTGGAGCGCGGTGGTGACCGGCGCGGACAAACTCGCCAACATTCGCAGACGTGCCGCGGCCCGGAACGAGACGGTGACCGTGCACGAATGCAGCGAGCCGCGATCTGCCGGAGCCACGGGCAGCGTGCTGATCAGCGGTTCGGTGCGAGCCGACTCGAAGCTGGAGAAGGAGATCGCCCGCGCGACTCGGGAATTGACCGGCGTCGACGATCAGTCCGGAGAGCTCGAGATGATCGGCTACAACCCCGGTCGGCGCGTCCTGCTCAAGCACACTCGGCGAGAGTCCGGAGCCTGTGAGTTCGTCCGCATCGGCACAGGCTCCCAGCAACACCTGGTCGAGACCGCCGCTCTGTGGGCCGACTGGGGCCTGCCCACTCTGCCCGTCGAGGCCCTCGGCAGCAGGGGCACGGCCGTGCGCTCGCCCTGGTGGGGGGTCGGCGATCTCGAGACCCAACCCGAGATGGGTATGGCCGAGGAAGTGGGGGTGATCATCGCAGAGCTTCATCGCCACACCCCCGCCGAGGTGGGGCATCGGGCCCGGGTGTCTCCACTGGAGCAAGCGGCAGAGACCGCGACCGTGGTGGCGCAGCTGCTGCCAGAGGTGGGCAGTGCGGTGGCGGCCATTGTGCGGACGCTTCACCATCGGCTCGGGTTCGAGATCGGCACAGGTGCTGGTGGACGTGGTGAAGCAGGTTCCGGCGATCGCGCCATCCACGGCGATCTCAGCCCCGACCAGGTCCTCGTCGGTCACTCGGAATGCCGCATCATCGACCTCGACCGGGCCGGAGTCGGGCCGACCGGAATGGACCTCGGTCGATGGGTGGCCGCCTGCAGACAACGCGCCGATGCACAGGCCCGAATCCTCGAGACCGGTTTCCTCGACGGCTACCGCAGCGCCGGAGGTGCGGACGTCGACGTGGAAGCGTGGGCCGCCTGGGCGATGCTCGTCACGGCCCTCGAACCGTGGCGCACCTGCCGAGCCGATTGGCGACGGGCCACACTGCAGATCATCGGGGCAGCGCAGGACTCGTTGGCCGCGAGCAGAAATCGGGTGTCATGATGACCTCACGCATCATCCCGGAGGTCGTCACGGTCGACGGTGAAGAATGGCCGGTGCGCCGGGCATGGCCGGCCAGCCGCGATCGCATCGCCATCGAGGCGGAGAAGAACTCGGCGATCCGAGCCGGATTCCTCAGCATCGACCGAGACCGTGTCGGCATGTTCGCCTCGGGCAGAGACCCCAAGCTGCCTGGGCTCGAACGCCTCCTCACCGCCGGTGAAACTTCGGGTGCCGGCAGCACTGGAAACCGCTTGATCTCCCACCGGCCGGGTAAAAGAGCGGTGGTCCGGTTGGCGGACGGTCACTTCGCCAAATGTGTGCGCACATCACGGGCGGCAGACATCATCGCCGGCCAGGACAGGGCCGAAGCATTCCGGAACGCTCTCGCATTGCCGAACGTCCTCACTGCCGATGATTCGACAGTGGTGCTCAGCGCCCTTCCGGGCGTCGAACTTCACGACCCGGGCCGTCTGGGTGCCGATTGGACCCGCGCATGGGGTGAGGCACTCGATGCGTGGGCGCTCGCCGCGGACAGCTTCGCCGTCGACCGTTCTGCCGTGAACTCTGCCGTGCACGGTTCCGCTGTGGGCCCCGCACCGCTGACCTCTCTGCCGACCCATTCGGCGGACTCGGAGGCACGGGTGCTCGACGAGTGGCGGGCCCGTGCCCATCACTTCCTCGGACCGAGGGCCGCCGAGGTGGATTCCCTGATCACAGAGGTGCGCGGTGACCTCGTCAACGACGATGCCGCCTCGTCGGGGGAACGGAACTGGGGGCCGATCCACCGGGACCTCCACGACAAGCAGATCATGTGGGACCCGGTCGCCGGGCCCGGACTGCTCGACGTCGACACCGCGTGCCTCGGCGAACGCGAACTCGACCTGGGCAACCTTCGTGCACATGCGAGGTGGCGTACCCACCAGGGGATCTGGACGGTCGACGACGCCGAGGTGGTGTTCCGGGAGATCTCCCGCGTCACCTCGGCGAGCGGACTGGACCCAAGGAGGGTCAGCGTCTATGAGCGCTCGACCCTGTTGCGACTGGTCTGCGTCTACGCTTTCCGGCCGAAGTGGAACGATCGCACGGGCCTGCTGCTCGACGCGGCACGCTAGCCTGGACGCATGTTGATTCGCGACGGGAACCGATGGATTCTGCCCGCCGACCCGCGTGCAGTGGGCAGAATCTCGCGAGTCTCACGTGTCCTGGGCATCATCTGCGCGTTCATCGGCGGGTGGGCGCTGCTCTGCGGCCTCGGCGTTCTCATCGTCGGTGGCGTCCTGTTCGCTGCGATCTCCACCGCGGGCCCGGGCAGCACCGCCACCGCCCGCTGGGGCATCGGCGGCGGACTGGTGGTGTGCGGAATCGTCTTCGCAGGGGCAGGAGTCGTGCTCTTGGTGCGGGATCGGAAGTTGCAGAGCAATCGCAGGGCGCCCGTGCTGACCGTCGACGGGCGTGGAGTCACGATCGCCGGAATGGGGTTCGTGACATATGCGGATCTCGTCTCGGTCCGGGCGCGCATCGGTCCGCGGCCCGTCCTCTGGTCGACGAGTTTCGGCAAGACCGCCGGCAATGAGCTCGGGGCGAAAATGACCGGCCGCCCTCGGATCGTTCACGAGCTCAACATCCGCCGACGAAGCGGGCCCGATATTCGAGCCGACCTGTCCATGCACACGAATGCTGCGGGATTCACGCGGCTGGTGGCGCAGCTGCGGGATCTTCTTGCTCCGTGCTCAGTTCCGGTCGAGTTTCACTCCTGAGCAGCTTCACTCCTGAGTGCTGCGGCGGGCATCGCCCCAGATGTCGACGCCCGAGTCGACGGCAAATTCGTCGATCTTCTTCAGCTCGTCAGCGCTCAACGGTTCGGAGCTGAGAGCCGCGACATTGTGTTCGAGCTGCGCGACACGGCTGGAGCCGATGACCAGCGACGACACCCGATCGTCGCGGAGTGCCCAGCTCAGAGCCATCTGGGCCAGGGATTGTCCGCGTGCCGCAGCAATGTCGTTCAGGCCGCGAATGCGCTCGAGGTTGTCCTCGGAGAGGAACCCGTCCTTGAACGAGGGCGTGGCCTTGCCGGCCCGTGACTCCTCGGGAACTCCGCCGAGGTACTTGTCGGTGAGCAGACCCTGCGCGAGCGGGGAGAACGCGATGACGCCCAGCCCCTCGGCCTCCGTGGTCTCGAGCAGACTGTCGGATTCGATCCACCGGTTGACCATCGAATACGAGGGCTGGTGAATGAGCAGCTCAGTGCCCAGATCCTTCGCCAGCGCCGAGGCGCGGGCCGTGTCGGCCGCCGAGTACGAGGAGATTCCGGCGTAGAGGGCACGGCCTGAGCGCACCGCCGTGTCGAGTGCTGCGATGGTCTCCTCCAAAGGAGTCGAAGCATCGGGGCGGTGGGAATAGAAGATGTCGACATAGTCGAGGCCGAGTCGGTTCAGCGAGGCATCGAGGCTCGAAAGCAGATACTTCCGACTTCCGCCCGGACCTCCATAGGGGCCAGGACGCATCCCCCATCCCGCCTTGGTCGAGATGATGAGTTCATCGCGGTAGGCACCGAGGTCTTCGCGCAGCAGCCGACCGAAGTTCGTCTCGGCCGAGCCGGGAGGCGGACCGTAGTTGTTCGCCAAGTCGAAGTGGGTGATGCCCAGATCGAAGGCCCGGCGCACGATGTCGCGCTGAGTCTGGAAAGCGACATCATCGCCGAAATTGTGCCACAGACCCAGGGACAGCGCAGGGAGGACGAGACCGGAGCGGCCGACCGGGCGATAGGTCATCGATTCGTAGCGATTTTCGGCTGCTTGGTACACGGTGCCTCCTGCGGCGGGAAAGGACTCTGATTGGTCCACTCAGCTTATGCGAGAACGAAGACCTTTCGACGCTGCCTGCACGCGCTCACGTCTGCCTGCACGTGCCCACGGGGCTGGGGGCACGACTGGGTGCAGG
>NZ_JAKDJU010000320.1 GCF_030453725.1 Brevibacterium picturae
ACTCGACCACCTCCTCCCCGTCAGTGACCTCCGCCGCAGCACCAGCATCAGTGACACCACCCACGGCAGCTCCGACCAGACTCATGGCCCGGGAACGTCGCGCGAAGCATCGCGAATCGGTCCGCGCCAACGCCGCCGCCATCCGCAGGCGCTCCTTCACCGCCGGGATGTGGGCGACCCGCGCACCGGTCTGGATGTGGCCGGTGCTGCTGATCATCACGGCGATCGGCGCCGCCCTCCGACTCTTCCATCTCGAGTTCCCGCATCGCCTGATCTTCGACGAGACCTATTACGTCAAGGACGCCTACTCCGTCTTCAAGTTCGGCTACGAACGGTCCTGGCCGGAGAACGCCGACGAGGCCTTCAACGCCGGTGACCCGAGCGTCATCGAGTCCACTCCCGAATATGTTGTCCATCCGCCGTTGGGCAAATGGCTCATGGGTGCCGGAATCCACCTCTTCGGCGCCGATGATTCCTTCGGTTGGCGCTTCTCCGTAGCGATCATCGGCACGCTGACGATCTTCCTCATCGGCTTCATCGCGTGGAAGCTCTTCCGCTCGGCGTTCTTCGCCTGCGTCGCCGCCGGTCTGCTCTCCATCGACGGTGAGCACTTCGTGCATTCGCGCACGAGCCTGCTCGACATCATCCTCATGGCCTTCGTGCTCCTCGCCTTCGCCTTCATCGTCGTCGACCGAGAATTCGTCACGAAACGACTGGAGAAGTGGGCGAAAGCACCCCCTTCCACAACCAGTCCCCCCGCCGAGGCGGCAGCCACGTCGAAAGACCGCGACCGTCGATCATCGCGACGTGGGGATCCGATCAACTTCGGCCCCCGCCTCGGCGTGCGTCCCTGGCTGATCGCGGCAGGCATCAGCTTGGGGCTGGCGATGGGTGTGAAGTGGTCGGGGCTCTATGCCCTGGCCGCGTTCGGGATCCTCGTCGTCGCCTGGGATGTGCACTCGCGCCACCGCGCCGGTGTCGTCCATCCTTGGCTGGGGATGTTCATCCGTGACAGCGTTCCGGCGTTCCTCAAGCTGGTGCCGGTGGCGCTGCTGACCTACGTCGTCACCTGGACCGGGTGGATCCGCTCCGACGATGCCTGGGACCGGCAGTGGGCGGCCGAGAATACAGGCTGGTGGCAGGCGCTGCCCGACTGGCTGCAATGGCTGCCGTCGCTGGCGCACTATCACTACACGGCGTACTCGTTCCATGTCGACCTCGACTCGGAGCACCCCTATATGTCGAACCCGTGGGGGTGGATCGTCCAGTGGCGGCCGACCTCCTTCTTCTACGAGTCGCCGGACCGGGGGAGCATGGGCTGCGTCGTTGACAACTGCTCCTCGGCGATCACTTCGGTCGGCAATCCGGTGATCTGGGGTCTGGCTCCCATCGCCCTCCTCGTTGCCTTGGTCGCCTGGATCATCCGCCGCGACGTCCGCGCCGGCGTCATCCTCGCTGGTCTCGCCGCCACCTGGTTGCCCTGGTTCGCTTATCAGGAACGCACCATCTTCACCTTCTACACGATCGTCATGGTGCCCTTCGTCGTGCTCGCGCTCACCTACTGCCTCACTCTTCTGTGGGGACGTGTGCCCTCCAGCGCAGCTGTGGTCAGTGACCCTGCCGGCTTCTTCGATTCCGCCCCCAACCCGCGTGGCCCCGTCTTCGCCGGTCGCGGCACCCGCATTCCCTGGCCTCTGTTCGGACGTCGCATGGCCGTGGGGCTGATCCTCGTGGCCGCGATCATGGCCTTCGCCTACTTCTGGCCGATCTACACCGGCGAGGTCATCCCGTTCGAGGCCTGGAACAACCGCATGTGGAACGTCACCTGGCGCTGACCGTTC
>NZ_JAKDJU010000321.1 GCF_030453725.1 Brevibacterium picturae
CGGCGATCGCGACCCTGGTGGCGATGGTGGCCGGCAACTTCGGCATCATCGAATCACCGCAATACCTCGTGGCGGCCGGAATCGTCCTGCTCCTGCCCACGCAATCCCTGTACGCATCCGTTCAGGACGCCCTGACGGACTTCCCGCTCACCGCCGCCGGAAAGATGGTGGGGGTGGTCCTGACCCTGGCGGGCATCGTGTCGGGGCTGGCCCTGGGAGTCGTCACCGGAGAGGCGATCGGTCTCGACCCGATCGAGGTCCTCGTACCGAAGACCGGTGTGCACGTGCTCACCGCGATCGTGTCAATGGCAGCAGCAGCCGTGGTCTCCATGGCCGGAGTCGTCGGCATGCAGTCGACGAGGCGATTCATCCTGCCGGCCGCATTCGTCGGACTCGCTTCCTACATCACGATGACGTCACTGACGATCCTCGCCATCGACAACGTCCTGGCCAGTCTGCTGGCGGCGACCGTGACCGGCTTCCTCGCTCGGCCGCTGTCCCTGCGATTGGGTGCACCCGCCATCGTGCTCATGATTCCCGCGATCTACACCCTGCTGCAGGGGCTGTCGATCTTCACCGCCGTCTATCAGATCGTCGCCGAATCGGAGACGACGTCCTTCGCAGTGGGACTGTCCTCGCTGTTCACCGCGATCCTGGCCAATGCCGCCCTGGCCGTGGGAGCTGTGCTCGGCAGCTATCTGGCCAGGCCGTTGAAGAACCTCAAGGCCGACGCCGTGGAGAAGACCGCGGAGTCCGCGCGCTCGGCCGACTCGACGATCACCATGGACACGGTCGAACCCCGCGACTGAACGTCGGTCACACAATCGAAGTGGGCGGCTGGCGTTCGTGCCTCGGACTCTCTCCGGGGCCGAGCCCGGGTTCAGTCCTGGGGCGGGAGGCTCCAGTCGATGGGCGCCAGGCCCTTCTGTGCGAGCAGATCGTTCGTGCGGGAGAACGGCTGGGATCCGAAGAAGCCCCTGCTGGCCGACAGCGGTGACGGGTGCGCGGACTCGATGATCGCGACCTCGGAGCGACCAGACTGCAGCATCGGTGCCAGATTCCTCGCGTCACGGCCCCAGAGAATCGCCACGAGCGGCTGGTCCCGGTCGACGAGTGCGGCTATCGCCTGCTCCGTGATGGCCTCCCAGCCGCGCTTGCGGTGGGAGGCAGGTTCGCCCGGTGCAACGGTGAGCACCCTGTTGAGCAGCATGACTCCCTGCCGCGACCAGGCCTGCAGATCACCGTGGGCGGCAGGGGCGATGCCGAGATCGGAGGCAAGCTCCTTGTAGATGTTCGTCAGCGACCGGGGGAGCGGTCGCACATCGGGGTCGACGGCGAAGGACAGACCGATCGCATGCCCGGGCGTCGGATAGGGATCCTGACCGACGATGAGCACCTTCACCTCGGCGAGGGGCTCTGCAAAGGCGCGGAACACCGCGTCTCCGGCGGGCAGGTAACTGCGCCCGGCCGCGATCTCCTCCCGAAGGAAGTCGCCCATGGCATGGATGCGATCGGTCTGGCCGGACAGCGCCGTGGCCCAGTCGGGGGACATGATCTCGGTCAGTTCAGCTGTGGACGTCATGCCCGAGATTCTACCGATGGACTGCCACCTCCCCGATCCGCGATCGACCGGGTGTGGGGCCGGGCCCAGGGCAGGGTGCCGATGTGCACACAACGCAGATGAGGTGTGCATCATCGCTTACCGTCCCGGCATTCTTTTCGCCCCGGGGCAGGCGATATGCTCGACGGTGAGAGTTCATCGCAGAACTGAGTAGGTGAAAGGATCACAATGTCGCAATTTCCCGAGGCCACGAACTGGAAGATGT
>NZ_JAKDJU010000322.1 GCF_030453725.1 Brevibacterium picturae
CGCAGCCACGCAGCACTCCAGCCACGCAGCCACGCAGCACTTCAGCAAGTGAGCCCCAAGACGCGTCACATTCGCCTGCGGAAGCATCACGCACCGGGAGCACTAATTCGCACTCGGACTCGCTTTCCCTCCAGTCCGTTCAGCAACTCTTCCCGGCAGCATCAAATCGCCCCGTTGCAACGGAAGGATTTGGAACGGACTGTGCGGAGTGCCCGCGGGAGGCTAACCTGAACCTGTGAATGACCAGACGCTGCTGTCCCAGAACCCACCGCCAGTCGACACCTCGGAGTCGGCCCATCCGCGCAACTTCGGCTCCGACAACTGGGCCGGGGCCCACCCCGAAGTCATCGGCGCCATCGCCGAAGCCAATGTCGGGCATACACCCGGCTACGGAGGAGACCCCTGGACCGCACGCTTCGGCGAGGTCATGAAGGGCCACTTCGGTCCGTCCGCCCAAGCGTTCCCGGTCTTCAACGGCACCGGTGCCAACGTCCTCGCACTGCAGTCGGCGCTGCCCAGGTGGGCGGCCGTCATCACTGCAGAGTCCGCTCACATCAACTACGACGAGACCGGCGCCCCGGAGAAGGTCGGCGGGCTCAAGGTCATCGGTGCCCCGACTCCGAACGGAAAACTGACACCCGAGATCATCAAGGGCTCGGTCCTCGGGCGTGGTAGCGAACACAACGCCCAGCCCTTGGCCGTGAGCATCTCCCAATCGACGGAATGGGGCACGACGTATCGTGCGGAGGAGATCCGGGCGATCGCCGACACCGCGCACAGCCTCGACATGATCCTCCACGTCGACGGCTCCAGGTTGGGCAATGCCGCTGCCCACCTCGACACCGACCTCGGCACGCTCACCACCGACGCAGGCGTCGACATCATCAGCCTGGGCGGGACGAAGAACGGGCTCCTCGGCGCCGAGGCGATCGTCGTCCTCAACCCCGAGATCGGGCAGGGGATGAAGTTCCTGCGGAAGATGAATCTGCAGCTGTCATCGAAGATGCGCTTCCTCTCCGCCCAGCTCAATGCCCTCTACGACGGTGCCCTGTGGCGCACCTCGGCGAACCATGCCAACACCATGGCCCAGCGGCTGTCGGATGGCCTCGCCGAGGCGGTCGCCAGTGGCCGCGCTCCCGAGATCTCGATAGTGGCGCCGGTCGAATCCAACGTCGTCTTCGTTCACATGCCGGGGGACGTCGCGGCCCGAGCGCGACAGAAGTTCGCCTTCGCCGACTGGCCCATGGCCGAGAACGTCGTCCGCCTCATGTGCGCCTTCGACACCACGGCCGACGACGTCGAAGCCCTCATCGCTGCCATTGCGGGGGAGTAGCGGCGAGGCCGTGGATGGCCCCTACTTCTTCGGGTCGGACTTCACGGAGACGACGGGGACGTCCGCGTCGAGGATGATGCGCTGGGCGGTCGAGCCCATGATGAGTTTGCCGACAGGGGAGCGGCGACGCGATCCGATCACGATCATGCGTGTGTCTTCGGTCGCCTCGGCGAGGGCGAGGAGTTCTTCAACGGGATCGTTTCCCCGCAGGAACTGCAGGATCTCATGGGAGGCCTCGGAAGAGCGCAGCGCCTCTTTCAGTTCGTCCATGTCCTGATTCGTCGCCACACCACGCTCGTCGGGAGTTTCTCCGATGCCGGCATTGAGCACGATCACGGTGTCATCGAAGGCCTTCGCCTGCTCGATGCCGAACGCGACGGCGGCCTTGCCTTCGGGTGAGGGGGAATAACCGACGAGAATTGTCATTGTCTCTCCTGATACGACACTGGACGAAGCACCCTCAATTAGTAGCACAT
>NZ_JAKDJU010000092.1 GCF_030453725.1 Brevibacterium picturae
CTGTCCACAGCACGTGCCGGAGACCTCGACGCTCTTCCGATCCTTCCCGGCGAGGTGCAGCCTATGCGGTGATCACCAATTCTTCCTTTGCTGCGGACCGGCACGACGGGCATTTCCAGTGGTGCGTACAGATGCTCAATCGTGAGGACGTCAGGTCTGCGGTCGCCTGAGCTCGCGGACCGGCTGGGCCCTGCTGACTGGTCGCCAGCCGGGTACCGCTGCCTGACCGCAATTGCGCAGACACCTACCCGAACGCAAGCCGCAGCGCCAGGATCACCAGCACGATCGCGATGAGGATGTCGAGCACCTGCCACACGCGCGGCCTCGCAAGGTAGCGCGAAAGCCCGCGAGCGCCGTAGCCGATGGCGAGGAACCACACGATCGATCCGAGCATGGCGCCAATCGTGAACGGCCCGACACCGCCGGGACCCTGTTGGTTCGCCAAGTTGCCCAGCATGACGACGGTGTCGAGATACACGCCCGGATTGAGGAAGGTCAGCGCCAGCGTTGTCATGATGATCGACTTCAGGCTGCGCTGGTGAGTATCCGCTTCGAGCCCTGTTGCCTCGCGCGCCGAGCGGAGGCTGTCCCACGCGTACCAGAGCAGATAGGCCACACCCAGCCACCGCAGAATCTCCAACGCCCACGGTGCCAGGGCCACGATTGCACCGATGCCCACCGCACCCGATCCGATGAGCAGCACATCGGCAATGATGCAGATGGCGACGACCACGCCGAGGTGTTCGCGTCGAATGCCCTGACGCAGGACAAGGGCGTTCTGTGGTCCGACGGCGATGATGAGCGACCAACCGGCAAGGGTTCCGCTGATGAGATGAGTGAGCACCTCAAAAGAGTATGACTCGATTGACGATAAGAAAAACAACATAATCTACTTGTGATGCACAATTGCTTCATGAACATTGATCATGTCAAAGCTCTGGCCGCTGTCGTCGACGAGGGCACGGTGGAGGGTGGGGCCTTCGTTCTCGGTGTCACCCCGTCGGCGACGAGCCAGCGCATCCGCACCCTCGAGTCCCGCCTCGGGCAGGTGCTCATCCGTCGCACGAACCCCATCACCGTCACCGAGGCGGGCGAGGCGGTGCTCAAATATGCGCGGGAGATCGAGCTCCTCGAGTCCGAAACCCTGGATCGTCTGCACGGCATCGACATCGACGCGCCCGACGGCACCGGTGCAGACAGTTCCACGGGCGCGCGCAGACGCGAGCCGACGGTGCTTCGCATCGGGGTCAACGCCGATTCCCTGTCGACGTGGTTCCGTCCGATCTTCGCCGAGGTGGCGCAGTGGGACGATGTCGTCATCCGGATCGAGGTCGCTGACCAGGACAAGGCCCTGCCCCTGCTGACGGCGGGGGAGGTGCTGGGCACCATCACCTCGGCGGAGACCGGCGGCTACGGAACCCAGGTGCAGGAGCTCGGTTCGATGCGCTACGTCGCCGTCGCAACGAAGGGCCTGCTGAGGAAGTACGGCACGGATGCTGGTGTCGGATCGGTCGCCGAGGTGGACCTTGGGTCCCTGCCCATGGTGAACTTCGGCAAGGACGATGACCTGCAGTTCACCTACCTCCGCCGAGTCGGAGTCCAGACGATTCCGCCGATGTCGGTGGTGCCCAGCTCCTGGGAGTTCGCGGCCGCGGTCGAGGCAGGTGTCGGATGGGGGCTGATCCCCATCGCGCAGCTGGGGGATCTCAGCAAGGACCTCGTGCCGCTCTCGTCTGAGCCGAACATCGATGTCCGGCTCTATTGGCACCATTGGAATCTCGCTTCCGAGAAACTCGGCCGCCTCACCGAGGCTCTCCACCGGGTCGCTGCTCGGATGAGGTGATCAGCTCTTCGCTTCGAGGATCTTCGCGATCAGCCACCTGAGCTGGTCGAGGGCGGCATCGACAGTCACCCGCTCTGGGGTGACGATCGAGTGCAGAGCCAGCCCGTCGAGCATCGTGAACAGGGCGATGGAAGACGGGGCCGCCTCGGCGGAGTCGATATGGCCTTCGTCGGCGAGGATCCCGAGCCAGCGATGCAGGCACGCGTAGGTGAAGTCGTGCCCGTACTCGAGGAGTCGTCGGGACACCTCGCGTCGATCGGGCCCGAGGGCGCTCAGGTGCATCGTGAACCACAGCTCGAGCTGCATATCGCGGTGTTCGTGCGTGGGGAGGAACTGCGCGCAGCATTCGAAGAGACGCTCGGCCGGGTCCAGGCTGGAATCAGCGATCGAGAAGTCCTTGACCGCGACGTCCATGGAACCGCGAGCGATCGCTTCGTGCAGGTCTGACTGGGTGGGGAAGTAGTGGCGCAGCGTCGACGCGCCGATTCCGGCCTCCTTGGCGACCGCCCGTACGCTGAGGCTGGCCTGTCCGGGCGGGGACGCTTCGGCCAGGCGGATCGCCGCAGAGATGATGTCATCGCGTCGGGACATTCGTGCTCCTCTCGGTTTCGCGCCTCATTGCCCTCTTCATGTATAGTACAACGTACTAGTACACTGTGCTAAGAACGTTGCACACGAGCGTTGCACACGAGCGCTTGGACCGTGACTCCACCCCGATGAGAATGGAGCCCCCAAATGATCGAAAGCATCCAAGGGTTCGCCGACTCGATCCCCGACTGGCTGCAGTGGGCGGGGATCGTACTCGTGTCCGCAATACCCTTCGTCGAGTCCTATTTCGGTGCCATCATCGGCGTCGCGATCGGCCTGCATCCGGTCGTCGCCATCCTCATGGCCATCATCGGAAACGTGATCTCGATGCTCGCCTTCGTCTACGGCACCGGAGCCATCCGCGACAAGGCGACGAAGAACAAGGTCAAGGACGGCGAGCCGTCTCACAAGCGGCAGCGGCTCAAGCGCATGTTCGACAAGTTCGGCGTCCCCGGAGTCTCGCTGCTGGGCCAGACGATGCTGCCCTCCCAGATCACCTCATCGGCGATGGTCGGCTTCGGCGCCAACCGCAATGCCGTCGCCGTCTGGCAGATCATCTCGATCATCGGCTGGGGCGTGCTCTTCGGAGTCCTCGCCACCCTGGGAATCAACGTCGCCCTGCGGTGAGGGAGCGGGCAGAGGGGATCGCGCCGAGCGGCCGCGTCAGCCCCGGCATCTAGACTGGACCCATGACCGAATCCACCTCGAATGCAGCGACCATCGACGCCGACGAATTCGCCATTCAAGCCCAGCGCATTCTGACCGAGCTCACCGCGAACCCCGACGCGCAGTTCCGGGACGGACAGCTCGAATCGATTCGTGACCTCGTCGTCGGCAAGAAGCGGGTTCTCGTCGTGCAGCGGACCGGTTGGGGCAAATCGGCCGTGTACTTCGTGGCGACCAGAATGCTCCGTGCCACAGGCACCGGACCAAGCCTCATCATCTCCCCGCTGCTGGCTCTCATGCGCGACCAGATCGCCGCGGCCGAACGCGCCGGAGTCCGCGCGGCCAGCCTCAACTCCTCCAATGTCACTGAATGGGACACCGTTCTCGATGACCTTCGGGCAGGCAACCTCGACGTTCTGCTCGTCTCACCCGAGAGGCTGAACAACCCCCAGTTCCGTGACGAAGTCCTCCCGCAGCTTCTGGCCTTCCTCGGCCTCATCGTCGTCGACGAAGCGCACTGCATCTCCGACTGGGGGCACGACTTCCGTCCTGACTACCGACGCATCGGCCACATCCTGGCCGAGCTGCCGGGAAACACCCCGGTCCTGGCCACAACTGCGACAGCCAATTCCCGCGTGGTCACCGACGTGGCAGAACAGCTCGGGCAGCATACCACCGTGGTCCGCGGCGAGCTGGCCCGTGACTCACTTCGGCTGGGCGTCCTGCCCGGTCTCGATGCGAGTGCACGCATCGCCTGGCTGAGCTCGCACCTCGGCGACTTCACCGGCTCGGGAATCATCTACACGCTCACGGTCAGTGCCGCCGAAGACATCACGCGGATCCTGCGCGATCAGGGGCATGAGGTCCGGTCCTACACCGGCCGCACCGACGCCGAGGAGCGTGCCGAACTCGAACAGCAGCTCAAGGACAACCGGATCAAGGCGCTCGTGGCGACCTCGGCGCTGGGAATGGGCTTCGACAAACCCGACCTCGGATTCGTCATCCACATCGGCGCACCATCGTCCGCCGTCGCCTACTACCAGCAGGTCGGACGTGCCGGACGCGCGACGGACTCCGCCGATGTTCTGCTCCTGCCCGGGGCCGAAGACCAGGAGATCTGGAACTACTTCGCCACCGCATCGATGCCCAGCCAGACTGATGCCAACGCGGTGCTCCAGGCCCTCGCCGAGGCGGACGGCCCCCTGTCCGTCGCCCGCTTGGAGACCCTTGTCGGAACCAAGCGCACCCGCCTGCAGCTGCTGCTGAAGACCCTCGAGGTCGAGGATGCCGTGACCAAGATCAAGGGCGGATATATCTCGACCGGTCGCGGGTGGACCTATGACCAGGAACGATACGAGAAGGTCGCGGCGGTGCGTGCTGCCGAAGCGCAGGCGATGCTCGATTATGAGTCCACCCGTGAGTGCCGGATGGAGTTCCTCATTCGTCAGCTCGACGACCCGGACCCCAAACCGTGCGGACGCTGCGACAATTGTGCCGGGGCCTGGTGGTCGGCCGAGATCTCGGACGAGAACCGGCAGGCGACAGCAGGGACTCTGCATCGCATCGGTCTGCCCATCGACCCGCGCAGCACCTGGCCCAGCGGCATGGCCAACATCGGCGTCCCCCTCAAGGGCCGAATTCCGGCGGAGGAGCTGGCTGCCGAGGGCCGGGCGATCGCGCGACTGAGCGACCTGGGGCAAGGGCAGACCCTGCGTTCATTTCTCGCCCCGGACGCCCCTGATGCCGAAGTACCCGCACAGATCGGCAAATGGTGCCTCGAAGTGCTCGGCCAATGGGACTGGGAGATCCGCCCCGAAGTGGTCGTATCGGTGCCGAGCGCCCGGCGACCCGCGACCGTGAGATCTCTGGCGGCGAATCTGGCCTCCGCCGGCAGACTCATCGACGGCGGCCAACTGCTGCAGGTTCATGACCACGGCACTCCCGATGTCAACAGCGCATTCCGGGTCAAGGATCTCTACGATGCCTTCGTCGTCCCTCCCGAGGTCGAAGAGGCCGTGGCCGGAAAAGCGGTGCTCCTCGTCGACGACGAGGTCGTCTCCCGTTGGACGATGGCGATCGGCGCACGCCTGCTCAGACAGGCGGGTGCGACCGCGGTGCTGCCGTTCGCTTTGGCACTGCGCGCCTGACTCACGCTCACGGATTCTGCTGGAGCTGGAACGTCGCCCCTTCCGGATCGGTAACGGTGACGATGCGACCATATGGCGAATTCTCCGGCCCGGCGAGCACCTTGCCGCCGAGTTCGGCGACTCTCGTTGCTGTGGCATCGGCGTCGTCGACGTTGATGTAGTCACGCCAGAAGGACACCTGGGTCCATTCGCTGGCGTCGCAGATTCCGGCCACGGCATTCTCCTCGGTGCCATGAGTCGAGTACGGGAAGCCCTCCATCGCAACAATGTCGAAGGAGAAGACGCTGCGGTAGAACTCCTGCGCGACGGGATAGTTGAGCGTCATGAGTTCGAACCACACCGGAGTTCCGGGCGTGAGCGGGGTGTCGAAGCCGGTGAACTCACCCGGTTGCCACATGCCGACCTCTGCGCCGGTGGGGTCGGTGATGACCGCCATCTGGCCGAGAGGACCGACGGCCATCGGCTCGGCGACAGGAGCCGCACCGGCGGTGAGCGCCGCGGCGTAGGTGTTCGCAATATCATTGGTGTGGAGGTATGTCGTCCAGGCTGCCGGGATCATCGGGTTCGGCGTGCCGTCCATGTTGATGGCACGCATGGCTCCGCCGACAGCGGCTCCGTCCTTCGTGATCATATGGTAGTGGCCGAAGTCGGCCCCCTGATCCTCGAACTTCCACCCGAAGATCTCGGAGTAGAACTTTGTCGTGGACTCGAATTCGTGGCAGGTGTAATCGATCCAGACGGGCTGTCCTTCGCGAAGATTCTCAGGCATTGCGACTCCTCATCATTGCGGTTGACGGTGCGTGATCATTGCGGTTGACGTTGTGCTCGTTCAATGCGCTCGAGTATGAATGCCCTCAGTGCCAGTTCCTTGTGAACTGGGCGAAATAGTCATGCATCGTGGCCTGCAGCAGAGGCCCGAAGGTCACACGCTTCACGCCGAGGTCCTGCAGCTGGGAGAGGTCAAGTTCGTCGGGGACGGCGCCCTTGACCGGGTGTGCCGTGACATTGAGCGGCAGAGTGACCTGAGACAGTACCGTCTTCAGGGTCTCCGTGTCCGGCAGTCTGACGGGGTAGACGGAATCGGCACCGGCCTCGGCGCACAGATTCAGACGATGGATCGCCTCGGCGGTGGGATCGGCGAAGTCGCCGGGGTTCTTGAATACGTCGGTGCGGGCATTGATGACCACGTGCACCCGCTGCGCCTCGGCGGCGCGACGCAGATCACCGATGTATTCCGCGTGCTCGGCTGCGCTGCGCAGCCGCCCTTCGCTGTGCACCGTGTCCTCGATATTCACGCCCACCGCACCGGCTTCGAGGAGTCCGGCGATGAGATCGGGTGCTTCGGTGTCGTAGCCGGATTCCAGATCCGCAGTGACCGGCACATCCACGGATCCGCAGACGCGGGCGATGCCCGCCAGTGCCTGGCTGAGGCTCATCACCTCACCGTCGGCGGACCCCACGGAGTCGGCGAGAGGGTGGGAGCCGATGCTCAGAGCCTCGAACCCGGACCCGACCATCGCGCGCGCCGACCAGGCATCCCATACGGTCGGCAAGACGATCGGACGGTCCTGATGATGGGCTTCGAGGAGAGCGGAGGCGCGTTCGGCAAGAACAGAGAAATCGGTCATGTCCAATACTGTTCCACCGATT
Source organism: Brevibacterium picturae (assembly GCF_030453725.1). Lineage (GTDB taxonomy): Bacteria > Actinomycetota > Actinomycetes > Actinomycetales > Brevibacteriaceae > Brevibacterium > Brevibacterium sandarakinum_A. The sequence goes on from NZ_JAKDJU010000092.1 coordinate 6,895, forward strand.
GATGGCTACGATCCAGTAACCTGGCGAGTTCACCCGAAGGTTTCAGACATATTCAATCCCAGCTTCACAGTCGCGGCGTGCGTGGGGGCTCCTCACGGCGGTTGCCGGTGGCTTCGAATGCTGCTGCGAGTTCGATGAGCAACGTGTCATCCCAGCCGCGGCCGGAGATGGTCAGCCCGATCGGAATGCCGGTGTCGGTCATCGTGCCCATCGGCACGGTCACAGAGGGGATGCCCAGATGCCGTGGCACCAGGTTGCCGTTGGCGACCCAGGTGCCGTTGCGCCAGCCGAGGTCGGCCGAGGCCTCGTTGACGTCCATATCGGCCGGTCCCACATCGGCCATCGCCGGGTAGACGACGGCGTCGAGGCCGTATTCATCCATCCACTCCTCGAGGTCGATCCGACGAGTGACCTCCAGGCCCCGAACGCCGTCCTCGAGCTCGGGGATGTCCGTCATCGAGGCGTAGGGGTGATCCTTGACCTGCTGCGGGTATTCGGCGATGTCATCGTCGAACCCGGTGTAGCGATCCGGCAGGGCACCGTCCGGATGAGGGAAGATCATGGCTCCGTCCACCTCGGCGAGGGTCGACAGATTCGGGTCGCCGTTGGCGGCCAGGAAGTCGTCCCAGGCCCATGCGGAGAGATCGTTGATCTCCCGATCGAGGTAATCGGTGCTCACGATGCCACGGGTCCTGATCGTCGGTGCACCGGGTCGATCGCCTTCGTAGTTGCTCACGACCGGGAAGTCGGTTTCGATCACCTCGGCGCCGGCGGCCTCAAGGTCACGGCGGGCGGCCTCCCACGCCGCGATGACAGAGGCACGGGTCTCGACGCGCGTCCCGGTCGGCCCGCCGATTCCGCCCTCCGGATTCGTGCCGGCCTCGTCGTCGGCGTTGATGTACATCCTTGGGATGCCGAAGCGTTTGCCGGCCAGACTCGAACGCGCCGCCGCAGCGCCGGACGGCAGCAGCTCGGCATACGAATCCGGGCGCACGGCAGAGGCGGCAGGAATCTCGACCCAGGGCTGGACGCGCCAGAAATCTCCGCGGGTCTCGGAATCGTCGGCGACGATGATGTCGAGGACCTCGCACAGGTCGGCCATCGACCGGGTGTGAGGGACGACGACGTCCATCGTGGGCACGAGTGGCCAATTGCCGCGCACGGAGATGACTCCGCGCGAGGGCGTGTAGGCGACGAGCGCGTTGTGGGAGGCCGGGGCACGGCCGGAGGACCAGGTTTCCTCGCCGAGGCCGAAGGCGGCGAAGCTCGCGGTCGTCGCCGTCCCGGATCCGTTCGACGATCCGGAGGCGAAGGCGCTGGTCAGCCACTTCGCGTTGTAGGGGCTTTCGGCCCGACCGTAGAGGCCGCGCTGCATGCCGCCATTGGCCATCGGCGGCATGTTGGTCAGGCCCAGGCAGATGGCTCCGGCGCCGCGGAGGCGTTCGACGGTGAAGGCGTCCTTGGTCGCGATGAGGTCGGCGAAGGCGGGGGACCCGGCGGCGACACTCAGCCCGGCGATCATGTAACTGTCCTTCGCGGTGTACGGGATCCCGTCGAGGGGGCTCAGCACCTGGCCGTCGGCGCGTCGCTCATCGGCGGCGGCCGCCTCGGCGAGGGCGTCCGGGTTGGCTGCGATCACGGAGTTGAGTTTCGTGTCGGTGCCCGGGCCGTCGAAGGCGGCGATGCGCGCCTGGTAGGCCTCGACCAGCCCCACCGAGGTGGTCGTTCCGTCCTCGAGCGCCTGCCGCAGTGAGGCGATGGATGCTTCGACTACATCGAACTTCGTCATTCTCGTATCCCTCCGTGCAATTTCGGGGCGCGCGAGCCGCCCATCCGGGTCGACGATGCCCCGTCCGGGCCAGCCCGCAGTGAAACTGGTCGTGCCTCACAGTATTGCTCACTGACGTCGAAAAGGCTGCACGGATCCCGTTGCCGCCCGACGGCGCGAGCGTAGGATCGGGCCATGACGATCAGGGCGATCATACTCAGCGGGGGCCGTTCGAACCGTTTCGGCGGCGTCCACAAACCCGCCGTCGAGCTGGGCGGTGCCACGGTGATCTCACGAATACTGGGCACCGTGCGTACTGTCGACCCCCTCGCCGAGGTGTGGGTGGCCGGGCCGAGCGAGGGGCTGTCCGAGGCGGAGACGGAATCCGTGCATTCGATTCGTGAGGAACCGGCCTTCGCCGGTCCCTTGGCCGGGATCGCCGCAGCGTGTTCGGCACTTCAAACGGGCGAAGGCACCACCGTCGCTGGTGAGTCCGGAGATGTGACCTTGGTGCTGGCGGGGGACATGCCGCTGATCACTGCGGACCACCTCGGCGAGCTGATTGCTGCCTGTCGACGGGATGAGGCTCCGGCCACGGGCACGGACGATCGCGGGAAGACTCAGTTCCTGTGCGCCGCGTGGCCCACGGCCCTGCTGCTCGCGCGGGTGGAGTCCATCCCGGACCCCGTCGATGGCGCTGTGAGGCTCCTGTTCGCGGGCCTCGAACCGACCCTCGTCGATGTGGAATCGAGCGTCGTCGCCGACTTCGACACGGCCGCCGACTTCGAGCGAATCCACGCCCGGTTTGGCGAGGGCGTGCGATCCGATCAGCCTTGACGGGCCTTGAAGCGGGGATTCTTCTTGTTGATGACGAAGACACGACCGCGCCTGCGAACGACCTGCGCCCCCGGCTGCTTCTTGAGTGAACGCAGAGAATTTCTGACCTTCATCGCTGAACTCCTTATTGAGAACGAGTATTATTAACGGTAATACTAGGTTCTTCGAGGAAAGGAAGCCAATGCTGAAGATGGAGGCCGACATCGATGTGATCGCCGTGACGGGCATGTGCGTGGAGGAGCGGCGCAGCTACGCCAGGCGTCTGGCTGCAGCGCGCGGATTTGTCCTCGTCACCGCTGAACAGACCGCCGAGGGTGTCGAAGTGGTGGACCGAACGGTCGACCTCCTGCGCATGGCATCACACGCGCCGGGCATCGTGCTGGAATACCCCTTCGAGACGCCTGTGGTGGAGATCGTGGGATCACTCAATGCGGCCGTCGTGGACACTCGCCTCATCGACCTTGTCTGTGTACTCGATGTCGGGCACATGCTCGTCGACGTAGGATCCCAGGAATACGTCAGCCTGCCGGCCATGAACGGCGAGAGTGAGAACGGTATCCTCGCTGCGAAGGCGGAGCTGCTCGTGAGTCAGATCGAGTTCGCCTCAACGGTGGCAATCGTCAATTCCGGAGGGTTGCAGACTGCGGAACTCGAGCAGGCTGCCGCTCTGGTCAGCCATCTTGCTCCGAACGCCGGCCAGCGCCTCATCGCCGAATCCGACGACGTCCACGGCGAGGTCCGGCAGCCCTTTGCCGATCGACCGCCGGACGCCGGCTGGGTTTCGATCCTCAACCGAGAATTCCGGCCGACGTTCCATTCGCGCGAGGTCGTGGCGTGCCGATACGAGCAGCTGCGACCGTTCCACCCTGGGCGTCTCCACCAGGCGCTGACCTCGTGCCTCTTCCCGGGGCATTGCGGACGGATTCTGCGTTCGGCCGGCTTCGCCCGTTTGGCCACCCGACCGCACATCACCGGCCAATGGGATCAGGTGGGAGGCTTCTTCACGCTCTCACTAGTATCGCGATCGATGAGCCCTTGCTGCGACGGGTCCTCGACAATGCTGTGCTAAATGATGCCGAATTGGCGGCCGGACCGATGGTCTGGGCCAGCTTCCCGGACCGATTCCCTGACTGGAGTACTGCGACGATGTAGTCCGACGAGGCCACTACTCGCTCTTCGCGGATGCGGCGCAGTCGGCACAGAGTCCGAAGATCTCGAACACATGTCGGGTGACGTCGAATCCGTGGGACTTGGCGACGGTGCTCATCCAGTCTTCGCTGGGTGGTTCGATCTCGACGGCCTTCCCGCAGTTCTCGCACACCAGGTGATGGTGGTGTTCGTCCTGCGCGCAGGCGCGGAACAGCTGCTTTTCGGCGATGGTGATGGAATCGGCGTGACCGGACTCGCTCAGGGCATTGAGCTGTCGGTAAACGGTGGCCAGCCCCACTGAATGGCCCTGGTCCTCAAGCGTCCGGTGGAGCTGTTGGGCGGAGACGAAGCGCTTCTGGGCGTCAAGCGCGGAGCCGATCACGGCCTTCTGGGCAGTGCTCCGAGTCTTCTTGGGTTCCTCAGCCATCATTTCTTCGTGCCTCCGACTGTGCTTCGCAGGTGGTTTTCGCAGGCATATGCGCGTGCGTTGATATATTCGGGAATTAATGAAAAACGTTACCATTAAGCGATGAAATGCGCCCGTGGCGACTGGTGTGGAGAGATTGTGAGGAGACATTGTGAGCAGAAGGCGATCCGGGAGCGCGGTGCCGGTCATCCTGCTGACCGGTTACCTGGGCGCGGGGAAGACAAGTCTGCTCAATCACCTGTTGCGCCACCCGGATGCGCGCATCGGGGTGGTTGTCAACGACTTCGGTGATCTCAACATCGATGCGGGCCTCGTCGTCGGACAGGTCGATGAGCCCTTCTCGATCTCCGGTGGATGCATCTGCTGCCTCAGCGATGACACCTCACTCGAAGATGCACTCACCTCGCTCGCGAAACCACGCCTGGGACTCGACGCCATCATCGTCGAGGCCAGCGGTTTCGCCGAACCTCTCACCTTGGCACGGATGGTCACGCGCATGGGCCACCATCGCTTCCACCTCGGCGGGGTCATCGACGTCGTCGACGCCACCATGCATGCCGCCACGATCGACACGGAGTCGGCACCTCCGATGCGCTATGCGGCGACCACCTTGGTGCTGGTCAACAAGCTCGACCAACTGCCCGTCGCGGACCGCGAGGCCGCTGTCGAGGCGATCGGTCAGCGGGTCCATCAGCGCAATCCGCGGCTGCTCGTCGTGGGCACGAGCTTCGGCCGCCTCGACCCCGCCCTCATCTTCGACCCCGGAACAGGCTCAGCCGGCGAAACCGGCGAATCTGGCGAATCCGGCGGGGCCGCGGAACCGATCCAGGCCGAGCTGCCGATTCGGGAACTCATCCG
>NZ_JAKDJU010000323.1 GCF_030453725.1 Brevibacterium picturae
GGGTGCACAACCGAGTTTCGGTTGAGCACCCGCGTTTCGAGAAATGGTGGCGGCCCAGGCCAGGCCGCGCAGGCCGCGCCGGGAGGCCGGGCAGGCCCACTTTGCGCCGGCAGGCCCGCGCCGGGAGGCCGCGCCGAGCCTACTTCTCTTCCCAGTTCTTGCGCAGCAGCTTCTTGTCGAGCTTGCCCACCGAGGTGCGCGGCATCTCCGCTACCACGTTGACCTCATCGGGCATCTGCCACTTGGCGAAGCGCTCGCTCAGCGTCTCGATGATGGACTCACGGGTCACCTCGGCGCCGTCAGCGGCCACGACATAAGCGATCGGCCGCTCATCCCACTTCTCATCGGGAACTCCGATGACGGCGGCCTCCTTGACGTCGGGGTTGTCGAGGATCGCGTTCTCCATGTCGATCGAGGAGATCCACTCGCCGCCGGACTTGATGACGTCCTTGAGGCGGTCGGTGATCTTGAGGTAACTGTGCTCATCGATGACGCCGACGTCGCCCGAACGCCACCAGCCGTCGAGGAAGCGGTCCGCATTGTCGGGCAGCTGGAAGTAGGATTCCGTGATCCACGGACCGCGCATGACGATCTCGCCCACTGACTTCCCATCGCGGGGCATTTCCTCACCGGTCGGGTCGACGATCTTGACCTCGACGCCGATGATCGGCAGGCCCTGGTAGCGCTTCAGATCCCACTTCTCGTCCTCGCTGAGGTCCATCCCGGGCTTGAGGCCCCAGTTCGTCGTCGCCAACGGGGTGGTTTCGGTGGCACCGTAGCCGTGGATCACCTCGGCGCCGGTGATCTCCTTGAACCCGCGCATCATCGACAGCGGCGGCTCGGAGGATCCGGAGACGAGGCGAACTCCGCGCAGGTCCGGCGTGGTCGGCATGTTCTTCATCATCTCGAGCATCGGCGTGAAGATCGCGGGGGCGCCGTTGGCCAGCGTCACCTTCTCTTCGATGAAGGCCTGACCGATGGCACCGAACTCCTCGGCCGCGAACTTGCCGGGCAGGACGAGCTTCGCGCCCGCTGCGACCGCATTCTGCGGGAAGCCCCAGGACAACACGTGGAACATCGGGGTGATGGGCATGACGCAGTCCGTGAAGTCTGCGTGAAGTGCGGCCAGCCCGCCCATGGTGTGCAGGTAGATCGAGCGGTGGGAGTAGTAGACGCCCTTGGGGCGGCCTGTGGTTCCGGTCGTGTAACCGGCATAGGCCGCGGTCTTCTCGTCGACGACGGGCCAATCATAGGTCTCGGGCTTGTCGGCGATGAGGTCCTCGTAGAAGACGACATTGTCCAAGGAGGTCTCGATCTCCGAGGAGGACTTGTCTGTCATCACGACCCACCCCTTGACGTCGAGCTTCGGGGCAAGCGACTCGGCGACGTGGAGCAGGGACTCATCGACGAAGATCCAGTCGGACTTCGAGTGGCTGACGACGTAGGCGAGATCCTCCGGGGCCAGGCGCAGGTTGAGCTGGAGCATGGTGGCGGCCACACCGGGCACCGAGAAGTAGAGCTCGAGGTGGCGGCGGGAGTTCCAGTCGATGACGCCGACCATGGAGCCCGCGCCCACGCCGAGTTCGTCGAGGCCGTGTGCCAGCTGAGACATCCGCCTGTATTCGTCGGCGTAGTTCGATCGGCCCCAGGACCCGTCGGATCGGCGGTAGACGACCTCGGATTCGCCGAAGACCGTCGCGGCATGGCGGATCAGGCTGGTGGTGTTGAGCTGGTAGCTGTCACCGAGGGTGGATGGAATGCCTGTAAGCATGAGACTCCTTTGGTCATCGTGGTGGTGCTG
>NZ_JAKDJU010000324.1 GCF_030453725.1 Brevibacterium picturae
CGGGCCGGCCAGGTCCTGGATCAGCCCGTTGCTGGTGTGCATGTCCCGCACGAACGAGCCCATCAGGTCGACCGTCGCGTCGACGCCCTCATCGGGGGCGATCACGATGTCGAAACTGCCGACCTCGGTCAGGTCGTTGCGGGTGACGACGACGGCGATCTCCAGCAGGCGGTCATGGTCGGGGTTGAGCCCGGTGGTCTCGGTGTCGATCCAGACGATCAGGTCGGGGTTCGCAGCAGGCATGGTCTGAGCTCCTCGCAGTTGGTGTCGCCACTGCAGTGGGCGACTGCCCGCTCTGGCGGGACCGTCCTGTGTGGGCGCCGGTTCGCCCACTGGACGGCAGACCCGAGAGATAGGAGCCCCTGGTGGCCATGAAAGGACCCGCTGACCTGACCGGTGCCCGGGCCGGTGACGTCTTCTACTGGCGCGAGCAGGATCTCTTCAGCACCCGATTTCGCTGCGTGACGATCACCGATGTCGACACCGACAGCGTGCATGTGGTGGACGAACAGGAAGATCCGCTGGTTTTCGACCGGCACACCGCACAGGTGCGTTGGCCCGACGGACTCGGCCGCAGCTACCTCGAACACCCGACCGCTGAGGTCACGGCGGACTACGAGGCATTCCTGGCCGACGAGCAGCTCCGCAACGCCGCCCGCGAGCTGGGCCGACTCCCCGCGTCCGTCACCGCAGACCGCCCCACCCGGATCCGAGAGGTCAAACAGCTCGAGATGGCGATCACCGCCTGGACGCGAGCCCACGCCGCCGGGAGCTACGCCCGAAAGGAGCAGACGGCATGAAAGCACCGACCCTCACCACCCGGTCCGCCTGCGAGATCTGCGGTATCTCGATGCGGCGAACCTGGACCGATGACCTGATGGACTTCCGCTGGCGCGCCGAGGACGGGACGATCACGGGCATCGCCGGCGACGTGCCCATTGGTGCCCCGACCAGTACTCCACAGCTGCTGGAGCTCCTGGCCGAGCATGGCGACATGGAGGCCTACTCCAGCGTGCTGGTCCGGTACCAGCTCGGCGACACGCTGCTGCCATGGGAGCACCATCACCGCGCCGTCGAACCTGCCTCGCAGATCGCCCCCGAGGACGTGCCCACTTGCCACGGATGGCCGATGCGCGCCGCCCCCGGTGCCTGGATCTGCCGCGTCGACCACGCCATCACTCCGGCGGAAACGCCATGAACACGCGTATCCATCGGCAGCGAGAGGAGGCCACGGCGAGTTACTGGACTCTGCGCCGCATCGGCGCCACGGTCATGGTCCGCCGTCTCGAGCTCACACTGGGTCGAGCCGCTCTTGCCGCCCGCATCGGTGTCCCGACGGCCACGGTCGAGGCCATCGAGAATGGTCGCTACGACCCCCGGGTGGTCCTCGCCCCGCGTCTGGAGACCGCCCTGGCGATGACCCCCGGCAGCATCGACCAGACCGGTGGTGACAACCCGCCGAGACCGCGTCCGGCCGAACGCAGGGATCCAGCGAGGCGATAGCGATGAGCGTGATCCTCACCGATGCCTTCGCGACCTACCAGGCCATGCGAGAAGACTTCGAACTGCACCGACGCGCCACCTTCGCCCGCGCCCACGCGGAGCTGCGCGGCGAACTGCTCAACGCCCGCGGCCGCGCCGCACACATCGACCCCTCCAGCCTGTTCATGGGCCCGCATGCCCGGGTGGAGCGCTACGCCTCCGAGGAGCTGCGGCGGTGGTTCGCACAGCATGGCCGGCCCACCGTCGGACAGTTCGAGGTCCAGTGGTGGTCCGGTCGTACCGGTCAGGTCGC
>NZ_JAKDJU010000093.1 GCF_030453725.1 Brevibacterium picturae
CGACGTCGCTGGAGATGTTCTTGGCTCGGTGGCCGAAGTATGCGCGGTTTCCGGATCCGAGGCGAGAAGTATGTTCACCCATTTCGCCTTCGGGTCCGCGTCGACGAGCATCGCCTTCAACAGCAGTGTCGCAGGCAGCGCAAGGAGCGCACCGAGCCATCCGAGGATCCACACCCAGAACAGCAGCGACAGGAACGACACCAATGGTGTGACCCCGACCGATTCTCCTGTGAACTTCGGCTGGATGATCGACTGGATGACGAAGTTGAGCACACTGTAGGCAACGACAACCCACAGCCCCGCCTGCCAGCCGCTGTCGACGAGCGCAAGCAGTGCAGGAGGGATGAGGCCGATGACGAATCCGATGTTCGGAATATAGTTCGTCAGGAAGGCGAGCACACCCCACACCCAGATCAGCGGCACATCGATGATCGCCAAGGCGATGACATCGAGGAAAGCGACGATGAGACCGAATATCGTCGCCACAATCCAATAGCGTCGGACCCCGCCGGCGAAACCGCCGATCGCAGCCGACAGCGAGGGCTTGACGTCAAGGAGCATCAGCATCCGCCTGTCGATGCCCATGGAGTCCATCGCGACGAAGAACACGGCCATCACCACAGTGGTGAGCAGGCCGGCGACCATCGAAACATTGGTCAGCAGCGGGTAGATCGCGTCGATGATGGATCTGACGTCGAACTGCTGGAACTGCTGCTGGATCACCGAGTCGGTGACACCGATGTCGGACAGGAACGCCAAGGCATTCTGGTAAGTCGTCACCAATTGATCACCGTAGCTGGGGATGAGGATCACCAGTTCGGCGACAGACCATGCTGTCAGCCCGAAGAAGCCGAAGATCATCACCAGCACGAGGATCACCGAGACACACGCGCCGACTGCGCGTGGAATCTTCAGACTGGTCAGATACCTCTGCACCGGATAGACGACGATATAGAAGTTGAGCGCCAGAAACACTGGAGCGACGATGTCCTGAAGCCCTTTGAAGAACATCAGAGCGTAGGCCAGCCCCGCAAGCGTCAGCGCGACGACGAGCACCCTGGCAGGCTTGCTCGCGTGCCAGGGCCGCTGCTCCCGAGTCAGCTCCTGCGGCTGTTCGTGGATCTGACCGTCATCGCTCACTCAGCGTCCTCGCCGTTTCTCCCTGATCCGCATCGACACCTCGATGGGGGTTCCCTTGAACCCGAACGTCTCGCGCAGACGTCTGATGATGAAACGACGATACCCCGGATCGAGGAATCCGGAAGTGAAGAGCACGAACTTCGGTGGACGATTCTGTGCCTGGGTGCCGAACAGGATCCGCGGCTGCTTGCCGCCCCGCACAGGGTGCGGGTTCGCCGCAACCAGCTCCCCGAGGAAGGCATTGAGTCGACCGGTCGGGATACGAGTGTCCCAGCCGTCCAGAGCCGTCTCCATCGCCGGGACCAGCTTGTCGGCATGGCGACCCGTCTTTGCGGAGATATTCACTCGCGGTGCCCAGGACACGTGGGCCAGGTCCCGGTCGATCTCACGTTCGAGGTAGAAGCGACGTTCGTCGTCGAGCAGATCCCATTTGTTGAACGCCAACACCACGGCACGACCGGCCTCGGCGGCAGTCGTGACGATGCGGACATCCTGCTCACTCAAAGGTTCCTGGACTTCGAGGAGGACAATGGCCACCTCGGCGCGCTCCAATGCCGTCTGTGTGCGCAGCGCCGCATAGAAATCGGCACCGCTGGCCTGATGAGCACGCCGGCGGATACCGGCGGTGTCGACGAATCTCCACTGCTTGTCGCCGAGGTCGATGAGTTCGTCGACCGGGTCGCGGGTGGTGCCGGCGACATTGTCGACGAGCACGCGGTCGGAGCCGATCAGCTGGTTGAGCAGCGATGATTTGCCGACATTGGGTCGGCCCACCAAGGCCACGCGCCGTGGCCCGCCCTCTTCGATCCGGGTTTCGACGGCGGAGACCTCGGGCAGGATATTCAGCACCTCGTCGAGGAGGTCAGCGACCCCACGACCGTGCAGAGCCGACACCGTCCAGGGCTGTCCCAGCCCCAGGCCCCAGAGTTCGGCGGCCATGAGTTCGCCGCGTTCGTCATCGACCTTGTTCGCGGCGAGGATGACCGGTTTCTTCTTCTTACGCAGCATCTTCACGACCATCTCATCGGTCGAGGTCGGCCCTGTCGTCGCATCCACGACGAAGACCACTGCATCGGCCATGTCCACGGCGACTTCGGATTGGATCGCGATGCGTGAGGCCATGCCCTTGGAGTCCGAGTCCCATCCGCCGGTATCGACGAGGGTGAATTCCTTCGTGTTCCATTCCGCCCGGTAGCTCACCCGGTCACGGGTGACTCCGGGGACGTCTTCGACCACGGCTTCGCGCCGACCGAGAATCCTGTTGACGAGGGTCGACTTACCCACGTTGGGCCGACCGATGACGGCCAGGACGGGATCGGCGCCGCGGGCTTCCTCGGCCTCGTATTCGAAGCCGTAGGCGTCGAGCAGCGCTCGGTCTTCGTCCTCGAGGTCATAGCTTGCGAGTCCGGCTTCGAGCGCTGTCGCCCTCTGCTCGGCCTCTTCGTCGCTGATGCTCTCGAGACGTTCGGCCAGTTGTTCATCCGGGTTCTCGTGGAATTCTGATTCAGTCATTGTGAGTCCTTCACCAGCTTCAGCACCGTCTCGACCACCTGGTCGAAATCGATGTCACTGGTATCGAGTGTGTAGACGCCGTCTGAGGCTTCCAGGAAGCTCGTCGTCGCCGAGTCCTTGGCGTCACGGCCGGTGACCTGGGATTGGGTGGCCGCGATTGCCTCGGCCTCGGCGTTGCCGTGGAGCTCCTTGGCCCGGCGGGCCACGCGGACCTCGTCACGGGCGGTCATGAGGATGCGAACCTCGGCATCGGTGGCGACGACGGTCGTGATGTCACGGCCCTCGACGACGATTCCCCCAGGAGCGGCGGCGATGATGGTCCGCTGCATGTCGATGAGCTCCTCGCGGGCGTCGGCGACGGCAGACACGGTCTGCACGTTCTCGGACACCTCGGGCTCACGGATCTCGTCGCTGACATCCATGCCGTCGACGGAGACGAAGAACTCGTCCGGGTCAGTCGAGATCTCCAGGTCGACCCCGCGTACCTGTTCGAGGACGTCGACCGGGTCGCTCACGCCCCGGTTCAGGCACAGCCAGGCCATCGCACGGTACATGGCGCCCGTGTCGAGGTAGCGGTAGCCCAATCGGCGGGCCGTTTCCTTCGCGGTGCTCGACTTGCCGACCCCGCTTGGTCCGTCAATGGCGACGACGCTCATGCAATTCCCTCTTTCTCGATGGCCGATTCAGGGATCTGCCATCCCTTCGACAACAATCCGGTTTCAAGTTCCTGCTGGGTGGCCGGCACCACCGAGACATCGACGATTCCAAGCTTCTGACCCGGTGCGTGGTCCATCCGGAAGTCCTCGACGTTGATGTTCAAGTCACCGATGTCCTTGAACAGTGTGGCCAGTGTTCCCGGGGTATCGGGAACCAGGATCGTCACTACAGCATATTTGGTCGGAGCCTGTCCGTGCTTGCCCGGGATCCGATCGTGCCCCTCATTGCCCAGGGCGATGGCCTTCGCCAGAGCACCGGTCGAGCCCGGCCCCAACTCCAAGGCTGTGATGACCTCGTCGAGTTCGGTGCGCAGATCCATCAGGACGGAGCGGACCTCATCGGAGTTGCCGGCCAGGATCTGCGTCCACAGACGAGGATCCGAGGCCGCGATCCGGGTGACGTCTCGCAGCCCCTGACCGGCCAGTGCGACCTCGTCCAGCGGCGCGTGGCGCAGCTGAGAGGCGACCAGCGAGGCGATGACCTGCGGCACGTGGGAGACCTTCGCGACCGCGGCGTCGTGGATGCGCGGATCGAGGTGGATGACCGAGGCACCGGTGGCCTCCGCCATTGCCACGACCTCGCCGAGGCGGTCCGACGGTGTGTCCTCGTCCGAGCAGATCACCCAGGGTCGGGCCGTGAACAGATCCGAACGTGCAGCGATCGCTCCCGACTTCTCTCGTCCCGCCATCGGGTGGCACCCGATGTAACGGTCGAGCTCGGCCGGCTCGACGAGTTCGCGCACCGTCTCGAGCAGTCGGGTCTTCACGCTTGCGACATCCGTGACCGTGGCGTTCGGGTAGTGCGACAAGGCCGCCGCAATCGTCTGGGCGGCAACATCCGGCGGAGTGGCGACGACGACGATCTGCGGGTCACTGTCGATTGAGCCAGCACCGCGAGCATCGGCCGCCGAGGTGGTGTTCAGGACCTGCCCTGCCCCCAGATCGGCCGCCAGCTGCTGTGCGGTCGGTGAGGTGTCCTCGAGGCTGACCTGGTACTTCTGTGCGCTCAGCGCCAGCCCCAGGCTTGCACCCAGCAGACCCGTGCCGATGATGTGGATTCTCACAACCCGACGGCCTCGAAGAGCTCGCCGATCTCGTCCGACCGCAGTGGGCGGATCTTGCCCTGCTTCTGTTCGTCTAAGGTGATCGGACCGAACTTGATCCGCACCAGACGCTCGACCGGGTTGCCGACCTCCTTGAGCAGTCGCCGCACGACGCGGTTCCGGCCCGAGTGGAGTGTCAGCTCGACAACGGACTTTCCGGGGGTCGAGTCAACGAGCTTGAAGTCATCAACCTTGACGAAGCCGTCCTCGAGGTCGATGCCGGCCTTGAGACGGGAGCTGACGTCCTTAGCCAGCTGTCCCTTGACCTGGGCCAGGTAGGTCTTCGGAATCTCGTAGCGCGGGTGAGCCAGTCGGTTGCTCAGCTCTCCGTCATTGGTCAGAAGGATGAGTCCTTCTGTCTCCGTGTCGAGGCGTCCGACGTGGAAGAGTCGTTCGACGTGGTTGTTGACGTAGTCCGCCAAGCAGGGGCGACCGTCAGGATCGCTCATCGTCGACACGACACCTGCGGGCTTGTTCAGCACCAGGTAGACCTTCGCGGTCTGTGTCGAAATTCTCATTGTGTCCACGTGCACGGACTGGGTCTCGGGGTCGATTCTGGTGCCCAGCTCGGTCACCAGGGAACCGTCGACTTCGACCCGACCGTCGAGGATGAGCTGCTCGCATGCGCGACGTGAGCCCAGGCCCGCCTCGGCGAGGATCTTCTGGAGTCTCACACCCCCGCTGACATGGGCATCCGACTTCTCGCCCGTGCCTGACTGCGAACGCTGGGCCCCCTTCGAAGAGGTGCTCGATCGCTGTTTTCGGGTCGGACGATTGTTGCGCCCGCCTGGCGCTCGGGGATCACGGTATGGACTCATAATCTCCATTCTCTCAAATCAATCGTCAACTCGTGACATCTCGTCGTCGAGATCGGCCATCTCGTCGTCGACCGTGGCCAGAACCTCGGAATCGTCGGTGCCCAATTCGGCGACGTCGGAGTCCTCCGGAAGGTACGGGGCGATCTCCGGCAGGTCGTCGATGCTGTTCATACCCAGGGCGTCGAGGAACTGGTGGGTGGTGGTGTAGAGCAGCGCCGAGGTGGTCGCTTCCTTGCCCGCTTCGACGATGAGCCCGCGCAGGAGCAGGGTACGGATGACGCCGTCGACGCTGACCCCGCGGATGGCGGCGATGCGCGGCCGCGAGATCGGCTGACGGTAGGCGATGACGGCGAGGGTCTCGAGTGCGGCCTGGGAGAGTTTCGCGCTCTGTCCCGAGGTCAGGAAGCCCTTGACGATCTCGTGATAGTCCCCGCGGGAGAAGATGCGGAAGCCTCCGGCGACCAGACGGAGTTCGAACCCGCGCTGTCGGTTGCCGTCCCGGCCGTCGTAGTCGGCCTTGAGATCGGCGATGGCGTCTGTGACGGTGTCCTCGTCGAGGCCGAGGGCAGTGGCCAGCTCATTGGCCGAAACCGCGGAGTCGCTGATCATGAGGACCGCTTCGATCCCGGCCAGAATCTCATCGTCGATCATGCAGTTCCCTCTTCGTCGTCGTGGGGTGCCGCAAGGGCGGCCTCGTCGTGGGGTGCCGCAAGTGCGGCCTCGTCGTTGACTGGTTCGGCACCGCCGTCTTCCTCTGCGGCATCGCCGTCCCACTCGTCTCCGGCGCTCCACTCCCCCTCGGTGCGCAGGTCGACGCCGTCGGTGGATTCTGTGCGAGAGATCAGCAGCGGTCCGAGAGGCTCCTCCTGCGTGAAATCGCAGAGGCCGACCTTGAACAGTTCGAGCAGCGCCAGGAATCGGGCGACGACGACGAGCGTGTTGTCGGCACTGTCGAGGAGTCTCTGGAAGTCGAGGTCCCCTGCCCGCAGCAGGCCGAGGATGTGTCCGCGCTGTTCGGAGACGCTGACCAGCGGCAGGTGGATGTGGTCGACGGCGACGCTCGGGGGCGTGTGGTCGCGTTGGAGCACGGTTGCGTAGAGTCCCGCCAGCTCACCGGGGCCGATGTGGATCTCAAGCGGCGGCAGCACGTCCTGGAACTCGGGTTCGAGTCCGACGCTGCGTGGGGCCCTGACCGAGCCTGCGGCCATGGCTTCGGCGAAGAACCTGCTCACGGACTTATAGGCCCGGTATTGCAGCAGCCGGGCGAACAGGAGGTCGCGGGCCTCGAGCAGTTCGAGGTCGAGCTCTTCTTCTCCGTCCTCGTTCGGCAGCAGTCGCGCCGTCTTGAGGTCGAGGAGGGTCGCGGCCACGAGCAGGAACTGGGAGATCTCGGCGAGGCTGGATCCGGCCTTGGCGCCGACTCGTTCGCTGAGGCTCGTCGTGTACGCGATGAACTCATCGGTCACCTCGGCGAGGGCGATCTCTGTGACGTCGAGACGACGTTTGGAGATCAGGCCGAGGAGCAGGTCGAAGGGACCGGAGAAGTTCTCCAGCTCTACCTGGAACCCTTGAGAGGCAGCACCAGGCTCCCCCTCGTGGACGGTCTCGCTCAGGGCGCGCCTCCGCGGGCGATGAGCTCCCTGGCCAGGCGACGATAGGCTTCCGACCCCGCGTGTTTGGGAGCGAAGCTCGTGATCGGCTCGGCCGCGACCGAGGCATCCGGGAACTTCACGGTGCGGTTGATGACCGTGTCGAAGACCTTGTCGTCGAAGGCCTCTGTCACCCGTGACATGACCTCTTTCGAGTGGAGCGTGCGGGAGTCGTACATCGTGGCCAGGATCCCGTCGACGACGAGGGAGGGATTGAGCCGGTCCTGGATCTTTTCGATGGTCTCGACCAGCAGCGCGACACCGCGGAGGGCGAAGAACTCGGTCTCGAGGGGAATGATGACACCGTGTGCGGCGGTCAGAGCGTTGACGGTCAGCAGCCCCAGGGACGGCTGGCAGTCGATGAGGATGACGTCGTATTCGTCGGTGACCTTGGACAGCACGCGGGAGAGGATCTGCTCACGGGCCACCTCGCCCACGAGCTGGACTTCGGCCGCGGAGAGGTCGATGTTGGCCGGGAGGATGTCGATGTTGTCGAAATCGGTGCCGACGATGACCTCGTGGGGATCCATCCGCGAATTCATCAGCAGGTTGTAGACGCTGATCTCGAGGTCGTAGGGGTTGATGCCCAGGCCGACCGACAGCGCGCCCTGCGGGTCGAAGTCGACGAGGAGCATTTTGCGACCGTAGGCGGCCAGAGAGGCGCCGAGGTTGATCGACGAGGTCGTTTTGCCGACGCCGCCCTTCTGGTTGACCATTGCGATGACGCGGGCGGGCCCATGAGTGTCCAGCGGTGCTGGATCGTCGAAGTCCTGCTGGGGGTCAGTGGATGTCGACTTGGGGATATCCAACGCCTGTTGCGAATTCATCACTCGGATGGCCACCTTTCGTTGCTCTTGGCTCCAACCCTACCGTGCCCGGGGGTGAGAGGTCGCGTACACTTCCCGCAATGTTTCCTCCGACACCTTGGTGTAGATCTGCGTGGTGGTGACGGACGCGTGTCCGAGCAGTTCCTGGACGACACGGATATCGGCCCCGCCTTCCAGCAGGTGTGTCGCGAAGGAGTGTCGGAATGTGTGCGGCGAGACCTCGGCCTCCAGTCCGGCCAGTTCCCCTGCATCCTTGACGATCTGCCACGCGGTTTGGCGTGACAAGCGCGTCCCCCGCGCATTGAGGAACAGGGCACCGGCCGGTGCTGCTGCTCTGGCCTTCGCCGCCATGCTCGGCCGGGTCCGTGAGACCCAGGCGCCCAGTGCTGTGGCCGCATGGGAGCCGAAGGGCACGATCCGTTCCTTCCCGCCTTTGCCGTAGAGGCGCACGAGGCTGGTTTCGAGATCCAGATCGTCGAGATCGACACCGACGGCCTCGGAGATCCGTGCACCCGTCGCGTAGAGCAGTTCCAGCAGAGCGGCCGCCCGGATCTGCGCGGGCTCCTCCCCCGCCGCCGTCGCCAACATCGCCTCGACATCGTCGACGGACAGGGCCTTGGGCAGACGCAGTCCTTCCTGTGGCGGGCTGACCTCGGAGGCCGGATCGGTCTCCGCCAGCCCCTCCCCGAGGGCGAACCCGTGGAACCGGCGCACCGCAACCAATGCTCGTGCTCGGGTCCGCGGCGCCAGGCTCTCATCGAGCAGATGCAGTGAATATGCTTCGACCTGTGTTCGTGTCACCTCGCCGAGGTGGCTCATCCGCTGCGCGTTCAGCCAGGTTCCGTACCTGGCCAGATCGCGGGCATAGGCATCGATCGAGTTCCGCGACAGCCCCCGTTCGAACCGCAGGGAGTTCAGGTAGGTCTCGAAGGCCCGGGCCAGCGACTGCGGCAATTCGGGAAGCAGTTCGGCACCGTGCCGGGCCATGGGAAGTCCTCAGTCCCGAGGACGGTCTGAAGAATCGGTTCCTGCAGCGGCGGTGCCCGCACCGGCGACATCGTCACGACCGTCGATGAGCCGCCGGGGCGCATCGACGCTGCGGGTTCTGGTGGGCTCGCCGGCGGCTTCGGCGCGCAGGATGCGCGCCACCTGCAGGATCGCCAACTGCGCGATCGAATTCGTGATCTCGCCCTTGCCGACGGCCTCGAGGGCTTCGTCGAGACTGGCCCACCGGAACCTGAAGCCGGCTTCCTCTTCACTGCGTTCGTGACGATCCTCGTCTGCGATGAGCTCGAGGTCCCTGGCCAGGTACAGCCGAATCGATTCGCTGCTGCCGCCGGGGGTCAGGCACGAGTCGGTCAGTACTTCCCAACGAGCGGCGCGCAGATCGGCTTCCTCTGCCAGTTCGCGTTTGGCCGCATCGATGAGTGACTCTCCGGGCACGTCGAGGAGACCGGCCGGAACCTCCCACAACCTGGCTCTCACGGGGTGGCGGTACTGCTGGATGAGCAGGATCCGCTCCTGCTCATCCACGCAGGCGATGGCCACGGCACCGTTGTGGGCCATCATGTCACGCACCAGTCCGGTGGCTTCGGGCAGATCGAAGGTCTCGCGCCGAATGTTCCACACAGCCCCGTGGTAGACCACGTCGGAGGCGGTGATGGTCGGCGTATAGGCCTCGTCGTGCAGATCGCTCACGTGACTCCTGCCTACTTCTTGGCCTTCAGCGCCGCTGCCACGAGTCCTGCGAACAGCGGGTGGGGCTTGGTCGGGCGTGACTTGAGCTCGGGGTGAGCCTGGGTCGCCACGTAGTAGGGGTGCTCGGACTCCGGCAGCTCCACGAACTCCACGAGCTCACCGCTGGGTGAGGTGCCCGAGAAGCGCAGACCGGCCGTGGCCAGCTCGTCACGGTAGGTGTTGTTGACCTCGTAGCGGTGCCGGTGGCGTTCGGTGATGAGCGTCGAATCGTAGACTCCTGCGACGACGCTTCCCTCATCGAGCTTCGCCTCATAGGTGCCCAGTCGCATGGTTCCGCCCAGGTCGCCCTCGCCTTCGACGATGGACAGCTGCTCTGCCATCGTCGCGATGACCGGGGCCTGCGTGTCGGGATCGAACTCGGACGACGAGGCCTCGTCGATGCCGGCCACGTTGCGTGCGTATTCGATGACCATGCACTGCAGGCCCAGGCACAGACCCAGGGTCGGAATCCCGCTCGTCCGTGCGTATTTCAGCGCTCCGAGCTTGCCGTCGATGCCGCGGATGCCGAAGCCGCCGGGCACGCAGATCGCGTCGAGACCCGACAGACGCTCGCGAGCGCCGGCTTCGGTGTCACAGTCGTCGGACTGGATCCACTCGACCTTGACCCGGGCGTCATTGGCGAAGCCGCCGGACCGAAGCGCCTCGGTGACCGACAGGTAGGCGTCGGGAAGATCGATGTACTTGCCGACGATGCCGATGCGCACATGGTGCTCGGGATTGTGGACGCGTTCGAGCACCCAGTCCCACTTCGTCCAGTTGACGTCGCGGAAGGGCAGGTTGAGCCGACGGATCACGTAGACGTCGAGACCACCGTCATGGAGGACCTTGGGAATGTCGTAGATGCTCGGTGCGTCCACGCAGGACACGACGGCGTCGGATTCCACGTCACAGGAGGAGGCGATCTTCGTGCGGATCGAGTCCGGAAGCTCCCGGTCGGAGCGCAGCACGATCGCGTCGGGCTGGATGCCGATCGAGCGCAGTGCCGCCACGGAGTGCTGGGTCGGTTTCGTCTTCAGCTCACCGGAGGGCCCGAGGTAGGGCACGAGGGACACGTGGATGAAGAACACGTTGTCTCGGCCGATGTCGTGCCGGACCTGACGTGCGGCCTCGAGGAAGGGCTGGGATTCGATGTCACCGACCGTTCCGCCGATCTCGGTGATGATGACATCGGGTCGCTCGTCGACGGGACGTTCGGCCTGGGCCCGCATCCGCGACTTGATCTCGTCGGTGATGTGCGGGATGACCTGAACGGTGTCGCCGAGGTAGGCCCCGCGACGCTCCTTGGCGATGACCGAGGAGTAGACCTGCCCGGTCGTCACATTGGCTGCGCCGTCGAGATCGACGTCGAGGAAACGTTCGTAATGGCCGATGTCGAGGTCGGTCTCAGCACCGTCTTCGGTGACGAAGACCTCGCCGTGCTGGAAGGGATTCATGGTTCCCGGATCCACATTGAGGTAGGGATCCAGCTTCTGCATTGCTACCGAGAGTCCGCGCTGAGTGAGCAGGTGGCCGAGGCTCGAAGCCGTCAGTCCCTTGCCCAACGAAGAGGCAACGCCTCCCGTGACGAAGATGTGCTTTGCCGTATTTGTGCCGCCTGGGCCAGTTCGATTCACCACGGGATTTGATCCTATCAAAGCCGGGCTCACGAATCCGACGATTCGGCGACCTCGGCGTAGAGATCAAGCAGAGTCGCAGAGATCTCGGCCCCGTTGTTGACGTCGATGACGCGTTTCTTCGCGGCCACGGCCTGCGATCCACGTCCGGCGGGGTCGTCGAGAAGATGATTGATCTCACTGAGAAGTGCATCCGTGTCGTCGGCCTCGACTGCCTTTGCCGCCGCTCCCCAGATGCCTGCGCGTCTCGGGTTGCCGATGAAGACCGCCGGCTTCGACAGCTGCATGAGGTCCTCGTGGCTGAGCCCGGTCATGGTCTCGCTGGCGATGACGACGTCCGCGGCGGCTGCCACATCGACGAGGTCACCGGCCGGGGCGACGATGACGTTGCGGTCTGCGAACGCGGACTCGACCGTGCTCCGGTCTTTGCCGGTGCCGGTGAGCACCGTGACGACGGGACGGCCGGGCCGCTGCGTGTTGATCTGGTCCGCAGCATCGAGGACCGTGGCCAGGGCCGTATGGTCGCGCAGGGCGATGGGGCTGGCGACCATCCACGTGCCCTCTTCGACACCGAGTTCCCGACGCACCTGTGCACGCGGTGTCCTGACGGTGAGGTCGACGTCGATGTCCGGGTGGACGAGTTCGGCGCGTTCGACGACGGGAACCTTCTCCCCGAAGTAGTCGACGACCGGTTCGGTGGTGCCCAGAATCGCGGTCGCGGTGCGGCCCACGATCTCC
>NZ_JAKDJU010000012.1 GCF_030453725.1 Brevibacterium picturae
GACCTGGCGGCAAGCCTCGTGATGAGCCCGAAGGTGCTCTTCCTCGACGAGCCGAAGATGCTCAAGGGAGATACCCGTTGCTTGCTCTCCCAGTCTACCGGATATGCCTTGGCAGCGTAGAGATCCGGACAAGGACGTCCCGGCGTTCCTAGTCGATACGGAACCTGTTTCGGTACTCGTTCGGGGCGACGTTCAAGGCTCTGCGGAAGGCACGGGTGAGCGTGTCGACGGTACCGATGCCACACGCGGTGCTGCACCATCCATTCCTTCCTCGTTGACGCCGGCGTCGCCCCGTCAGAGGCGGCGCACTTCGTGCCGCACCAGGCCAATAGCGTCATGCTCGCCGAACTCCTCGACACCCTCGACCTGCCCAACGCGACCCAGCACTTGGTTGTCGAACGGCTCGGCAACCCCGGCTCCGCCTCCATCGCGATCACTCTCAGCGAACTCGCCACGCCCGGCCAAGCGATCCCTGGCGACTACGTGCTTTTAGCGGCATTCGGTGGTGGCATGTCCGTCGGCCTCACCCTCATACAGTGATGAACGGCACGCGCATCTACTGACTTGAAATTCAGGATTACGCAATGACGGATGTGAGGCAGTCTCCCTGAAGCGATTGGCTGCCTCATATTCTTGACCAAATGCTTCGTTATCCCCAGGCGGATCGTCCAGGATCGCGCGAATTTGATCCGTTCAACCCTTGCCAGGAACTCTCATCCTGTTCCGACCGGCTTTCGATCGTCCGAAAGGTCACGCCGGTGCCAAAGAACGACTGAAGCCCTCAGGGACGGCTGTCGGGCAATTGAGGGAGATCCCCGCGTCGTTGAGCGCTGCCCGCCCGGCGGGAGTGAGACGCACGGCCCGGGTACGACCCCTGCGGGAAAGCCATTCCTTATCCAGCAGAGTCTTGCAGATTCCCGTGCCGAGAGGGCCGGCGAGGTGGAAGCGGCGTTCGGTGGAGTCCATGCACGACCTGCCCGTGTCGAGCATCTTCGGGGGCACACCCCACTGTATGAACAAGCGATGACCTTGATTAGTGACCTGACAGTGCGAGTCGATGAACTCGTGCTCTTCCAGTTGTTCAGCCAGGCGCACCCCGAGCTTACCGGCGAGGTGCTGATAACAGGTGCGGCCTTCACGTAGGTTCGCATTCGCCCGTGACGCGCTGAGGCTGTGAGGAGTGGGCAGGGGCGAGCGGGCGACCACGCCAAGGCTCTCGACCACTCGTGCGATGTCTTCCCCGGCCAGGCGAATGTAGCGGTGCCGGCCCTGCCGAATGTCGTGGACGAGACCGTGGGTGACGAGCACGTCAACATGCTCGCTCGCCGTCGACCGGGCCAGGCCCGCGTACCTGCCCAGTTCACCAACCGTCCAGGCCCGCCCGTCCATGAGCGCAGCACACATGGCCGCCCGCGACGAGTCAGCCAGAGCCGACGCGACTGTCGAGATATCCGGGACCGCTTCAGGAAACACGCGCGCAACCATGCCTCCAGTGTGCACCCGGAACTGTTCGGTGACGACCGAACAATCGCAGGCGCAGTCTGAACTCACCAGATTCATTGCATCAGGAGACGAAGGGAGCGATCGCGATGAACGGGGACCGCCAACGGCTACGCGGGCACTACGATGAGGACTTCTACTGGGAACGCGTTGACCGCAACCTGGGTTGGCTCGGCGACACCACCGAGGAACAGCGTGAACGCCAAGCACGGTTGCGCGATGCCGTGATCGGCATCGTCGGCACCGGGGGCATCGGCGGTGCCGCAGCCGCCCGCCTGGTGCGCATGGGCGCACTCAACCTGAAACTGGCCGATCCCGACCACTTCGACCTGACTAACGTGCAACGCCAGTACGGCGCCGGGCGAGACACGATCGGCCGCAACAAGGCCGAAGTCGTCGCGGAGCAGGTCTTCGCACTGACCGGGGATGCCAACATCGATGTCTTCCCCGAGGGCATCACCCCGGACACGGCTGAAGAGTTCATGGACGGCTGCGACTATGTGATGGACCAGATGGAGTTCTACCAGATCAGCAACCGCTACGCCCTCCATCGCGCCTTCCCCGCCTCGGACCGGTGCAGGTTCATGTTCAAGATCCCGACCGTCGCGCACTCGACGGTCGTGTTCACCTACACGAAGGACTCGATGCCCATCGAGGAGGTCTACGATCTCCCCGAGGATGCCGAGTTCACCCCGGACGTGATCCACCGGCTGATGGAACGCATCATGCCCGAGCATCAGGACTTCCCCTCGCCAGGCACGCTGGATGAGTGGTTCGTGGAGAAGCAGACGATGCCGATCTTCGGAGCCTGCCCGCCCCTGGCCGAAGGCGTCCTCGTTGAACGCCTCGCCCAAGAGATCATGGACTTGCCCGGCCGTACGCCTCTGCCCGTGCAGCCCGGGTACGCGCTCTTCGACACCCTGACCTGGGAAGCGAAGACCGTTGAGAAGGCGTGGTGGGCGAAATGACACGCATGGTGCTCTTCACCGAGACCAATTCCGTCTTTGGCTCTTACTTCCTCACCCGACTTGCCAGGCACGATGATGTCAGCCTGGCGGCTGTGGTGCTGCGTGAACCCGGCGCACTCTGTGACTACTACCTCGATGAGCCCGAGCCCCTCGACCTCGCGAAGGACGCCGCCGAGCTGGATGTGCATACGCTGCGGCCGGCGCACATCAACACCGACGAATTCATTACCGCCATTGGGGGCCTGGCGCCGGACTACTTCATCGTCGCCAACTACCAGCTGCGGCTCGGGCAGCGACTCCTCGCGGTTCCGAGCTACGACGCCCTCAACTTCCACCCCAGCCCGTTGCCCCGCTATGCGGGCTGGCACCGTTCTATTGGATGGCCGAGAACCACGAGACCCAGGGCGGAGTCTCCGCAGTGCGAACGACAGCTGGGCTCGACGAGGGCCCCCTCGTCGCCCAGCAACTCCTCGCGCTCACCGGGGGAGAGACGGCCAGGGAGATCCGGGACATGCACTTCGCCGCGTCCTGGCGCCTGTTCGATCTGGTGCTGCCGACACTGCTGGACCGGTCCTACCGGACCTGGGATCAAGACCTGAGCAAGCGCACCTACTTCGGCCACCCGCCCGCCGAGGCTTCGCTGGAGTCTCGCGTATGACCGCGCATCGGCGCACGGCGCTGGTCGCGACCCTCCTCGGTTTCTTCATCGTCATGCTCGATACGACCATCGTCAATGTCGCCCTCGCCGAGATCGGCACTGACCTCGACACGACGGTGGGCTCACTGCAGTGGGTCGTCGACGCTTACACCCTCGTGTTCGCCGCGTTCCTTCTCACAGCTGGGGCCGCATGCGACCGTCTCGGGGCCCGCAGGGTCTACCTCGCTGGCCTGGTGGTCTTTGCTGTGCTCTCGGCCGTGTGCGCCCTCGCTCCCACAGGCGGGTTCCTCGTCGCTGGTCGCGCCGTCCAGGGCGTGGGCGCGGCAGCGATCGTGCCGGGCTCTCTGGCATTGCTGTCGGCTGTGTACGACGATCCGAAGGAACGAGCACGCGCCATCGGGCTGTGGGGCGGCGCAGGAGGTGTTGCCGCCGCGATCGGACCGGTCCTGGGCGGAGCGCTGGTGTCGACGATCGGGTGGCGGGCGGTGTTCTGGGTCAACCTCCCCATCGTCGCTATCGGCTGTCTGCTCACCTTGTGGGCAATTCCCGCGCTCACGGGCAGTCGCGCGAGACGGGTGGACCTACCCGGACAGGTGCTCTCCGTGCTCACGCTGGTGGCAGTAACCTATGCAGTCATCACCGCAGGCGAACACGGATGGTCACCCTGGCAGGTAGCCGTGCTGATCGCCGGGGGCGTCTTCCTCGCCCTGTTCATCATCGCAGAGCGACGACACCCGGACCCGATGCTGCCGATGGCCTTGTTCACTCGTGCCCGGTTCTCCGTGGCCGCAATGGTAGGGCTCGCGCTCAACATCAGCTTCTTCGGACAACTCTTCGTGCTCTCCCTCTTCTTCCAGCAGTACCTGGGATACGAGCCGTGGCTGGCAGGCCTCGCGCTGGCACCACAGGCGTGCAGCGCCGTGGTCGCGTCACCGCTGGGCGGCCGTGCCGTCGCCCGGTGGGGCGCGTTCCCCACCATGCTCACCGGCCTGGTAGTCGGCACGATCGGCTTCAGCAGCCTCGTGCTGCTCACCGCAGAAACCCCTTACGTGGTGGTCGCGGTGTTGACCTTCACGGCTGGATTCGGGATGGCCTTCGCGATGCCGGCCGCGACCTCGGCCGCAGTGGCCTCGGCCCCGCCGGAACATGTCGGCATCGCAGGAGGAGTCATCAATGCCGCCCGCCAGACCGGCAGCGTCGTCGGCGTCGCAGTCCTCGGCGCAATGGTCGCCAGTGGAGCGTTCCTCACAGGCTTCCACACAGCCGTCGCGGTCGCCGGTGGAGTCTTCGGTGCCGCAGCGCTCGTAGTTGCTGCCACCATCATCAGTCACCTACAGGAGCCAGTTACACCTGAAGTTTAGAATCATTGTGTGATGAAGCACCATCGGAGGAGGTCGAAGAAGCCGCCAGTCGAACGCGTACTGTGCTCCGAAACTGGTAAACGCGAATACGAGCACTATGATGACGCCGTGCATGTAGCACTGAAACGGTCGCGACGGGCAGGGCCGCTGCGGATCTACGAATGCCCCTCGTGCGGGTCGTGGCACCTAACCAAGCGCCCTGACTGGGGCAAACCACCGGCGAACTAATGACACTGTACGGGTCTGTCTCGGCGAGGAACGCTCCGGAGCGCGTCTTTCCTGGACGCTCCAGGAGTTTCGTTCTCATGCATAGGCAGCCGAGGCGCGCTGCAAGGCTTGTAGCCCTGAGGTCAGTCGCCTAGGGCTTTGTACAACGTGAGGGCCAAGGCTGTGCGGTCTCTCGCATCGAGTTTCCGCAGGAGGGCCGAAACATGGTTCTTGACGGTTCCTTCGGCGAGAACAAGAGTTTCGGCGATCTCGGGGTTCGTCAGCCCACGGGCGACGAGTTCGGCCACTATGCGTTCACCGCGAGTGAGTATCGCCAGAGGCTCATCTCGGGAGTCTTTAGTTCGCATCGCTGCCTTCGCGACGCGCGGATCGATCACCATCCCACCGTCAATTACCGCATGCAATGCAGCTGTGAGTCCCTCGACAGATGTGTCTTTGAGTAGGAAGCCCGAGGCACCGGCAGCCAGTGCCGACTGCACGAGTGCATCATCATCGAAGGTCGTCAGGACCAGGACCGGCAGACCAGGGTATCGGGTGGCGCATTGGGATGTGAGTTCCACGCCGTCCATACCAGGCATGCGCGCGTCTGTGAGAACCACATCGACTTCTTCATCGGCTAGGGCCGCGAGTGCCGTTTCCCCATCCGATGCCTGGGCCACGATCTCGATCCCACCGGCCGTGGAGAGGAGCATGGTCAGGCCTCGACGTATCAGCTGCTGATCTTCAACCAACAGCACTCGTATCGAGTCTGGACTGGTCACGTCGTCTCCTCTCGGCCGGGGGCGCCAGAGCCGCTGAGCGGCACAACGACGTCGAGGTGGAACTCGCCGTCAATTCTGCGGGCGTGCATGGACCCGCCATGCTCTGCGGCGCGATCGGAAATTCCTCGCAACCCGAACCCGAAGTCGGGTACTGACTCCGGCGGTTCGGCGGCCGTGGCCCATCCGAAGTCGTTGATGACGGCCAACTCCATTCGGCGCTCCTTTACTGCGAGGAAGATACGCACTGTCCGGGCTCGGCTATGACGCAAGGCGTTGGTCAAACCTTCTTGAACTGCGCGGTAGATCAGCAGCGCGACCTCGTCATCACTGGCGAGTTCACGGTCTGACGCTTCATCACCAGACACGTCCACAGTCAGACCGGTGCCTCGGAACGATTCGGCGATGAGCTCAAGTGCGGCAAGGCCGCGGGCTCCGGCGTCTCGGACTGGATTCAGGGCTCGTACCCACATCCGCATCTCGGCGAGAGCGTCACTGGTGGTGTCCTTGGCGGTGCGGATCTCCTCCCACGCCTGGTCAACATCGATCCCACGCATCCTTTCAGCCAGTTCGAGGCTCATCGAGACAAGCGTGAGGCGGTGACCGAGCCCGTCGTGGAGTTCTCGCGCGCTCCGGGCTCGCTCGTCGGAAAGCAGGAGTTCTTTTTCCATCTCCGTGGCATGGCGCAGGCGAACGATCACCTTCTGATCATCGTGCCGACGTTTCTCGAAACTGCGCAGCGAGAGACCGAGGGCGATCCCAAAACACAAGAGCACGGCGACGGGGACGACATTGATCAATCCTTGTGTCGCACCGGCGAGAAACGCGTTCCACGACGTCAGACTGCCGAATACATGCAGGGCGAAACCTACGCACGAGATCCAGATAGTTGCATGGACCCCCGCCCTGAGAGAGACGTCAACGACGGCGAACGCGACTACCAGAAGCAGGACCGGGATGGTGAAGTCCAGGGTGCCGAAAACGGCGACCGGGGTTGCCAGGAGAACGGCAAGCATCGTCCATTCGACACCGTGGCCGGCGCGGACCACGCGCGGGCGCAGGGCCCAAAGGGCGGTGATGATCGGCACGAGAGCCAGCCATGTGATGGCGACGGGGAGGCCATCTCCTGTTTGCACCGCGTCGACGGCACGCAGAACTGCCGCGGTGAGCAGGCAACAGAGCGCGACTGCTTGGAGGACCACCAGCGTGCGCTCGACACTCACGTGGAACGAACCCATACGGTCAAGCCTAGCTTCGCTGACTGCTGAGCACCCATGACCGTGGTCATGTTTATGTCGTGACCGTGGGTGGACGCGCTGGCCCCGCGTGCGGGCATAGCGTGAAAGGCATATCAACCGCAGGAGTCCAGACGCAGAGGGGAGCAACGATGCCACTCGATCTTCAGTACTTGCGGTACTGTCAGCCAGGAAATCCGTTCTATGCTCCTGCGGTTGTTGATGAGACCGGTGACGTCTTCGATGTTTCTACCCATGCGGGTGCCGGGTGGAGTTCGAAGACCACGTACCCGTGGATCAACTGGATCCCGGATGAATGGTCATTCCCTCGGCAGGGGTGGAAGATTCACGTCTCGGCGACGTCCGAGAACGCGGAGACCGTGATCTCGACCACGGCGCGGTTTTGTTTCCGTGCCGGTTTGGCGTTCAAGCATCTGGCCTCCGCCCGCGACCTGCTGAACCAAAACAGCAAGTATGCGGACCGCTCTGCCGCGGGGAAGTTCATCACTGTCTATCCCAGCTCCGACGAGGAGTTCGCATTCGCTCTCGACGAACTTGACGGTCTCCTCGCTGGAGGTGAAGGACCGTATATCCTCTCAGACAAGCGATGGAGATCAGGGCCTGTCTACTTCCGATACGGTGCCTTCGTCCCGCCATCCGATGACGCACCCTTCGTCTCAACGTTGATCGACCCTGAAGGCAACGAAGTCGAAGATCCACGTCGGCCCACGTACACGCCTCCGGAATGGGCGACACTGCCGGAGAAGGTGGACGCTGCCGCCGGCGACGAAGACGTCCATTTCCCTTTCACGATGCGCTCTGCGCTCCATTTCTCCAACGGCGGCGGCGTGTACCTCGCTGAGGCCACAACCGATGAGTATGTTCCAGCAGGCACGAACGTCGTCTTGAAGGAAGCACGCCCCCATGCGGGGTTGGACGTCGACGGGACCGACGCAGTGGCCCGGCTCAGCCATGAAGCCGACGTGCTGCAAGGGCTGGAAGGTCTCGACTGCGTTCCGGCCTACTACGGGTCGTTCACCGCATGGGAACACCGATTCCTCGTCATGGAGCACATCCAGGGTCAGGACCTCAAACGAGAATGGATGACACGCACCCCGGTGCTGCGACCTGCTCCCTGGGATCTCCAGGACGACGCCTACGTGGCCTGGCTCGCCTCTACTGTTAAACGCCTGGATGAGGCTCTGACCGCTGTACACGATGCGGGATGGCTCCTTGGCGATATTCACCCCAAGAACGTCATCATGCGAGACGGGACCACCCCCTGTTTCATCGATTTCGAGTTCGCACACCGCATGGACCCCGACTGGCGCTGCCAGCAGGGCGCTCCGGGCTATGAACCCTTCTTCGGACTGACCGGCACGGCTGCCGATCGGTGGTCGATGGGAATGCTGGAACTGGACTTGATCTATCCCCAGGCCACGATTGCCGATCAGGGCAATGCCTGGAAGATCGAGCAGCTGCTCAACAGCGGCGCCCACTCGCTTGCTGTACCCGAGTCTGTACGCGCTTCGATCCGCAGGGCCACGGTCGATGTGTTGCCTGCGACGCGGAGGGGTGAGCTCGATGACCGAGTCCGCGGAATCGAAGCCCTCACGGATGCCAGGCTACGCGAGGAGATCACACGCGGTCTTCGGAGCCTGATGGACTGGGGCGACGAGGGTCCGCTCGCACCCGGAGACATCGCCCTGTTCGCCTCCGACGGGGCGGAGCATCAAGCAGGATACCCCTACGGTGCCGCAGGAATCATCGACCAACTACGCCGCTCACCGGCCGGGATCGACCGTCATACCGCAGATGCATGGCTGGCCGCCCGTACTGGCGACATTCACTCACGAGGTCTGCGCGGCCGGGAAGGCCTGGCGCATGCCGCGCGCGATGCTGATCTCGGTCAAACACTGACCGCCCTGGAGCCCGCATCCGGATCGGAGCCGACCGATCCGACTCTCTGGTCAGGCTGGGCCGGCGTGGGCTTGTACAACCTCGCATCAGGTGATGATCCGCTCATGGCGGCACACCACCTGGAGAGGCTCCTCGACGACGGCGTCCAGGGAGAAACCGTGGGCCTGCTCAACGGCTGGTGCGCGGCCGCGATCCTCTTCGCCAGGCTCCATGAGCAGACAGGGGAAGGCCGATATGTCTCCCTTGCCACACGCGCGATCGAGGCGGATCTCGCTCGATGCACGACAACGAAGAACGCCACCTTGGAATTCGACGAGGGCTGGCGAACCCTGCCGTATCTCGGCGTCGGCTCCCTCGGGGTCGGACTGGCGATCCTCGAACTACAGCGCGTCACGGACACACAAGTGTTCGCCGACCCCTTGGCGGGAATCGACGCGGCAGCCACCTACCACCAGTGCGCCCAAGCATCACTTGCCCACGGACTCGCCGGCTTCCTGATTTACCTCAACCGGCGAGTGCGTCATCGACCGAGCCCCGTACTCGACGAGGTCATCGCCTCACACCTTCAGTCCTTGCGCCTCCACGCCGTCACAGATGACACCGGGGTGTTCTTCCGAGGAAACCAGAATCTTCGCCTGTCGTCGGACTATCTCACCGGGGCCAGCGGCGTACTCGCCGCCCTGAACGAGATCCTCGACGACAGCCCAAGCCTCCCGTTCGGAATCTGAACGGGTGACATCCGCGGTGAAAGGAGGTGAATGATGAACCGCATCCTTGAGTTCCAGACCATTGAAGGCGAGGTCGACGCGCACGATGCCGCGCGCGTGAGCAGCTTCAGTGTGAACCCGCCGTGCCCGGGCTGGCCCAGCTCGATCACGTGGGGCAACTGCTGAGGCCCCCTCACAACCGGTGGCCGCGGTCCTGAGCGCGCACGCAATCGGAACCGTGGCCACCACCCATGACCATGTCCACCTCTCTTGACGGAAGAAGCTGCCTTGACCACGATGCTCAGCGCCACAGACCTCCGACGGGTCGTGAAATCGGGGCCGACGACGACCGACATCCTGCGCGGATGCGACCTCGAGCTGCACGGTGGCGGCCTGACGGCAGTGGTGGGACACTCCGGCTCTGGTAAGTCGTCATTGCTGATGTGCCTCAGCGGTCTCGATGAACCAACGTCGGGGACAGTCACCATTAACGGTCAGGATATCTACCGTCAATCGGCGAGCAGGCGCGCGAGCATGCTCCGAACCGAGATCGGATTCGTCTTCCAGCAGTACAATCTCGTTCCCTTCCTCACCGTCGAGGAGAACATCACGCTTCCATTCCAGCTTGATCGGGCGAAGGTGCCCCACGACACGATCAGCCACCTCGTCGAGTCGTTCGGTCTCGGCCATCGACGCCGTGCACCAGCGCGGACACTCTCCGGCGGCGAACAACAACGGACCGCGTTGTGTCGGGCTCTGGCGCGACGCCCGGGCATCGTCTTCGCCGACGAACCGACAGGAGCGCTGGATTCCCAGAGCACCGGTATCGTCCTGCACACACTGAGGCAGATGGCAGACGAGGGGCAGATGATCGTCATGGTCACCCACGATCTGGAGGCCGCAGCCTTCGCCGATACCGTCATCGTGATGCACGATGGCCGCACCGTTGACACCGTCGGCCGCACCACCAGCCAGGAGCTGTTGGGCATCATGTCTGGTCTCGGGGCCTGAGCGCATGCAACGCTACGTTCTGAGAATGTTCGCCGACGAATGGCGGCAATGGGCACCCGCTATCGCGGTCGTCGCCGTGATCGCGACGATGATCGGTCTCTGCGTCCATCAGTTCGCTTGGACGACCGCCCCGCAGTTCCGTGCCGCCGTCGCCAGCGCGGGCGTGCCCCTCGCCGAGTTCCAGATCCTCTCGGTCACCATCTACACGGTGATTGCCCTCGTCTCTTGGGTCGCCCTGACCGTGGTCGGTCGCGCAAGCATCCAAGCCACCCGCCACTCCCACGCGCTCTGGCTCCTGCTCGGGGCATCTCCACGAGCAGTGTTCCTATCCGCGTTACTTGTCCTGGTCATCGTGAGTCTCTGCGGTGCGATCCTCGGTGCCCTTGCCTCGACTCTCCTGGGTTTTTGGGCGATACCGGCGTTCAATACGGAAGTGTCTGCCAGCGTCGACCTGCCGGGATTCACCATCGCTCCTTGGGCCCCTGTGGCGATCGTTGTCATCAGCGTCGTCACGGCGATGGTCGGCGGGCTGATGCCCGCCAGGCGGGCATCCCGTATCCAACCCAGCGTCGCGCTGCGCACATTCCACCAGCCGGGCCGGCGCACTCTCTCGACGGTCTTCCGGATCATCGGCGGGTTCTTCTTCCTCGTGGTCGCCGCCGCTCTTGTCGTGGCTTCGAGCTTCGCCTCCCAGCTCGGTTCCACCGGACCCGGCCCGATGTTCAACCTCGCAGTCAACGCCGGTGGCAGTGCCTTGATCGCCGTCTACCTCCTGTGTCCCGAGATCGTCAGGTTCATCTTCTGGCTCCTTCACAAGCTCTTTGCGCGCGCAGGATTGGTGGTGCCGGCACTGGGCACTCGTGCCGCGGCAGCACGGGCACAAGTCAGTACCACGACGATTGCCCCATTGGCTGCCGGCCTTGGGGGAATCGGCCTGCTGCTGTGCGCGGTGAACTCGGTGGCCGCGATGACCCAGATCCTTCAACCTGGGACACCGACGAACCTGGCCGATGTGTGGACGATCGTGGCCGTTGTCGCCGTGTCGATGCTCGCCACGAGCGCGGCGGTGGTCGCACTGTCGGCTCGCGGACGCGGACGCGAGATCGCCTTGCTCCAGGCAGCCGGCATGCACGCAGGACAGGTCCGCGTCCTCATCGCGGCGGAAAGCTTCGCGATGTCCATAGCCGCCGCAGTCACGGCAGTCGTTCCCGTGGTCACCGGCGGACTGGTCTGCGCCTTCGTGTCAGCAGCTGCTCTCGACGGGGCCGCGGTCGTGGTGTGGCCGCTGCCGAGCATGCTGCTCGGGTTGCTCGCCTCGTGGCTCCTGCTGTTCATCATTCTGGTGATCCCGACGATCGCACCGCTGCGCGACGGACCAGGCGCACAACTGCGAGAGCAGGGACCCTGATGGGGCGGACTGCCGTCGGCGTCATCGAGCCACACATCCGTGATCTCGCCGAACACCTGCGCGCACTCGAAACACTCCGGCCTCAAGCGCAGGAACCAGCGCGTACGTCGCAAGAGCGCGTCCACACCATCCGGCTTCAGACTCCTACCGGTGCCGAGACCACCGAGACGATCACACTCCGGGCTGGAGAGTCACTCCTTCCAGCGGCAGGCAATACCATGTTCGCCGTTGTCGGCGACACCGATGGTGACGAGAACTACCGACTCCTGATTTACACCGCCGCCGCGAAGGGCGTCGAACTCGCGCATGACGAAGCTCCCGTCTCGCCTCGTGTGCGCGCCTTTGGAAGTGGGCTTCTTTGGATACGCCGAGACCGATTCCTCAGGCCGCACCAGCTGCTCTGGTGGCATCCGGAGAGCGCCCGGCCGACTGTCTTATCGGAAGAGCCGGACTCCACACGCCGCCTTGAACTTCGCAGCGTCACCGACGACACGGCGATTCTTGCCTCCCGCGGTTCAGACACCGCTCGGCATTGGATCATCTCCGGCCATGACGACACGAACCCGACCTGCCAATCGCTGACACAGCGCACCTCTGATGCGGACGTCACCATCTCGCAGCAGACAGTGGTCGTTCTCGATCGACCAAATGGGCGGCTCTGGGATTATTGCCGCGAACACGTTTTGGCCGAGACCCCGTCCGGATTCTCCGCCGAGCATCTCCAACCGTCAGGCGATGCGTTCCTTGTCATCGGAAGGGCCAACGGGCGGCAAGCTATCTGGCTGCCAGCCCACGGACCGCAAGCTATATGGACCGCGCCCCCCGCGGGCACGATGCTCCCGGCCTTCGACTCGGGCAACGAGCAACTGATACTCCTCGCCTCATCACCCGTACATCGACCCCAGGCGGTGCCGGCAGAAGTGGGAAAGAACCTTTCCCTAGAGTCCACCGGGCGCGCCTCCGCCCTGTGTCTTGATGCTGCAAGCGAAGACGACACGATGATCCCGATCACGCTCTTCCTCCCACCAGGAGAACAGACGCACCCCTTGGTCGTCCACGTGTACGGAGCCTACGGAATCAGTCTCGAAGGCCCCTTCGATCCCTTCACTGACGACCTCCTGGCTCGCGGCGTGGCCGTCGCCTATTGTCACATTCGCGGCGGAGGCGAGCTGGGCCCGCAATGGCACCGGCAAGCGACAGGCGAATACCGATACCGCACAATTGACGACCTCCTCGCCTGCTTGGCTCGACTTCGCGCCCTGCCCGCCATCGCGGCCGACCGCATCGTCGTGACCGCCGCCAGTGCGGGCGGACTGACCGCAGCCACCGCATGCCTGCGTCAACCAACATGGCTGCGAGGCCTGCACCTCGCACATCCCTTCCTCGACCCACTCGCAACCCTGACGAATTCGGCATCGAATCTGGCATCAACCGACCGGGCTGAGTACGGCGACCCCCGGCACGACCCCGCCATCCGGGATCTCCTCCAACGCCTCTCGCCCATGGCACGCATCCAGGAGCTTCCCGCACAGAGCTATCCACTCCCACGTGCCTGGATTCGTGCGGCTGAGCGCGACGCCCGAGCTGACAATGACGCCATCCATCGTTTCAGCCAGCATTATCGCGACGCCTCGAACTCACGTCGCCCCGGACACGTCATCCAACGAGTCACTCCCGGCGGTCACCTCGCGGGAGGTTCAATCGAAGCCGCAGACGACGAGAATACGCTTGCTCACGCCTGGATGCTCGATGTTCTCGGAGCACCGTACGAACCGAACAAACCCGCAGGAACAGTTGG
This sequence comes from Brevibacterium picturae, assembly GCF_030453725.1. Classification (GTDB taxonomy): domain Bacteria; phylum Actinomycetota; class Actinomycetes; order Actinomycetales; family Brevibacteriaceae; genus Brevibacterium; species Brevibacterium sandarakinum_A. The sequence goes on from NZ_JAKDJU010000012.1 coordinate 13,553, forward strand.
GCGGTCGGACCCGGCTACATGCTCAACGCCCAGCACGACCCGAACCGGCTATCAAACCGAGCCGTGACGGAGAGGGAGAAACGTGGTTCACGGACCTTCCTCGAACAGCAGCAGGTGGTCGGCCCGCAATCTAGAGGCCGCGTGCCGGTCCGTCTCGGCCGGGAGTACTCCGGGTGGGGTCTTGATCTTCGGGGAGCTGCCGTTCCCGGAGTGCTGTCTCGCGGGTTTCGGCGGCGGCGCGTTTGATCTCGATAAGATACACGGCCTGATCCGGCGGCAGGCCGCGAAGCTCGGCGGCCTCGGCCCGTGTCTCTTCGGCCGAGGCCCTCCACTTGGCTGCTTTCCTGCGGGGGCTTGTGCGCAGGTAGCGGTCGGGGTCACGGCGGACCTTGTCCGCCCCGTGGATGCGCGCCAGGAGCGTCAGCCGGTCGCGGCGCTGCCGCTCCTGCATGCCGGTGCGGGTCCGCCGCGCTGCGGTCACGGTCTCGTCGGCCTCCAGCACCTCGGGGGCCTCCTCGGCCTGCTGGGCGGCGACACGGCCCGCCCACGCGTGAAGGTCGTCCGTATGCCGTGGCAGGGTTCCCCACTCTGCGGACAGGCGGCCGCGCAGGGCCTGGGTGTGCTCGCGGGCGGCGTCGTGCTCGCGCTGGGCACGCCGCTTGCCGAACCACCCGGCCGTCGCGAGTCGCCCGGCGGCCCGGGCTTCCTCGCCCGCGGCGTCGAGGTACTCGCGGCCCTCGGCCTCTGCTCGGGCCAGGAGCGGCGCGGTGGTCTTGGCCCGCACGGTGGCGGCGTGCTCCTCGGCCGTGGCGAGGGCGGTGATGCTCTCGCCCGTCTCCTCCCGATGCCGGGCCGACAGCGCAGTGAGCTGATCGCCGACGCTATCCCACCAGGCCGCCCGCTGCTCCGCCTTCTCCGCCACCCTGTCGAGCCGCGCCAGCTCCTCCGAGATCATCGAGACTGGTCCGTCCTTGACGAGACCGGCGATGGCTTCGTGTGCTCGGGTGGTGGCGTCGGTCAGGCCACGGTCGGCGCGGTCGCGGCCCATCGCCTCGACGAACTGCGCCCTCGCCTCCGTGAGGTCCGCAGCGATCACGTGGAGTTCGTTGCGGCCGCTTCCGCGGGTGACGCCGACGTAGACGGCGGCCGCGTCGAGGGCGTCGGAGAGCACCGTGTGCGCACTGTTCACGGTCGCGCCTTGGACTCCGTAGGCGGTGGCAGCATAGGCCAAGTGCACATGCTCAGCCACGTACTCGGCGGGGAGAGTGACCGTGACGTTGTGTTTGCGGTCGGTGCCGGTCTCGAACGCGTGCACCGTACCGTCCTCGCCGACGCCCTGGACGGTGAAGGCCTGCCGGTTCGCCACCCGTAGCTCGGCATCGTTCTGCCGGGCTTGCACCAGATCACCCACACCGATGGGTAGACCATCGGAGCCGGTCACGGTGCGGGTGTCGTCGACCTCGCCGGCTTCGACGCGGAGGGTGCGGATGCGCTCGTTCAGGGCGGTGGCCTCGTCGTTGGTCGCCACGGTCACCGCATCGGCGGGGGCCGTGTGCTCGGCGATGTGCTCACGCAGCCCGTCATCGTCGGCATGCAGCCGGACCAAGCCGAGGGCGTGCAACTCGTCGAAGATCGCCGCCGGGTCCTTCCCGTCGCGCATCCGCAACGTCAGGGCCGCGTACTGTTCGTCGGCGAAGCGGTGCAGCTCAGACATGTCCACGGTTGCCCCGCGGATGTGCGCGGCCATGTCGAGGACGCCGCCGCGACCGACTGCCGGGAGTTGGGCGCGGTCGCCGACGAGCGCCACCGACGCGCGAGCTTCGCGGATGATGGTGAGGAGGGCCAGGGCGGTGTCCTGGTCGAGCATCCCGGCCTCGTCCACGATCACCCGCTCACCGCGCACCAACCGTGCACCTTCGGGCGGCCCCGTGTAGACACGGCCAGTCGTGGGGTCCGTCTCGCCGCGCTTGAGGCGGGTCCAGACACCGTCGTCATTCCACCGGAACCCGTGCGCGTACACGAGCGCCGCCACGGAATCAGCCGGCACCTTCAACGTCTCACCGGCAACCTGGGCGGCCTTCTTCGTTGGCGTCACCACCCGCGCCGACCCGCCGTCGCGTTCGAGGGCTTCGATGGCGGTGGCGAGCATGGTCGTCTTCCCCGACCCAGCCGCCCCCTCGACGACCACGAGCGGGTCACGGGAGGCGACCGCGGCAGCAGCCTCAGCCTGCCCCGCGTCGAGTCCATGCCTGGCGGCGTGCGTACTGAGGTCGGGGCGGCGAGGCTCGCGATTCGGGGCCTGCGCTTCGAGCCGGTCACGCAACTGCGTCTCAGCCTGCACGACCCGCAGCGAGGTGAGGTGTGCAACATGCTCAGGGTGCACGGCATCGGGCGGGAGCACCGAGAAGCAATCTCCTATTGCAAGGTCGGTGGCGAGTTGCACGAACTCGCGCAACTCCGCAGGTGTCGCTTGCACGCCGTGGTCGGTGGTGATGCGGGTGACGTGCTCGCGGACGGTGTGCACCGTCCACGTCGACCCACCCGCCGCAGCCCGGTCCAGAGCACGGTTCGCGACCTCCTGCACGCGCAGGTCATCGACGGACACCCGCACGGGTGTCGGTGCACGGGTGAGGGTCTCGGGGTCGTAACCGGCCTCGACCAGCTCCTGCCGCCAGGCGTCTTCGTTGCCAAGGTCGGACGGTTTCTTGTTCGGCCGCTCATGCGCCCACGCCTTATGCAGCAGCCGCGCGCGGACGACGGGGCCGGGCTCCTCGCCGGGATGTGCGGCCTCCCATTCGGCCTCCAACTGCTTCAGGTTGCGTTCGACCTGATGGGCACGTTTGCTCATCACCGGGTTGAACTGCTCCAGCTCCGTGACCTCCCCGGTGACGGGATCGAGGGTGAGCCCGTGCCGGTCCAGGGTTGCGGCCAGTTGCGGGTGGGCGGCGATCACCGCGGCACCGAGTGCACGGATCGCGCCCTGCTGCTTGAACAGGACCGCAGTATCGAGGGCACGCCACTTGCCCGCGGCGGGCACGCGGGTGCCGATCTGGAAGTGCACGTGCCGGTGCGGGTCACCGGCACGACTGGTGCGGTGCACCACGGCCACCGTCTGCAACGACTCCGCCGGCACGATCTCCTGCTCCCCGCGCGGGCCAACCCGCGTGTAGGCGTGCTGGGCCAGCCACCGCCGAATCTCGGCCACCGCCTCCTGTTGCGCGGCGTCGAGGGCGTCAGAGACCTCCGGGTGCAGGGCGGCGGCGATCGACAAGCTCTTGGGGGTGTTGACGACCATCTCCGCGAACCGCGGGGAGCCCTTCCGGACCTCGCCAGCCTCGCGCGGGATGCCCATCCGCTCCCCGGTCAGCGGATGGGTCCAGTCCACCCAGCCCGCGTACTGCTCCGGGTCCAGCCCGGTGTTCGCGACGACCTCACCGGCGGCGTTGGTGATGGTGAAGTCCGCCAGCGCCGTGCCGCCTTCGAGGTAATAGTCATCCGCGGTCGACCGGTCGGATTCGAGGTACCGGCGAGCGGCCGTGCCCGGTCCACGAAAGAGGGTCACGCCGCCTTTCATGCCGGTCACCGCCTTCCTCACGAGTCGCTTCGTGAGGAAGGTGCGCGGGCACTACCGCCGGTAACATGCGTCCATTTATTTGTGTCTTCAGGCGGCGGGGCTGATCGGGGAGGCCATCGCGAGGGTGAGTTGCCGGGCTGGAGCCGATGAGTCGAGACAGCTCTGGGTGGTCCAGCGATCCGGTATGGAGGAGTCAGGGTGAGGGCGGAGACGAGTGTTGAGACTGTGGCGAGGTCGAACAGACACTAGGACCAGGAGGAAGGGGCGGGGAGGCTCGCCTCCTGAAACGCGTGTCGCTCGAGTGGTAGTCTGGGATCATCGGAAGTAAAAACGTGCGTCGCTGTTGAAGACGAGGCTCTCTACAGAGCGCACGAGCACACACGGGACGAACGGCCCGTCACTTCTTCACCGAGAAGGAGTGACCCATGATTCGTCGTCCCAGCCACCAGTCCGAGGCCGCGCAGCCGCCTCACACGCTGAAGGACGCGTGGATCGCGCTGGCCGGGCTGTCGGCCGTGTTCCTGTTCGAGATGCTCGACAACTCGATCCTCAATGTCGCCTTGCCCACCATCGGCCGGGAACTACAGGCCACCGCCACCGCATTGCAATGGGTGACTGGCGTGTACTCCGTCGTGTTCGGCGGATTGATGCTCGCGCTCAGCGCCGTCGCCGACCGCATCGGCCGACGCAAGATGATGCTGGCCGGGCTCGTGCTGCTCGGGATGACGAGTCTCGCGACAGCCTTCGTGGCCACTGCCGGGCAGCTCATCGCCGTTCGCGCGGCGATGGCGGTGGCCGCCGCGATGACCACGCCGGGCTCCCTGGCTCTCGCGTTCCGGCTCTTCGCCGATGACCGCCTCCGGGTACGCGCGATGACGGTGATCTCCACCGTAGGACTCATCGGCCTTGCCGTCGGCCCGATCGCCGGCGGCTTCGTCCTCGCCATCGCACCGTGGCAGACCCTGCTGCTGGTCAACGTGCCGATCGCAGCCATCGCCTTCATCGCGATCCGCAAAGGCATTCCCGCCGACCGGCCAGAAGAGCTGCACCGCGATCCTGTCGATATCTGGGGAGCCATCCTGGGCACCGCGGCCATCGCATCCGCATTGCTCGCCCCCGCCCTCTTCGTCGAAGTGGGCGCAGACACCTGGTTCCCCTGGGCCGGGGTGGCCGCGACCATCGCTTTCGCGGCAGCATTCGCCTGGCGCGAGCGCTCGTTCCAATACCCCCTGCTGGACCTGCAGCTGATCGCGAGCCCGCTCGTGTCCAGCGGACTGGCCTTCAAAGGCGCAGCCAACCTCGCCGTCGCAGGTATCGGGTACCTCGTTGCACTTCAGCTCCAGCTCGACTGGGGATGGACGCCCGCCCAGGCAGCACTGGGCATGCTTCCGCAAGTGATCGTCCTCGTCGCCGGCGGCGCCGTCATCTCGATCCTCGTCGACAAGCTCGGACTCGATCGAGCGGCCTGGCTCAGCGCCTCTGCCGTCGTCGTGGGCCTGGCCGTCTACGCGCTTCTGGGACGCGTCGGATACGTCTGGATCGCTGTGGCCCTCGTGCTCGTCGCGGCGGGAATGCGGGTCGTCGGCGTCGTCGCGGGAACCAACGTCATGAAAGGAGTTCCAGAAGACCGGACCACCGTCGGCGCGGCCCTGGCCGATACAGCCGGCGAGTTCGCAACCGCCGTGGGCATCGCCCTGAGCGGAACCTTCCTCGCCGCCATCTTCACCGGGCACCTCACCGCATCGGCCTGGCCGACCGAGCAGACCGCGGAGTTCCGACTCGCGGTCACCTGGGGCGGAATCGCTCTGACCGTGCTCGCGGCGGGCCTCGTCGCCTTCGGCATGCTCCGAGCCCACGGAGAGAAGAGCGCCCCAGAAATCTAGACCGAAGGGTGTTGACGGCGTGTCCGTCAAGGGAATGAACGGGGCTTCTGCAGGGGCTCTGCTTAAACGAAGAGTGAGATGAGAGAGGCGTGGTCACGGTGTTCAGGGACGAGGCGCAGTCGGTCGTTGCGCTGCACGACGTGGCGGTGACCACCAGGCCGCGCTGCGATGACCGACACCGTGGATGAAGAGGTTGAAGTGGGCCTGCTTGCCTTCCACGCCGCTCACCCCTTGACGAGTCCGCCGTCGACGATGAGGTTCTGACCCGTCACACCCCTGGCCCACGGGGAAGCGAAGAATACGACTGGGTCGGCGAGCTGATCCGGCGTCGTCACCGCCCGCAGCGGGGTGCCCGCGGCGATGCCCTCGAAGACCGCCTCAGGGGTCGCCGCCGAGGCGTCGGTGGTCAGCAGCAGCCCCCGGAGACCATGTTCACCGTGATGGCCTGCGGGCCGAGATCGTCGGCGAAGGTGCGTGTCAGGGACAGCAGCGCTGCTTTCGCCGCGGTGTAGTCGTGGTAGGGCACGACGGGGTGCTGGAAGAGGTTCGTACCGATGTTGACGATCCGGCCGAAGCCCGCCTCGACCATGCCGGGAAGGGTGGCCTGGATGACGTTGAGAGGCCCATGCACGGAGCCGGTGAACTGTGCGGTGATCTCCTCGTAGGAGATCTGGTCCGCGTGGGAGCGGGCGTCGCCGTTGAAGGAGAAGTCAGCCAGCGCGTTGTTCACGACCGTGGTGATCGGACCGCCAAAGCGATCGGCGGCCTCAGCGACGAGGGCATCGACCTGGGCGCGGTCGCGGACATCAGCCCGGATTGCGATCGCCTTTCCGGGGTGGGCGGCGGCGAGGTCCTCCGCGGCGTCCTGGGAGGTGTGGTAGTCGATGACCACTCGCGCACCCTGGGCCAGGAACGCGCGAGTGATCGCAGCTCGGAGTCCGCGGGCGCCGCCGGTGACGAGGACGATCTGCTCGGTGAGGGGGAGAATAGTGTGTGCCATGTGTATGCCTCTCGATATCGAGGCGAAGGCAACCCGTGCGCACCGAAGAGCGAAAGTTGCTCTTCGGTGCGCTGACACCGCCAACATTGTCGGCGGGTGAAAGTCCGGACATTCCCTTCGCCAGTGCTAACTGGATCAGGTTCAACGGGTGTCATCTCAGCCGACCACGTCCCGTGCTCGAAAGCTGGAACGGGCGGCGCCCCGTGTCACGCCACCATCACATCACGGAAACCACACTCTCCACAAGCTTCGGACGGCCTGATTCTTCGTTACTGGAATCGCTGTCACAGAACACCTGATATCACTACGTGCTATCCGGCAAATGGGCATTCTGGCTTCTTGAGTGTTCCTATTGCTTGCGTTCCAGCTCGAGCGCGGTTTGGGCGATAGCGCGGACGTTGAATGTTTCCGCGACCGGTATCGCAGCCATTTCCTCGAGGGTGAACCATGCCGCTTCGAGTGCGTCATCGTCCGGGACCGGTTCCCCTCGTTCCCATCGGCAGAGCACTGCGATCAGGACGTAATGCAGATTGTGGTCGGCATCGATGACGTCGACAGCATCGAAGACATCACCGGGTGTGGCGAGGACTCCTGTTTCCTCGGCGAGTTCGCGCGCGGTCGCGGCGGTCAGGGTCTCGCCGGGTTCGATCTTGCCCCCGGGGAATGCCCAGCGCTCGGCGTCGGGCATGTGGGCACGCCGGATAAGGAGTACACGTCCTTTTCGGACCACTGCCGCCAGCGTCGCCGGCTTCGGGTAGGAAGCGTCGCGCGTCATCTACCCCGCCCCGATCGTCGACTCGGAGTGGTCTTGGAGGTGGGCTGTGATCTGCATGAACGGTGGATGGTCGATAGGTGCCTGGGAGCCGACGTCCTCTACGGTTTGTGCTCCGCGGTCGGTGACCTTGTCGACTGTGAAGCCGGCCTCGGTCAGCACCGCCTCGTAGGTGCTGATGAACCAGTGCCGGTCGACAAGCTCGAGGATCCCGGTGCCGGGGATCTGCAAGCTGACCTTGCGTTCGTCTCCGTCACGGTAGCCTCTGCCGGGCTCGCCGCTGCGGAAGGTCGGGAACGGTACTCCTGTGGCCGCCGGGTTGCTATCGACGATGAAGAGTCTGCCGGTCGGTGTAAGCACTCGGGCGAGCTCGCGGGCGATCGCTCTCAGTTCCTCGCGTGTGGGCACGTTGATGAATACGAAGCAGCACACGATCGCATCGAATGTGTCATCCGGGTAGGGAACGTGGCCGCTGTCGATGGTGTGGAATCGCGCGGCCGGTTGCGGGGTCTGCGCCCGGGCGAGGGTGATCATGTCGGTGCTGATGTCGACTCCGACGACCTGTGCTGCGGCTCCGGCGTCGAGGAGGCGTCGTGAGACTTTTCCGCTGCCGCACCCATAATCGAGCACGATCCCCCCTCGGCCGCAAGCAGTTTGGAGGTCATTGACGAGCGGGGTATAAGCCAGTCGGTTTTCGACATAGTCGTCATAGGCATCGAACCCTGCTGAGACTGCCGGAGTCGTCCATGATGTCGTCACTGCTGCACCGCCCTCACACGCGCGTTTTCGATGCTGGGCCATCGGCTCACGACCAGCTCCCGGTGGAGGGGATGGAGGTCGCCGATAATCGATGGGTCGACTGGTCGTTGGTATTGGAGTTGCCGGTGGATCCAGAACAGGCGGACAATGTCGACCCACGCTTCCGGAAGATCAAGGGTCGCCAGTGCGCGGCCTGGGAGCTCGTCTGCACGGATCGACTTCTCCAGGGCGAGGACCTGGTGCACCTGGTCCAGGCTCGCCCCCGAGGGCAGCCGTGGAAGAGTGCTGGGTTCCTCCACGATCGTCTGATCATCGCCGCCGAGGAGGGTGTGCACCTTGGTGAGGTCTTTTTCGTAGATGTGGATCGAGCCGACGTTGTGGATGTACACACCCGGGGTCAGGCCCAGCATCGAGGCGAGAAATTCTTGGATGAACGTGAAGGAGAACGTGTCGTTGAGCAGTCCCATGTACGCGTCGTTGGCGCGCATGAACGCGACCATGTGCAGACGGTCCTCACGGCGCAACAGCTGGAGAGCCAGCGTGCAGGAGACGTCGATGTTGCGGCGGTAGATGTCTTCGGAGTCGTCGAAGATCTGCAGAACGGCACGCTTGCTCGCAGGGTCATCCTCGCGGAGGGTGTTCACGATTCGTTCGATCGCAGTCTCGTCGCCGACGTGTCTGAGCAGTTTGGGACCATACCCGGTGCCCGGCAGGCTGAGGCCGTCGGGACTGTACCGGCTCATCGAGGGTGCGTAGGTGCGGATGAAGTCGAGGTCGTTCTTCCCTGAGAGGTACCACAGTGCTTCGGCGTAGTTGAAGATGATGTTCTGCCGACGAGACCTGGCCAAGCAGTACCGCCGGGCCGGGTTGGTCAGGCGTGCGGTGTAGCCGATGATTTCGCGTTCGTCCTGCCCGCGGGGACTGTTCTGGTATTCGAACCCGGTGTAGACCTGTCGCAGGGAATCCAGGTAGAGCGTGTGGAGGTCGGGATACTCAGGCTTCACTGACGGCTCCTGCCTGCGCGTGCTCGATCGCGGTGAGGATGCGTGGTCCGGTGGGCTGCTCGGGATCGATGGTGATCATCTGGACGTCGGCGACCGCTGAGAGGCCTCGGACGAGGAACGCGTACTCGGCTCCCTCGTCGAGGAGTAAGACGATGGGTTTGTTCCAGGCGGAGGCCCACCCGATCTCGATGTGCGTGCCCGGGGATGCCGGTGCGCCGGGGAACGCGACGAAGACGTCGCAGGCGGCGATCTCCGTGTAGTCGATGCGTGTGCATTCGCTGGGTTCCATGAACTCACGGCCCCAGTGCTCTCTGCGGTGGGCGCAGTGCACATCCCACCCCTGGGTTTCGAAGAAGTCGATGATCGAGGTGTACTTGTCGATCGCGGCGTCGCCCATCACATGGGTGTCGGCGTCGACGAGAGCTTTGAACGGGCCGGCGAGAAACATCTTTCGCGTCATCGTCACGGCTCCTTTCATGAGTCGAAGTGGTTAGCTCTACCGATCGGAACGAGGAGGGGCTGTTCTGCATCCCTACCCGCGCGGCCAGAGCTGGTGGAAGTGATGCAGGGGACCGTGACCTTGGCCGACGTCGAGGCGGTCGCTGGCAACGAGAGCGCCGTGCAGGTAGGTCTTCGCCCGTTCAACGCTTTCGGGCACGGTGTGGTCAGGCAGCAGTGCGGTGATCGCCGAGGACAAGGTGCAGCCGGTGCCGTGGTCGTTGAGGGTTTCGATCCTGGGAGAGGTGTAGGTGGAGATCCCGTCGGGGCCGGCGAGGTAGTCGACACTGACCGTCTCGTTCGTGAGATGCCCGCCTTTGAGTAGCGCCCACTGACAGCCAAGGCCACGCAGCCCGGTGGCCTGGTCCTCCATCTGCCCCAAGCGGGTGACATCTGTGGTGTCGAGGAGCACGGCGGCTTCGGGAAGGTTCGGGGTGATGATCGTGGCCAGTGGCACGAGCGTGTCTCGGATGGCTGCGACCGCATCGTCGTCCAACAGCCTGTCGCCGCTCTTGGCGACCATCACCGGATCAAGGACCACGGTCTCGGCTTCGTGGTATTGCAGGCGCTCGGCGATGACCTCGGCGATCGCGGCGTTGGCGACCATACCGATCTTTACCGCGTCGACGCGCACATCGTCGAACACTGCATCGATCTGCTCACCGACGAAAGAGGGATCAAGGGGCATGAACGAGCGCACACCGCGCGTGTTCTGTGCCACGACCGCGGTGATCGCGGCCATACCGTAGGTGCCCCTCGCTGAGAAGGCTTTGAGATCGGCGTGGATGCCCGCCCCGCCAGTGGGGTCGGTGCCTGCGATGGATAGGACGTTCTTGATCGTCATGCGTGCACTTCCTTCTGCTGCTGTGTGGCGGCGTAGCGGGCGACCTCGGCGACATCCTTGCTCAGAGTCAGGCGGGCCTCGTCGACCTCGTCGAGGGGGAACCAGCGTGCTTCGAGGGCGTCGTCGCCAGCGTGGGGTTGCCCCGAGCGCCACTGGCAGAGCACGGCGATAAGCACGTAGTGACTGTCCAACCGTCCAGTCTCGTCTCGGCTGAACGCGTCAACGGAAGTCAAAACACCGGTCGCCTGACCGATGATGCTGGTTTCTTCACCGAGTTCGCGTTCGGCGGCTTTGGTGATCGTTTCTCCGAATTCGATCTTCCCGCCCGGGAATCCCCAGAATCCTGCATCAGGAGGGTTCGCGCGACGCACCAAGAGGACATGGTCATCTTTGATGAGGACGGAAATGACCGCGACCCTCGGGCGCACCTCGACTGAGGACGTCGCGGGGCCGACAACAGAATGGGACACTGTAACCTCCTAATGGGGAGGCCAGCGAAGGAAAGAAGCCCTGCTAGACCAGTCCCTTCGCCGGCATGATCCGGATCAGGTTCTAGGGTCACCACGCTGACAACGTCCAGTGGTATCTCAGCCCCTTGACGGGACACCCCTCGGTGCAACCCGAATCTACCAGAATGCCGTCACAGATACACCCTGCGCGGATTGCCCGCTGCGGGATGCTGGTGTTGGGATCGGCTGCGCACCTATCCAGTGCTGCGACTGTGCCCGATGGAGCAAGTGCCCGTCTCACGGGTGGAGTCACTGGTCGGTGTCGGCCTTGGACGGTAGAATGGAAGGTGTCGGGCGAGCATGAAGGAGGACAGGTCATGGCGACGACGAAGGCCCTGGAACAGGCCGAGATCGACCGGCTCGAAGCGCAGGTCACTGCGAGCCAGCGGATGGCTAGCGAAGAGGAGACTGACGCCGACCGTGCCCTGGGCCGCAAGGTGCTCACTGGAGAGATGTCCGCCGATGACGCCATCGCCGTCCGGCTGGCGCAGATCGACGCGAAGCACGGCATCACCCGGTAACACGCCGCGGGCCAATGTCTCGGGCGGGGGTGGACGGTGATGCCGGATCATTACACGTATCCCGGCACCGAGGTGCTCGTCAACATCCCCGGCTACACCGACCCGGCGGCGTGGAAGGAAGCCGAGACCGCCCACGGCGCGAGATAGGTGCCCTGGATCACGAGCTGCGAGCGGCGTTGCAGCGGCGAGCACACCGCCTCGACCCCGACCCGCCGTTCGGTCCACCAGACCAGGGGCGGGGGCCACATGACCGAGGACTCGGACTATGAACACTCAACGTACCGCCACAGGCGAGCGGAACGAGAGCAGCGTGCGGGCGGCCCGGTCACGTCCGGGCGAGGAGAACGGGTCCGCAAAATGGGCGGACCCGTTGATCACGACGCAGGCCAACCTCTCAGGGCGAAACCCCTGGCACGGTGGGAGGAAATTTCCTCCCACCGTGCCAGGGGGACGCCCACGGTGCCGCCACTGTGGCGGCGCCGTACGCCTCGCGCGGGCAGGCCATGGTGGTGCCGAATCGGCACCACCATGCCATCCGCAGGTGCGAACCGTGCAGGGGCAACGGGGCCGGAAAATTTCCGGAGCCGTTCACCGGCCCCCGGCGCGGGCACGGTCCTGCAAAATTTGCGGGACCGTTGGCTTGGGCACGGGGGTGGAAAATTTTCACCCCCGTGGGCTCGAGCCGACCGTGGTGCCACCGTGGCACCACCGTCAAGAACGAGGGCAGGTCGACGGTGGTGGCAAATTGCCACAACCGTGCTGCCGGAGACGACGACAGCGGGCTGACGGTGGTGCACAATTTTCACCACCGTGACGTTCCGCTGGTGACTGCTCCGGGGGCGCCGAATCGGCACCCCCGTGCCCGACCCCGTTTTCGGGGCCTCCAAGGGCACGACAGCACTGACCATCCACATATAGTAGCTCGCTCCTGCGCGGATGGCTAGATGCAGTGATTGCTGTTTTTGAACCTCGGGTGTATGGGCGTACCTGTCGGGTATGAACAGTATCCCGACACCCCAGACCCATACGCCCACCACGACGACGAGGCCGCGCCTGGCGATTGACGACGAGGCCCTGACCGACACCGACCGGGAGACGATCCGGCAGGCCGCGAAGACCACAGCCTCCCGGTTCCCGCCCATGAGTGCCGAGCAGGCCGAGCTGATCCGCCACCAACTCCGCGGCGACGCCACCTGACCCACCCGGCATCCTGACCGTCTCGGCATCGAGCCCCACGTCCTTTAGAGTGCGCGGGGCTCGATGAGTACCCGCTCGGGCTCGAAGGCGTTCTGGCCCCGGTTCTGAGTCTGCTGGATGCGGACGTTGAACGTGGCCTTGATGATCTTCCTCCGCTCCAACAGTGGCAGGCCCGCCCACGCGGCAGGCACATCCTCGGCGGTGACCAGGGCACGCACCCGCTCGTCGGTCACCGGGGGGATGAGCGCCTGCTCGGCCTCGGCGATCTGGGGCCGCAACGCGGCTTCCAGCTTCGTGAGCGTGTCGAGGTTCAGACTCCCGGCCGCGTACTGGGCGATGACCTCGTCCAGGCGGGCCTGCAACGCCGCCCGCTTCTGCTCGGCAGCCTCGGCAACCTTGAGCCAGTCGCCGTCGTCGTCGCCGGTGAGCCAGGCGAGGTTGGTCGGGTTCTGGAACCACTCCAGCACGACCTGCTCGACATAGGCGTCCAGGCCCGGCTGGGAGATCATCGTCTTATAGCACCCCCGGAACTGGCACTGGTACTTCACCGCCGGAGTCCTCTCCTTCTTCCGCATCGTGGCCCGCTTCAAAGGGCGGCCGCAGTAGTGGCAGCGGGCGATGTGGACCATGAGCGTCTTCGCGGCCATCCCGCCACCGCCCTTGACGAGACGTCCGGGATCGGCGAACAGGCGCTGGATCTTCTGGAAGTCCTCCCACTCGATCAACGCCTCCCACTGCGCCTGGCCGATGACCTCACCGCGGTAGACGCGCTTGCCGGCGATGGTGGGGTTCTGGAGGACCTGGCGGACGGTGTAGGTATCCCAGCCGCGGGGACTCTCGGCCCACGGCTTCTTCGGTGTCGGCTCCCCAGCATCCTGCAACCGCATCGCTATCGAGTACATGGACTTACCAGCCAGCACATCACGGGCGGCATCGCGGACGATCTGCCCGGTGTGGGGGTCGGGTTCCTGGCGCAGCAGGACACCGGTGTGCTGGTCGTAGACCCGCCGGTATCCGTACGGGAGGCGACCGTGGGGGCGGCCCTTGTCCGCGTTGAGCTTGACTGTGCGCAACTGCCGCTCGCGCATCGTGTTCGCGTCCGCTTCGGCGCGGAGGAACTCGAAGCCCATCATGAACGTGTCATCGGAGCGGGAGAAGTCATACACCCTGCCGTGGGTGAGGTAGAGGACCCCGGCGCGCTGGCAGGCCTTGCGCAGCTGCACGTAAACCTCCATATCGCGCCCGGCACGAGACGGCTCCCAAGAGGCAAAGCCGCCATACCTGCCGGACTCGATCAAGGCCATGGCCTCGTCGAAGCCCTCGCGTTCGCGCCTGCGCCACTGCGAGGCCGACCGGTCAGCATCGCGGACGATCGCCTCCGGGTACCATTCGATCGGCAGGCACCAGCCGACCATGTCAGTGAGCTGGTCATCGATCGAGCGCATCAGTTTGTGCCGGTCCTGTGAGGCCCGCCCATACAGGATCGAAGCGGTCCAGTCGTCCTCGGCCATCTCCCGGAGTCGCTCGACCGCGGTCCGCAACTCCGGCGTGAGCAGCGGTAGCTCCAAGAGCCTGTTCGTCGTGGTCGTGTTGGTGTTCGTTGTGGTGGTGTTCATGGACATCAGGTGCGTCTGCCTTCCCTCTGCCCCTTGAACTTGATCGACGAGCCGACCACCGGGCTCGACCCCCGCAGTCGCAACCAGGTCTGGGACATCGTCCGTCTGCTCGTGTCCGAGGGGGCCACGGTGCTGCTGACGACCCAATACCTCGAGGAGGCCGATCAGCTGGCCGACCGCATCGCGGTGATCGACCAGGGCAAGCTGATCGCCGAGGGCACGGCCCCGCAGCTGAAGACCTCCGTCGGCGCCGGAAGCGTTCACCTCCGGCTCGCCGACGCCGGGCAGCGGGAGGCGGCGGCAGGAGTCATCGACCGGATCGTCGGTGATGAGATCACCCGTCCCACCGACCCGTACGCGCTCTCGGCCCGCATCCCGCAGGGGATGGAGGACCGGGCGGCGCGACTGCTGCCGCAGATGAATGAGGCCGGAATCTCCGTGCCGGAGTTCTCACTGGGACAGCCCAGCCTCGACGAGGTCTTCCTCGCACTCACCGGCACCATGGCCGGCAGTGACGGTAAACGGCCGGTTGAGCAGCAGACCGAGGAGGTGGCCGATGACGACGCCGAACATCGGTGACGACGATCGACTGCGCAAGGTCATCCGAGTCGATCGGCGGCCCAAACGGCCCTCGGCGCCGGCGGTGACGCTGACATTCACCCATCGGGCGCTGCTGAAGATCAAACATGTGCCCGAGCAGCTGATGGACGTCACCCTCACACCGGTGATCTTCACCCTGATGTTCGTCTATCTCTTCGGCGGCGCCATCGCCGGCGACCCGCAGACCTATGTGCAGTTCCTGCTGCCGGGCATCCTCGTGCAGTCAGTGCTCCTGATCACCGTCTACACCGGGTTCACGATCAACACCGACATCACGAAGGGCGTGTTCGACCGGTTCCGGTCCCTGCCGATCTGGCGACCGGCCCCGATCGTCGGAGCCCTGCTCGGCGACAGCGTGCGTTATACGGTGGCCTCGATCATCACCATCGGCCTCGGACTGCTCCTCGGATTCCGGCCCGAAGGCGGTGTGCTCGGAGTCGTTCTGGCCATCGTGCTCCTGCTCATCTTCGCCTTCTCCCTGAGCTGGATCTTCACGATCCTCGGTCTGCTGATGCGGACCCCGAACGCTGTCATGGGAGTCTCCATGCTGCTCTTGATGCCCTTGACCTTCGCATCCAACATCTTCGTCGATCCCGCAACCATGCCGTCGGGCCTCCAGACCTGGGCTCAGAGCATCAACCCCGTCTCGTATCTGGTCACCGGGGTGAGGGAGCTGATGTACGGCACCGCCACGCTCGGTGACATCACCTGGGTGCTCATCGTCTCGGCGATCCTGACAGCGGTGCTGGCCCCGATCACGATGCGCCTGTATCGCACGAGGACATGACGGTCGCACGAGGACATGACGGTCGCGTCGACGATGAGAGCGGTGGCGCGAGCCCGAGCAGCGCAGGGCGAGGCGTGGTCCCCGCCGCCGGTATCGTTCGCGCAGGTCACCGCGTCGAGGAATCCGCTGCCGTCGCCGAGGCGGTCCGGCGCTTCTGAACCCGGGCGAGGACGAGCAGACAGGCTGCATTGCTCAGCAGGATCACCGTGCCGATGAGGCAGATGGTGATGTCGAGGATGCCCGCATGGGAGTGCTCCGGCGGATCGGAGAAACCCGGAGCCGTCCAGAGAAGAGTGCCGATCGACAGGGTGAGGACCGCTGTCGCGATGAGCCCGACGACGCCGAGCATCTCGACGGCGGCGAGGGTGAGCAGCGCAACGATGGCGAGGAAGATGATCACGGCCATGATGTCGTAGCTGTGCCCGGTTCGGGTTGCCTCCTGCCATAGGCTGCCGTACTGCGTCGACTCCTCTGGATCCGACTTGTAGTAGGGGAAGAAGGTGAGTACGAAGGTCAGTACGGCCAGCGGGGAGTAGAAGCGGGCGAAACCCGCCGTGATCTGGCGCCTGCGCCTGTCGAGATCGGTGGAGATCTCAGAGGAAATGGCCTGAGGTGTCATCGACTGCTCTGTCCCTTCGTCCCCGCTCCTGGTGGATCCAGTGTCTGGCGCTCGGTGCCGCAGAGACAAGCTCCGGACGATCCTCAGCCGGATGCCCGCGAACGGGAGGGTCGGCTGTGATTTCGCGGGCACGGACGGTGATGGCCGTTCGTGCATGGACATCGTGGTGAGGTGCTGAACACACTGTGACCATGTCTGAATCCGAAGAGGACCCGTCGGATGACCCGCTCCTGCTTGTCCTGCCCACTCTTGGCAGTCTCGGCGCCGACGGCAGCAGTTACGGAGGTGAGCATTTCATCTGCTTCCCCGCCGTCGGACCGACGACCGGCTACCCGGTGAATATATGGGAGGAGCACAGAACCGACCCCTCGGATGTCGCTGTCGGTGCCGAGCAGAAGGCCCGACTGACGCGAAGCGAGGCGGAATCGACCTTCGAGGTCGCAGTCTGCGGCAAGCAGCGTTTGCGCCGAGTTGCATGGGCGCTCATTCTCGCGGTGCCGGTACTTCTTGCCGGACTCTCGGCACGCGCGAAGCGCTGAGAGTCGGTCTCGGGGCGGATGCCATGAGCTATCACACCTCGGCGACCGCCCGGGTCTCGGCGGAACGCCATCCCGGCTTGGTCTTCTTGCGGAGAAGAGAACACGGTCGACGCTGAGCCGAGACCCGGCCCCATGGCCGCGAGCAGCAGCGCACCGCCGGTGAGTTCGACGAAGGTGGAGATGGGTGCGGCGATCCCCGGCAGCGGCACGCCCATCTGTGAGAACGATTCGGAAGTTCCGGCAACGGTCCATTCGTTGAACTTCTGCCAGCCGTGGCGATGCAGATGGAGCCGAGGCCGATGCGGGCGATGACGGTGATGATGTCGCCTGTCACCCGAGTCGATCAGCGCCGTTCGAGTGCTTCCCGGACTCTGGGCTCAGAACCCGTACGAGGCCTCCTTCTCCTCCCTCATCGAGGCATAGGTTCGCGTGAGGACGAGCGTGTCCTCGACCAGTCTGTCGAGACGGGCAAGGACATCGTCGTTCACGATCTGATTGCGCAGCAGATCCTTCTCCTCGACGAACACATAGGGGTGGACGACCTGGGCCTTCATATAGCTCAGGATCGGATTCAGCTGTTGCTGGGGGATGAGATAGTGCTTGGCCGATCCCGCGGTTGCGACCATGGCCGCGATCTTGTCACGGAAGGCATCGACGGGCAGCAGGTCGAAGATGTTCTTCAGTGTCGCCGGGATCGAGGCCTGGAAGATGGGGGTGCCGATGACGAGGGCATCGGCGTCCATGATCGTCTGTGTGACACGACGGGTGTCGCCGGTGTACTCGGTGTAGTTCCGTCCGTCGCTGAAGACCATGTCCTCTTCGGCGAGGTCGATGAGAGTGACCTCGACGTCGGGGTTCTGGGCCATCACCGCCTGGGAGACGTATTCCATGACGGTCCGGGTCTTCGTGCCGACGTTCGAGCCGGACAAGGCGACGAGTTTCATCAGTTGGCCTCCTGCGCAGAGCCGTCATCGGCGGGTGTCGCCTCGGTGGCGGTGTACTTCTTCACGGCGGGAATGATCTCCGAGCCGATGGTCTCGATCTGCTGCATCACCTGGTCATAGGGCATGCCGCCGAAGTCGATCTGACCGAGGTAGCGCTGATGTCCGAATACCTCGTGCTGGTGCAGGATCTTCTCCACGACCTGCTGCGGACTGCCGAGGTTGACGATGCTGTGCGGATCGACCGCCTGTGCGAAGAGCTGCTTGGGCATGCCCTGACCGTTCGTGTGCTTCATTCCCTCATTGATATGAGGGTAGAGCCCGCGCAGTGCCGCCTGCGAAGTCTCGGCAACATGAAGGAAGCCTGCGGTCGCGATCGGCAGGGCCGCCGGGTCGAATCCCTGGTGACGTGCCGCCTCCCGGTAGGCGTCGACCGTCGGCCGAAACGACGAGGTGGTCCCGCCGAGGTGGGCCATGACCATGGGCACCCCGGCCAGGCCCGCCTTGATCGCGCTCGTCGGGGCGCCGCCCACGGCTCGCCAGATCGGCAATTGGTCCTGCGCGGGGCGGGGAAGCACCTCGGCGCTGTTCAGGGGTGCGCGGAACTGCCCGCTCCAGGTGACCCGCTGCTCCCGATTGATTCGGTTGAGCAGATCGAACTTCTCCTCGTACAGCTCCTCGTAGTCGCGCAGGTCGTAGCCGAGGAGTTCGAACAGTCCGACTCGAGAGGCCCGACCGGCGACGAGCTCGGCCCGACCTTCGGAGATGTGATCGATGGTCGAGAAGTTCTCGAACACCCGCACCGGGTCCGAGGTGCTCAGGATCGTCGAGGTGCTGCCGATGCGAATGGTGCTCGTCGCCTGGGCGATCGCGCCGAGGATGACCGCATGGGCCTGGGAGGCGAAGTACTCCTGATGGCTCTCGCCGACGCTGACGAAGTCGAAGCCGGCGTCCTCGGCCGCCTGCGCGTAGCCGATGAACTCGCGAATGCGCTCGCCGGCACCGACCCGTGACCCGTCGGCCGGGTTCGGCAGATGATCGCCGAGGCTGTACATCCCGAACTGCAGTCCCTGACCTGAGTTGAACCCGAGGCGGTCCATCGTGGGCGTGGGCGTGGCTTGGTCGGTGGGCACAGCCTGTCCGGTCGGTTCGCGCAATTTCTCTCCTCAGTCACGCAGGTGTCGACACGGGAAGTCGACTCCGAAAGTTATCGTTTGCCATGTCAACTGATAGTGGCCGAGAAAAATTCCCTAGGGCTGCTCGTCATCCCCGCGGCGCGCGAGGCTGTTCTCGTAGAGCTTCTTCATCAGTGCGTGCAGCTGCGTCTTCTCGGCCTCATCGAGGACCTCATCGAAGAGTGAGGCCTGCTGCTCGAGCTGTGAGGGATAGGCCCGTTCGAGGAGTTCGGCGCCCTCTTCGGTGAGCGAGATGTGCTTGGTCTTCCAGTCCTGCTGCCGTGAGATGAGGCCCTCGGCCTCGAGCCGGGTGAGCATGCGGGAGATGCCGCCGCCGGTGACGGTCAGGCCGCGGGCCAGATCGGTTTGAGTGATCGGCGCAAAGTTGCGGATGTGGGCCAGAGCTTCGAATTGGGCGAGTGTGAGACCGAACCGGCGCAGGTGGTCGTGGGAGAGCTGATTGCTGTTCTGGACGAAGCGGACCATCCGCAGCCAGATCAGAGTGCTCAGCGACAGATCCTCCATGTGCCCCCAGTACTGTCGGGCCGATCGCGTCGGCGATGTCCCTTCACCGTCAATGTACCGTTTGGACTCGGTGGGCCCAAGCGAGTTCCCACGCCGGATAGGCTGCGAAGAGCCGACAGAGGCAAGGACCTCGAAGTTCCTTGCCTCTGTCTACTTTATAGTGCAGATGGGGGATTGCGGCAAGACCCCATCTGCGAAGGATACTTGTACCTCGTGCTGAGAGAGTGGAGCTGTTGTGACTGAAGTGATCATCGTCGGTGCCGGGCCGACCGGATTGATGTTGGCCGCAGAGCTGGCCCTGGCAGGGGTGGACAGCGAACTTGTCGAAAGACGAGAGAACCAGGATCTGGTCGGAACGCGTGCGCTGGGACTGCAGTCGCGGACCCTTGAGATGTTCGATCAGCGAGGCATCGTCGATCGCTTCCTGGACGCGGGCCAAATCTCGCAGGTGCTGGGATTCGGCAACACGCGCCTGGGCATCATCGATTTTCCGTCCCGGCACCCGTACGGCCTGGGGCTGCACCAGCAGCACACCGAACGCATCATGGCTCAGTGGGTCGAAGAGCTCGGGGTGAGCATCGAGTACGGCGTCGAAGTCACCGGATTCGACCAGGATCGCAGCGGAGTCGACGTCCGGCTCTCCGACGGCCGCGAGCTGCGCACCGACTACATCGTCGGCTGCGACGGCGGGCGCAGTCTGATCCGAAAGACTGCCGGGATCGACTTTCCCGGGTGGGAGCCGACCATGAGCAGTCTCATCGCCGAGGTCGAACTGACCGAGGAACCGGTTTGGGGTGTCCACCATCACGAGTTCGGTACGCAGGCGTTCAGCCAGCTCCCGCATGGTCGGGCGAGTCTCGTCGTCTCTGAGAAGGAACCGCAGGAGAGCGCAGAACCCACCCTCGATGATCTGCGTGCCGGGTTGATCGGCGCGTGGGGGACTGACTTCGGTGCCCGCGCCCCCAGCTCGATCTCTCGCTTCACCGACATGGCTCGACAGGCCGCCACCTATCGTTCCGATCGGGTGCTGTTGGCCGGTGATTCGGCGCACGTCCACTCCCCGGTCGGCGGCCAGGGTCTCAACACAGGTGTCCAAGATGCCGCGAATCTGGGCTGGAAGCTCGCCCAGGTGGTGAGAGGGACTTCGCCAGAGAGCCTCCTCGACACCTATCACTGGGAGCGTCACGCCGTCGGCGCGCAAGTCATTCACCACAACTTGGCACAGACGGCCCTCATGCGGATGGACGAACGCGTCAAGGCCCTCAACGAAGTGATCGATGGCTGGCTCCACATGGACGAGCCCCGCAAGTCTCTCGCCGGTGACCTGTCCGGGCTCGCCATCCACTACGAAAGCCGACAAGGACGCGAAACCGGTGGCGAACACGATGCGGACGAACACCCGCTGGTGGGACGCCGCGTACCCGACCTGGATCTCCACAGCCCGGCAGGGGCATTTCGGACATACACGCTTCTCCACGGGGGCATTCCGGTGCTGCTCAACCTCGGCGATCCCGGTGATATCGACATCTCCGCCTGGGCAGACCGAGTCAAGCGTGTCGATGCGCGCTACTACGGTGCGTGGGAGCTGCCGGTGATCGGTGAGGTTCCAGCACCCACAGCTGTGCTCATCCGCCCCGACGGCTACGTGGCGTGGGTCGGTCAATCCACCACGGAAGGGCTGAACGAGGCACTCACATTCTGGTTCGGTTCCTGAGTTGCCGTGAAAGGACAGTCTGACCAGCTCGTCCGCGCGGACGGCGGCCTCGTTCTCAGCTCCGAACGAATCTCAGCAGAGCGGTGTTGACTTCGTCGGCGTGAGTCCACAGCAGGCCGTGCGGGGCACCGTCGTGCTCAGGTCGTCGCGGCACTCAACGGCGGCGTTGAGGCTGTCGGAAAAGCTCGCGACACGGCGGAAGTCGTGATCGCGAATGCGCTGCGTGGGGCGTGAGGCTGCGGCAACGCGCCTCGTGTCCCGTTGCGGTTCCCGCACTCGTGTCGCCTCGACCTCGTCAATCGGGACGGCCCGTCCCTCGGAGTCGGTGAATGCTGCCGTGAGTTCGCGCCCGCGTTCGTCGCTTCGACACCCCAAGAACTCTGTGTACGCCGTGGTCACGGCGGCACCTTCTGAGCAGCTCACCCCGTAGACTCACACCTATCCAGCCACCGGAGCCGGGCCGTCAGGAGCCTCATGCGCACCAGAAGCAGCGCGAAACCCAGCGACAACGCAGAGACCACATCAGCAGAGACCACATCAGCAGAGACCATCACCGAGAGCGAACATGCTGATGTCATAGTCGTTGGCAGTGGATTCGGGGGAGCAGTGGCGGCTGCCCGATTGGCTCAAGCCGGGTTCTCAGTCACCGTTCTCGAACGCGGCAGACGGTGGTTTCCCGGGCAGTTCCCACGATCGACTGATCTCGAGGAGGGCTGGCTCTGGCAGGCGGGGCACGGGCTGTACGACCTTCGCTGGTTGGATTCGATGCTCTCACTGCAGGCCGCCGGCTGGGGCGGTGGCTCCCTCGTCTATGCGAATGTCTTCGCACGACCCGCCGCGCAGACACAAGACAATCGCTGGCCGACGGCCCTGCGCCGTGAGGCACTCGACCCCTATTACGATCTGGCCGGCACCATGCTCGGAGTCAATCCCGTGCAGCCCGATCAGCGGACCGGTGTCGTGCCGGCTCGCACGAACCTGGTCGAAGACATTGTCGAGCAGACGCAGATCAGACCGGCAATGATTCGCCCGAACCTCGCGGTCCGCTTCGGTCCATCGGAATCGTGGTCGCGCAACCTTCATGGCGTGGATCAGAGGGGGTGTGCCTTTCTCGGAGAATGCGTACTGGGATGCAACAGATCAGCCAAGAACTCCTTGGACCTCAACTATCTCGCCGTCGCAGAACAGCACGGGGCAACTGCGGTCACGGGAGCCGAAGTCATACGTATCGCAC
>NZ_JAKDJU010000325.1 GCF_030453725.1 Brevibacterium picturae
GGGGCGGAGTCCGTGGACGTGTCCGCGCTCGCATCGTTGGTCGGCTTGGGAGTCTCCCCGCCATCGGATGCCCCCTTGACCTCACCTTCGATCCACTCGTGGAGCTTGTCGAAGTCGGGGTCGTAGGTGGGGGTGACATCGTTGTTGATCTGCACCGTCGTGACCTCACCCTTCTGCATGGCGAGAGCGAGTTCGATGAAGGCCGGAACCTCGTTCTGCGGAATCGAGGTGGCGATGTTCTTCGTCGCCGAGTTCGCGAGCTTGGGATAGGCCGTGGCCAGTTCACGAGGATCGATCTGGTCCAGGGTGGTTTTGATCATGCGTTGCTGGCGGCACATGCGGTCGTAGTTGTCGCTGCCCTCGCGGGAACGCACGTACCAGAGTGCATCCTTGCCCTTCAGCGTCTGCGGGCCCGGATCGACCCAGCCGTAGACCTCGTTCGACACACCCGACATGGACTTGCCGCCACCCATCGGGATGGGGCGTTCGACATCGATCTTCACTCCGCCGATGGCATCGACGACGTCTTCGAATCCGGCCATGTCGACTGATGCCCAGTAGTCGAGGTTGAGGCCCAGTGAGCCTTCGACCGCCTGCATCGTGGCGAACATTCCCGGTTCCAGGTCGTGTGGATCACCGATGGTGTCTTCGTTCTGTGCACCCCACTGCCAGACGGAGTTGATGAGGTCGACCGAGGACTGGCCGGTGGGTCGGAATCCGTCCGGCCATCTCTTGTCCAGTTCGCTTCCTTCGGGGAAGATCGGGAACGCGAGGTTGCGCGGTACGGAGATCAGCGCAGCATTGCCCGTCTTCGTGTCGATCGAGGCGACGAGCATCGTGTCGGGGCGCGTGCCCTCACGGTCATCGCCATTGTCGCGACCCATCAGGAAGACATTGATGTAGGGCTTGTCGGCCCACAGGTCTTCGGCGGATTGGGCATCTCCTGTGCTGTCGCCGAACAGGCTCGAGACCGTGTCTCCTTGGACTTGGGCGTAGACCGACCCGACGCCGAAGGGGATGCCGATGATGAGTGCCAGGGAGACGACGAGCACGCCGGCCATCTTGTTCTGCCACGAGGCGTAGCGGTGCCCCGTGCGCAGCCCGAAGTGGGACACGACGATCACGAGGATCCAGATCACGCCGATGACGGCGAGGGCGATTGCGAGGAAGGTCAGCAGCGACGGGCTCGAGACGACTGTGCCGAATGCGCGGACCGGTCCTTTGATGAGGACGTAGATGAGGGCGATGACGAAGGTGAGGACGAATCCGCCGAGCAGGATGAAGCCCAAGGGCCGGAATCGTGTGCGCAGCAGACCGATGCCCGGAAGCAGGGTGCTCAGCGAGGTCCAGCCGACGAGGCTGGGGAATGCTTCTCCGACGCGTGACGAATGGCGTCGTGCGCGCGCGGTTTCGGCCGCGGCCGCAGCCTCGTCTACTCGGCGGTCTCTGCGCCTCGGTGTCGCGTCTGCATCGTCAGCGGATCTCCCCGTCGATTCCCTCGCCGAGGCGGCGCCGCGGTCCCGTGTGCCCGTGGGGTGGCCATGATCGCCGGGTGTCGATTCCTGTGTGTTGGCGTTCTGCTGCTGGGCGCTGGCGGTTCGGTTCGGTGCGCTGGTGGCCTGTTCCTGCGAATCGGCGGCTGATGCCGCACCTGCTGCGGAGGCTGGGCTGGCTCCTGCGGCGCGAAGCATCCGTGCTTCGCGGCGAGTGCGCGGTGCGACAGGCCGAGGCGTCGGTGCCTTCGACCGGTGCTGCGTGGAGGA
>NZ_JAKDJU010000094.1 GCF_030453725.1 Brevibacterium picturae
GAGAACGGGCCGCTCTGTGACCCACACGCGGCGACAAGGAGAAGTGATGACGAACTGGGACTGGAGGAGCACAAGACTTCGGCTCGCATTGAATCCGAGCTCACGGACATGGGACTCAGCGCTGAACACATCTCAGCCATGCCGAGTCCGCCTCTGGGAGGCTGCAGCAGGGGTGCAGGCGGATCAGTCGTTGACCGAGCGCACCATGCGTGCAGGTGTTCCGGCTACGACGGTTCCTCCACGCACGTCCTTGGTCACGACCGATCCCGCGGCAACTACCGAGTCATCGCCGATGGACACGCCGGGCAGGATGGTCACGTTCGAACCGATCCACACATTGCGGCCGATGATGATGTGGCCAGGACGCATGTCGGCGCGGCGCTCCGGGTTGATGTCGTGATTGAGGGTCGCCAGAACTGTGTTGTGGCCGATGAGGCTGTCGTCTCCGATCCTGATGCCGCCCTGGTCCTGGAAACTGCATCCGGAATTGATGAAGACTCGTCGACCGAACGTCGTGTTCTTCCCGAAGTCGGTGTGGAACGGCGGGAACATGGTGACGGTCTTGTCCACTGGTTTCCCGATCAGTGCGGCCAACAGCTGCCGAACCTCATCGGGCTCGTGATATGAACCGTTGAGTTCCGCGGTGATCCGCAGCGCCTCTTGGCTGGTGCGGTGCATGACCTCGTGAAGGGGTGAGTCGCCGACGATGGTTTCACCGTTGTTGAGTGCTTTGACCAGATCCTTGAGTTCCATACTGGCCATCCTTTCGCGTTTCTCGCTTTCCTGCATTCTCGCCCGGAAGCACGTTCACGGTTTGAGCAGGACCTTGATCGCGTTCTTCGACTTCGGGATGGTGTTCTTCAGTCCGCCTCTGCGTTCTCCTTGCGTGAGAATTCGTCCTTCATCGCCGTCAACGTTCTGTGGATGTTGAGCCGTTGGAAGTCTGCGAAGGCTCTGCCGCGGGTGAGCACGCGGTCGACGATCGCCGCGAACCAGTCGGGCCAGGCTGTGCGGTCATCGTTCCAGGTCTCGGTGACTCGGGTGCGCCCGTCGACGTTCTCGAACTCATAGACCCAGGTGGCGATGCCGGCACGAAGCTTCGGTGAGCCGGCACCGATCTTGCGCACGTGGAAGGCGAACCGTTCACCCGGTTCCGAGGCGGTGACGACGCATTCGGTGACCCAGCCAGCCCGACCTCGACGGTTGCTGCCTTCGAAGACCTCGCCCACCTGCAGCGGCCGTGCCTGCGCCGAGGTGTCTGCTCCCGTGTTCTCCGGACTCCACCGCGGCATCTGCGTCGGATCGGCCACCTGTTCCCAGAGGGTGAGTGCGTCGACGTCGATGATCATGGCGTCGCTGACCTGCATTGTGCGCTTCATCTGATTCCCTTCCTCGCTCCCGTCCATCCTAGTGGCGCAGATCCGGAGTATCCTGAAGTCCATGCCCCCGAACGCGACGCCTCGCCTGAGATTCCGTGAGATGTCAACAGATGATCTCGACGAAATGGCGGGCCTCCTCGGCGATCCCCGGGTCATGGAGTACTACCCGCACCCCAAGGACCGTGCGGAAGCGGCCGGGTGGATCATCTGGAACCAGCGCAACTATGCCGCGTACGAGCATGGGCTCTGAATCATCGAAACCCCCGAGGGCGAATTCATCGGAGACTGCGGCCTGACCTGGCAGAAGGTCGATGAGACACCCGCCCTGGAAGTCGGTTTCCACGTCGCGCAGTCTGCGCAGGGGTTCGGCTATGCCACCGAGGCGGCCCTTGCCTGCCGTGATTTCGCCAGTTCCCATGCCCTGGCGTCCCGGTTGGTCTCGATCATCCACCGGGACAATCGGCCCTCCCAGCGGGTGGCTGAGAAAATCGGCATGAACCCTGATCGCACGCTCACACATTCCTCGCCGGTTCACCTCGTCTACGCGATGGACCTCTGAATCGAGAAGTTCCGTCGACGTGCCCACGCACCTGCCGCGTTAGCCTGGATCTATGAGCGTGAAGGTCACACGGGACGAGGTCATTGCGTTCCGCCTTGAGGCGCAGAACCTGAATCGGCGCCTGAATGAGCAGTCCCTGGTCGCTGCCACCGGAGTCTGCGGGGTGCAGAACAGCCCGCCCGGATCGGCTCTGCTCGCCCTCAACGCCCGGGTTCAAGGTGTCACTTCGGAAGCGGTCAACGCTGCGATCTCCGATGACAAGAGCCTGTTGCAGAGCTGGTGCATGCGCGGTGCACCCTTTTACTTTCCGACAAGCGATCTTCCCATTTTCACCACCGGTGCTCTCCCGCCCACCGACGATGGACGGCGCCACTTCGTCCTCGGTGTCGAGGCCTCGCTCGACGAACTGGGGATGTCCCTCGCCGAGGTTGTCGACCGGGCCCGGGACACGATCGGAACCGTGCTCTCCGGTCGCAGGCTGACCGTCAATGACCTGGGAACAGAGATCGCTGAGCAGATCGCTCACGACCTGCCGAAGAACAAACGCGCCGGCTGGGAGCGTGAGGGACCGTATGCCAAGGGCCAGCCTCTGGGAGAAGGTGTCGTCCATTTCTGCCTGCGCATCCTCACCTTGCAGAATGTCATCTGTTTCGCCCCACGGGACGGGAACAAGGCACCGTTCGTACTGCTCGATGAGTGGCTGGACGCTGAAGTGCCGGAGATGGCTCCAGAGGACGCCCGAGCCGAGCTTCTCCGGCGCTACCTGCATGTCTATGGGCCGTCCACGCGCGGGGACTTCGCCTCGTGGCTCGGCGTGCGTTCACGCGAAGGTGAGGCGTGGTGGGACCTGCTCGACGGCGAGATGACCGAGGTCGACTTCGGTCGGCGAACCTGGGTCCTGTCCGAGGACCTCGATGCGCTGCAGTCACCGCCCACACCCAATGGCGTGCGACTGCTCCCGCCGCGCGATCCCTATATTCAGGGACGCGACCGGGGGACCATCATCGACAAGCAGTTCCACCGCGATGTATTCAAGACCGTCGGTGAGCCCGGGACCGTTCTTGTCGACGGCCGGATCCTCGGCATATGGCGAGCGCGCAAAAAGGGGAAGAACCTGAGCATGTCTGTCACGGCATTCGACCCGCTGTCGGCTCACGCGAAGAAGTCGGTGGAAGCCGAGGCCGAGAAGGTGGCGAGTCTGCGCGGCGCCGCAGCGGTTGAGGTCGACGTCGACTCCAATTGATTGAGAGGTTGGGGCTGGACGTGGCTGGAGGCCGGACTTCAGCGTGCGTCTCCTGAGCGGGCGCCTCGTCCCATCAGCGCGTCACCGTGGGCGACGGTCTGATCCCGCAGGGCCTGAACAACAGCGGCCACGGCCGGTCGGCGCATCGAGTCGGGCCGCAGCACCATCCAGTACGGCAGCCGCTCGGAGAGGGTCTCGGGAAAGAGCCTGACCAGGTCATCGTGCAGGTCGGCCATGAAGCAGGGTAGGAAGCCGATGCCTGCGCTGGCACGGGTGGCTTCGACATGGACGAAGACGTTGGTCGACGACAGTCCGTCCTTCATTGTGGGGACCAGTCGACGTGGGGCGTCGAGGTCATCGACCTGGAGCATGGAGTCCACGAAGTACACCAATCGATGCTCGGTCAGCTCATCCTCGGTGGCGGGGGTTCCGTTCTCGGCCAGGTAGTCCCGTGATGCGTACATACCCAGTTCATAGCCACCGAGCTTGAACGCTTCGGCGCGATGGACTTGGGGTTCGCCGACGACCACTTCGATGTCGAGGCCCGATCTCTGCTGCAGGGCCTGCCGCGTCACGGTCACGATCTCGACGCTGAGCCCGGGGTGCTGACGCCGCAGTGCGGCCACGGCCGGAGCCGCCACATAGGCGCTGAATCCGTCGGTGGCCGTCATGCGCACCACACCCGTGATCGGGTCGGGACCACGCCCTGATTCGCCGAGGCTGCTCACCGCAATCTCCACCTGCTCGGCGACCCGCACGGCCTCTTCACCGAGTTCGGTGAGTTCCCATCCGCCGGACGCGCGTGAAAGGACCCGTCCACCGAGGGCCTTCTCCAATGCCGCGATCCGGCGCGAGATGGTGGTGTGGTTCAAGCCCAGGGTCTGTGCCGCGCTCGTGAATTTGGCCGATCGGGACACCGTGAGCAGAACCAGAAGGTCGTTCGGTTTCATGTCCATATCTGCAATTTTAGGCACGGTTGCTGCGATTCGAGGGCTACGAACGGTGACGCCTGTGCGCGAATGCGCACTCCGCGGTCGGTCAGAATCGGTCGAATGGGCCTGCGTACCGAAATGTTCCAGCTTGATGCTCGTAGTCCGAGAGCGTGCGAATCTGGAAGTAGTCACCCCAGGCGGGGTCAGGGGAAGTCACTGCGGTCGTTGCGGCCGGGACGAATCCGAAGCGCGAGTAATAGGCAGGGTCGCCGAGCAGACCGACGACGGTCTCACCTCTGGCGTCAGCAGCACCAAGCACCGCGTGCATCAGCGCCGAGCCGACGCCGGTCCCCTGTTGACCAGGACGGACGCTGACCGGTCCGATGCCGAGAGCCGGAAACGAACCTACGTGCGCCCGTGTCGCCACGACATGTCCGATGGTCTCATCGCCATCGACGGCGACAAGAGAGAATTCGGGAATCCATGCGGGATCGGCCCGCAGCCATGAGATCAGGGTGGCTTCTCCGGGATCTCCGCCCGGCTCCACCGGTGGAGCACTGTGTTCAGCACCGCGAAAAGCGGCAGCCGTGACGCCTCGGATCGCTTCGATGTCGCCTGAACGTTCTCGTCTGATCAGCATACGAGGTGAGCCTACCGTGCTCCGTTGCGAAACCGGGCACTCAGCGCCTGGTCTCGTACCTGGTCAGGAGCACTCCCCCGGCAAACGACCGGGTCTCCACCAACGTCAGATCCGCCCACTCATCCAATGCGGTGAAGAACGGTATGCCTCCGCCGTCCTCCGCCTTGAGCCGGGAGATCTCTGTGGCAGCATCGCCGGAGACCAGTCGGGCGTTCCCCTTGAGTTCGCTGATCGTCGACGAGAAGACCACCTTCGGCATCTCCACCCAACGCTGCGCGTACTCGATCTGTTCGGGTGTGACGTCGGGATGCTGGTCGGCGGTCGGCCAGAATGGGCTCATCGTCTCCCATAGTCGTCGTCCGTACAGCGCGAGACTCGTCGCGCCCACTCGGTCGGACCACCATTGGAACACCTCGTCACTCGGCACGCTCCAGCCGAGATCGTCACCGGGCGCGGCCACGTAGCCGTCCAAACTCACGTTCATGGCAAAGGTCAGTTTCCGCATAGCGTCATGCCTCTCATAAGTCGGCAGCCCCTGATGCGGCAGATATTACTCCCGCCTACGCAGTTGGCGCCACAGACCGATCGCGACGAGCACTTCGTGCCTCAGACTCAAAAAACTCTCGCAAAGACTGATCCGACACCGAGAAGTTCGACACCGACGATCAACTACTTGGGCACGATGCGACTCATCGAGGCGCTGCGTCCTCTGTCCAGCGATGCTAAGCCTGCCCAGTACAACGGCATCGCCGAGGCGCAGGATATCGCGGCGACGACATCTGGTAATCCGTGTGGTCAGAGGACGTACTCGAACAGGTGGAACTCGTTGAGGTCAGTGTCCTCGTAGTGGACCGTATGGCACCCGAGGTCGGTGAAGCCGTAACGGGAGTACAGCTTCCGGGCAGGCATGTTCTCGACGTAGGTGTCCAGGCGGACCGTGCGGCATCCCTGCTTCTGGGCGACCTCGATCGTGGCGTCCACGAGGAAGCGGGCGACGCCCTGGCCAAGGTGATCGGGCGCGACGCCGAGAGCGTGGACGACCAGCACCTCTTCTGGGGTTGCTGCGATCGCCCAGTCGGCATTTTTGTATGCCTCCACGGTGTCGTGGTTGAGCACGACGACCCCGGCGATGGTGCCCTCAGCGGTCAGCGCCAAGAAGAGGTCGCCGGCGAGGATCCAGCCGGCGACCTCCTCCGGGGTCGGGTGGTTTTCCGTGTGCCAATGGGGGAAGTCGACTGTCGCGGCCAGGTGATCGATGATCTGCCGGTAGGCCCTTTGCGCCTCAACTGTGTCCTCAGTTTCAGCGCGTCGGAAGTTCAGTGTCATGTGAAACGTCTTTCCACGGGAGGAAACTCCAGGGCAGCCTGACGCGTCCGGGCTGTTCCAACGGAGAGAACAATGTATCGAGAACTACGGACAAAGCAGACGAAATCTCAACGTGCAGCAGCGCCGCATACCTACTGCGGCATGTTGACGAACCGGGACTTCGCGCCCTGGAAGGCCACGGAGATGTCAGCGGTCGGACCGGCACGGTGCTTGGCGACGATGATGTCGGCCTCGCCGGCACGTTCGTGTTCCTTGTCGTACATGTCGTCACGATGGATGAGCAGCACCATATCGGCGTCCTGCTCGATCGAACCGGACTCACGCAGATCCGAGATCATCGGCCGCTTGTCCGTCCTCTGCTCGCTGCCACGGTTGAGCTGCGAAAGAGCAATGACAGGGATCTCGAGTTCCTTGGCCAGCAGCTTGAGCGAACGCGAGAACTCGGAGACCTCCTGCTGACGTGATTCGACTCGTTTGCCGGAGCTCATCAGTTGCAGGTAGTCGACGCAGACCATCTTGAGGTCGTGCTGCTGCTTGAGGCGACGGCACTTCGCACGGATCTCGGTCAACGCCATGTTCGGAGAATCGTCGACGAACAGCGGGGCATCGTTGATGCGCGATTCCGTCGCGGCCAGAGTCGTCCAGTCGTGAGGGGAGAGCTCACCTCGGCGGAGGTTCTGCAAGGGGATCTCCGACTCCGCGGACAGCAGACGCATGACGAGTTCGTTCTTGCCCATCTCCAAGGAGAAGAACACTGCGGCCTGGCCGTTGTGGATTGCCGCCGAGCGCATGAAGTCCAGCGCCAGAGTGGACTTGCCGACACCCGGACGAGCCGCGATGACGATCATCGTGCCCGGGTGGAAACCGTTGGTGAGCTGGTCGAATTCGGTGAACCCGGACGGCACACCGGCAGTCATACCGTCGGTGTCGCCATTGCGTTCGATCTCCTGAGCGACATCGCCGAGGATGTCGGCGAGGATCAGATAATCCTCAGTGGTGTGGCGCTCGGTGACCTGGTAGATCTCCGCCTGAGCGGAATTGACGACCTCATCGGTGTCGCCCTCGGCGTCATAGCCCATCTGCACAATGCGGGTACCGGCCTCGACGAGGCGCCGCAGCACTGCCTGTTCGCGCACGATCGCTGCGTAGTAGCCGGCGTTCGCAGCCGTCGGGACGGAGGAGATGAGCGTGTGCAGGTACGCCGCACCGCCGACACGGGACAGGTCGCCGGTCTTCGTCAGGTAGTTCGCCACGGTCACGGAGTCCGCGGGTTCACCGCGCGAATACAGGTCGAGCACAGCCTCGTAGATGGTCTCGTGAGCTGGCTTGTAGAAGTCATCGCCGGCCATGGACTCGACGCAGTCGGCGATCGCATCCTTGGACAGGAGCATCGCACCGAGGACGCTCTGCTCCGCCTCGACGTCCTGCGGTGGGGTTCTCAGCCCGTCATACCCCTGATTGTTGCTCAATCGTCTTCCTCTTCCTCGAACCTCGTCGGTGGACACCCGCTGTCAGCGCCCTCCAACTGTACCTGGATCGAGAACCCGCAGACCCACCTCGGCGGGGATATCCGGGTGTGAGCACAAGCTCACTCCGGCATGCTCAGAAAGCCGCCCTCACTCCCGTGAACGACCGGCCGTCGCCACGGATACGAGGATCGGCTTCGCCAGCTGCAGTCCCGATCTGATGATGAGAATACCGATGAGCACTGACGCGAGAATCGTGAGGAAGGTGATCGGTTTGAGCACCAGGGCAGCCCCGGCCAGTGGCAGCACGAGGACGAGACCGAGTCCGCCGGCCAGCAGCGACACCCAGATGGCCGGGCCCAGAACCGCTCTCACCATCGCCCGGTGCATGGTCTCCGGATCCATTCCCGCGGCATAGAGGTCTTGGAAGGTGTCGGCGCGGTCGTAGATGTCTGCGACCTGGTTGATCAGGGCCGATACTGCGATGAGGAGAATTGAGATCGCCATCACCAGCATGACTCCGGTGAAGATGTCCTGGAGGAGGAACCGGTCTGCGTCCGTCATCTGGGCACCAGATTCGTCACCCGCGTCGAGGCCGATCTGCATGAGGGAGATGCCCGAACCGCCCACGGCCGCGACGAATGCGGTCATGGCCAGACCGGAGACTCGGCGCCAGAACCGTTTGGGTTCGTCGGAGACCAGACGGGCGGCGATGAGGCGTTCCGGTGTCCGCGCCCGGTTGCCGCTCAGGTGGGCGAACCACCTGATCAGCAGCCCGCCGACGAGGTCGACGACAAGCAGCCCGAGAACGAACATCGCGATGACGGCGGTGAGGAGGATGCCCAGTCCGAGCCCTCCGCTCTGCGTCAGCGTCACGGCCACCGGCAGGAGCACAATCGCGATGGCCGCCAGAACGACCTGAATCACGGGGAACTTCCGCTCGAGGGCCTTGGTGCGCACACCCAGCGGTGAGATCGCGACCTTGCGCAGGCCCATCAGCGCCGCGGCGATGCATACGAAGATGAGGAACACGACCACCGCGGCGACGAGCCAGGCGGGCATGAGCATGTTCTCGTATCCGATGGGATGGCCCATGAAGTGGATGAGGCTCACCGGCCACGCCAGGCCCAGGTAGCCGAGGACACCGAGGACGATTCCGCAGATTGCGGGCACCAGCGGCTCGACCACCGCGAGGGTGACGGTGGACGAGCGGCTCGCCCCGAGCAGCGACATCGTGGACAGGCGCTCGTCCTGTCGACGGGCCGACAGGGTCGCCGAGGCAGACGCCAGGGTGCTCGCGGGAATCACGAGCAGGATGGTCGCGAAGCTCGCGAGGAATTTGTACATGAAGTCCATGCCCGCCGTGTCCGGGTCCGGGCCGGCCGGGGTCTGGAAGAACATCCAGGCCCCGGCGGCGACGGTGAGGAACAGGGAGGTGCAGGCGAAGAACGCGCTCATCACCAGGATCGAACTCGGCGAGGTCAACGTCGTGCGTCCCAGGACGAGGGGAACGACGCGAGTTGCTGTGGACATGTCGATCTCCTCCCTACGCCGCGGCGGTCACAGCGGTGACCCGTCGCACGAGCGGGCGGGTGAACTGCAGTCCCAGCCACACCATCGCCACGCCGCCGACGAGCACCGATGCGACGACGGCGATGGTCAGAGGATCGCCGAGGTCACTCGCCGAGGCCATGAGAGCGGCCAGCATTCCACCCAGCAGCAGGGACACGAGG
Source organism: Brevibacterium picturae (assembly GCF_030453725.1). Taxonomy (GTDB): domain Bacteria; phylum Actinomycetota; class Actinomycetes; order Actinomycetales; family Brevibacteriaceae; genus Brevibacterium; species Brevibacterium sandarakinum_A. The sequence continues at coordinate 9,279 of NZ_JAKDJU010000094.1, forward strand.
GTGACGAGGACGATGGGTGACATGACAGCATTGACGGTAACCCGGTGCATCATTGTGCGCGTCATCCCCGCCGAGTGCAGTTCCCGATAGGTCGATGCCCGGTCGAGGATGTCTGCGGCCTGGTTGATCGTCGCGGAGATCACGATGAAGACGAATGCGATGGCCAGAGTGAGGATGAGTCCGGTGAAGATGTCGTCGGCCATGTACTGGTACGGGCCCATGATGGCCTTGTCCGCGGCGGTGAGATCTCCCTGATTCGCCCGCATCATCGCCGCGCCGGCCCCGCCGACGACCGCGATGAAGGTGATCATCGCAAGACCGGCCACGCGCCGCCAGTACTGAGCGGGAGCATCGGCGATCATCGACGCCGCGATCATTGCCGTCGGCCCGCGGGCGATCCGGTGACTGAACCAGCCATGGATGCGCATGACGAGGACCCCGATGACGTTGATGAGCAGAAGCGCAATGCCGATCGTGATGATGCTTGCGACGACGAAGACCATCGTCGGCTGGTTCCGGTCGAGGGAGAAGACGAGGGCACCGATCATGCCTGCCACGAGCACGACGACGGCGATGACCCGAGCCACTGGGAATTTCCGTGCCAGTGACCTGGTGCGCACGCCCAGCGGCGAGACCGTGATCTTACGCAGGCCGAGCAGCGCTGCGAACAGGCAGACGAAGAGCAGCACCACGACGACTGCGGCGAGCAGCCACCAGGGCATCAGGAGTGCGGAGTACCCCAGCGGCTCACCGGTGAAGACGAGGAAGCTGAGCGGGTAGGCCAGCAGGAAGTAGCCGGCGATCCCCGCAATGATGCCGACTGCTGCGGGGATGAAGGGCTCGGCGACCGCGAGGAGTCGGACGGTGCCGGGCTTCGCGCCCAGCAGGGAGAGGGTGGACAGACGTTCGTCCTGGCGCCGGGCGCTCAACTTCGCCGAGGCGACTCCCAAGCTGATCGCGGGAACGATGAGGAAGACCGTGGCCAGGGTGGCGAGCATGCGATAGAGGTCGCCCACCTCGGCGTATCCGGAGACCTCGGGACGGTCGTTGAACGCCCAGGCTCCGCCGGCGACGGTGAGGAAGAGGGTCGAGCAGGCGAAGAACGCGATGGCCACGAGCTTCGAGGTGGTTGAGGCGAACGATTGCTTGGTCAGTACGACGGGAAGGATATTCATGGTCGGCATCACCGGTTGTTCTGGACGTACTGATTGTTCTGGACGTACTGCGTCGGCGCCTGCTGGGCCTGGGCAGCGGAGTCGGAGACGATCCGGCCGTCGGCGAGACGGACGATGCGGGAGCAGCGGGCGGCCACGGTCTCGTCATGGGTGACCACGACCAGGGTCGATCCGCGGCCGGTGGTGGAAGCGAGGAGTTCGGAGAGCACCTCGGTGGAGGTGGTGGAGTCCAGGGCACCTGTGGGTTCGTCGGCGAAGGTGACCACGGGCTGGGTGACCTGGGCGCGGGCGATGGCCACACGCTGGGCCTGACCGCCGGAGAGCTGACCGATGCGCTTGCTCAGGTGCTCGGCCAGTCCCAGACGCTGAAGCCATGCACGGGCGTGTTCGGTCGCATCGGGGCGCTTCATGCCCGCCAGCATTGCGGCGAGGGCCACGTTGTCCAACGCGGAGAGCTCGGGCAGGAGCAGCCCCTGCTGGAAGACGAAGCCGAAGACCTCACGGCGCAGTGCGGTGCGGCCCTTCTCCTTCAGCGAGGTGATCTCTGCTGCGGCGCTGCGGTCGGTGGGCAGGAGGCGGATATTGCCCTCATCAGGGCGGATGATACCGGCCAGGCAGTGCAGGAGCGTGGTCTTTCCGGAACCCGAGGGGCCCATGATGGCCAACGATTCGCCGAGGCCGATGGTGAGGTCGACTCCGGCGAGCGCATAGGTCTGGTTGTAGTGCTTGCTGATGTTCGTCGATGTGATGATCGCGGGAAGCTGTGTGTTTGTCATGGCTCCATCTTTTCGCAATCGACCTTGCGCGACCATGAAGTCCTCCCACCTCCTGGGCAGGGAAAACCCGACCCTTCGAGCGGGGCTATAAGCCGCGGCACGTCGGGCCATTGACAGGCAAGTACCTGCTTGCCTATTATGATGATGTGGCTGATATCTTCAAGGCACTTTCAGACTTGACTCGGCGGACTATTCTCGATGAGCTGGTCGACCGTGACGATCAGACCCTGTTCGAAATCTGCTCTCGGCTGAGCAACAAACATGAGCTGAACATGTCCCGACAGGCGGTGTCCCAACACCTCGCGGTGCTGGAAGCTGCTGGGCTTGTCCGCTCACGCAGAGAAGGCAGATACAAGTTCCATCGCATCGACCCGGCGCCGCTGCGGTCGATGCTCCATCGGTGGACGACACCGCAGACGACTATGAATACGAATGAACAGACAACTATCACCGAGGAGTCATCATGAAGGCACAGTGGATCAGCATTCCCGTCGACGATCAGGC
>NZ_JAKDJU010000326.1 GCF_030453725.1 Brevibacterium picturae
TCGACGCCTCCGACCAGCGCAGCGAATCGGATTTCGCCCACGAGGTCATTGCGGGAATCGACGTGGACGCTTCGGCTCTCACGGTCGCAGACACAGCCGCGCGCGGCCCGGTACGCCGACCATCTGAACGACGTGGCAACACAAGTCAGCCAGCGCCACACGGGGCCGGTCCTTCGCCCCCACCTTCAGGAAGGCTCGGCAGCGACCGTGCTCCCGGAGGCCACACGTACAGCAGCACCGGTCACTCTGGGCAACCGCGGCCGCGGCGGTCTGACCAGCCTGCTTCTGGGCTCGGTGAGGCGAGGCTGGCTCAACCAGATGACAGCACCCGCCCTCATCGTCCCGAGAATGACCGCGCAATCGGCACTCTGCGCGCCGGTCGCAATCCGCCGAGTGCGTCACCTGCCCGGTGTTCCGCATTCCCCGAAGTTGTACATAATGTAGAAATACTTGCTATGCTGAGTGATGACGACAGCGGTTTCGTCACGGGGTTGCCGCCGTCGCTCGAATCTGAGAAACCCCCTGGGAGGTTCGTGATGTACGACGACGTCAATACCGCCGACTCGACAGTCCGCGATCATGGGGTTCTGGTCGGTTTCGACGGATCCGAACACGCCAAGGCGGCCCTGCGGTTCGGGGCGAACGAAGCCCTCCGCCGGAAGACCAGACTGACCGTTGTCACCGTCTATACGGTACCGGTGCCGATCTATCCCAATATGGCCTCGCTCCCGCCGGAACCGGAGGGCCAAACCAGGCGGAAGATCGCCGAGGCCACGCTCGAAGTGGCCGAGGGAGACCTCAGCGACTACGCGGGCGAAGTCGTGTTCGCAGTTGCCGAGGGCAACCCCACCGGCACACTCGTCGAGCTGTCCGAGCAGGCCCAGCTGATCGTCGTCGGCGCTCGCGGACGCGACGGGTTCGTCGGACGCGTCCTCGGTTCAGTCGCATCCGCCCTGCCTGCCCACGCCCACTGCCCGACGCTCGTGTTCCCCGGAACCGACTTGGCCGAGGCCGGCACGAAGGATGAGGGTCCTGCCGAGGAGGCGATCACCGCTCCGATCGTCGCCGCCGTCGACGGTTCGGCCCAGAGCTTCGCGGTCGTCAAACAGGCGGCACAGACCGCCGAAGAGACCACCGCGCCTCTGAAGCTGCTCATGATCATGCCTCAGCTGGAGGAATGGCTGTACTGGTACCCCGATCTTCAGGTTCACCACGAGTCGCGACAGAGACGCCGAGCCGAATTCGAGACGAAGATCAGGTCCGACTTTTCGTGGCTGTTCGACGATCATCCGGACCTGGACATCTCCATCGACGTCGAGATCGGCCATCCCGAGGACGTCATCAGCGACTGGACCGCGAAGGCGGCGCTGACCGTGGTCGGCAACAGAGGCCGCGGAGCGGTGCGCAGTGCTCTGCTCGGTTCCGTCTCCCGCGGCGTGCTCAACACCGCACGGGGCCCAGTGATGATCGTTCCGCGCCAGTCATAACCAGATCCCTCGCAGTTCGATGCCCACCGACCAATGGGTGCGCATCGAACAGCGGCGGCGTGCGTCGACCTGGCGGGTGTTCTCGACGACCTTGCTCGGCGAGAGACTGGTCGCCACACCGACGGCGAAGACAATGGCGGAGACGATGAGGCACGCCATCGGCGTGCCGTGTCAGCCAGGAACCACCTCGGCGAGCGTGCCGTGTCAGCCAGGAGCCGCCTCGGCGAGGGTACCGGCGATCTTCGGAGG
>NZ_JAKDJU010000327.1 GCF_030453725.1 Brevibacterium picturae
CTACCTCGTCCTCTGTGTCTTCGGGGGTGGCTTTCGACTTTTCGATCACTGCCTCGAACCCGGCCAGACGCAGCCATGCGAGACCCACGATCTCCGGTTCTGAACTGGCGGCGGATCCTTCGTCTGTGGTGTCCCCTGCGCTCAGATCTGTCGCGTATGCGGCCACTGCGATGTCGCCGTTGCGGCCCCAGTCCTTGAAGTAGAAGGCGGCATCATCGCGTTCGATGAGTTCATCGATCTCGACCCGTGGTCTGTCCATGGACCAGTTGAAACACAGATCGAGGAAGGGCAGAAATACATCGTCTGGGGTCTCGGCGCCCAGCGGACGGATCCGTGACCTGAGTTCGGTCCGGCGACCCGCCTCGGCGGGATCCCGGTTCTGACGTTCGTTCATGAGGTTCCTTTCTCGACCGCACGAGCGATCCACCTGCGGTTGCGCACGCGCCATCCCAATGTCAGTGCTCGGAGGCCGACGAAGCCGATGCAGAACGCGGCCCACAGCCCCAGGGCACCGGGCCAGTAGAGGACGACCGGAATCAGCAGGATCGCATATCCGCCTACTGCCACCAATTGTGCCAGAGCGAGATACTTGGCATCCTCGGCGCCCATCAGGACACCGTCGAGGACGAAGACATAGCCGGCGATGGGCATGCTCAGTGCGAGCACGGGAAGCAGGCTCGTCATCAGTGCCACGACCGCTGGGTCCGAGGAGAAGCCGCGGGGAATGATTCCGGCCCCGGCCAAGAGGATGAGACCGACGACGACGCCGAAGACGATGCCCCACAGACACAGTCTGCGGTTGATCGCAGCCACCGCGTCGACATTGCGTGCGCCCAGCTGCAGACCGATCAGGGCCTGACCGGCGATGGCCAGCGAGTCGAGGGCGAGCGCGAGGGCGAAGAAGAGACTCTGGGCGACCTGGATCGCGGCGAGTTCGGTCGTGCCAATGGCCGTGGCGAGGAAGATGAGGATGATAAGAGCCGCGCGCAGGGAAGCGTTGCGCACCAACAGCCATCCGGAGGTCTTCGCCGAGGAGAGCACACCGGACCAGTCGGGTCGGAATGTGGCGTGGAATCGTCGTGCCGCCCTGATCGAGATCAGCACGTAGACGGAGCACATGCCGGCTTGGGCGATGACGGTCCCCAGCGCGGATCCCGCGACTCCCATGTCGAAACCATAGATGAAGATCGCGTTCAGCCCGATGTTGGCGATGCATCCGACCGCTGCCACCACCAAGGGCGTGCGCGTGTCCTGAAGCCCGCGCAGGAGCCCGGTGGCGGCGATGACGACGAGCATGAACGGCAGGCCCCACCAGGAGATGGCGAGGTAGGAGTGAGCGCCCTCGGCGATCTGGCTGCCGGGCTCGAAGGCTGCGATGAGCGGTCTGAGCAGGGGAAGACCGAGCGCCAGCAGCACCACCGAGGTGCACAGAGCGAGCCAGATCCCGTCGAAGCCCGCGTTGATGGCCCCGGGGCGATCTCCGGCGCCCATCCGCCTGGCGACACGTGGGGTGGTGGCGTAGGCGAGGAAGATCATCAACCCGAGGACGGTCTGCAAGATCGTCGACGCGATGGCCAGCGATCCCAGTGCACCGGCGCCGAGGTGGCCGACCATAGCCGTGTCTGAGAGCAGGAAGATGGGTTCGGCAATCAGCGCTCCGAGAGCCGGAAGTGCCAAACGGAGAATGTCTTTGTCGATCGCTGCCACAGGTCGAGTCTAACGAATCAGTG
>NZ_JAKDJU010000328.1 GCF_030453725.1 Brevibacterium picturae
CCCCGGGGCTGAAGCCGACTCGGAGCCTGACTCCGATCCCGAGCCTGAACCCGACTCTGTGAAGACTGCAACGAAGCAGACAGGCGAATCTGAAGAAACAGCGCGCCGCAGCCCGGTCGGCAGCGTCTTCTTCTGCGCGGTGGCCTTCGTCATCGCCTTCGTCATCTGGGCCACAGTCTCTCCCGACAGCCTCGGCGACATCATGACCACAGCGATGACCGCCGTGTCGTCGAGCTTCGGGTGGATCTACCTCGTGGTGCCCTTCGCTGCGATCGTCATGCTCGTGTGGTTCGCCGCGAGTCGGTTCGGACGGATCCGGCTCGGGTCAGCGGACTCGCTGCCGGAGTACAGCACGGTGGCGTGGCTGTCGATGATCCTCGCCGCAGTGATGGGAATCGGACTCGTCAGCTACGGCGTCGCCGAACCGATGTCGCATTTCATGGTTCCTCCACACGGCCTGGCCGAGCCGGAGACCATGGATGCCGCGATCCGGGCCATGCAGTTCTCCTACCTCGACTGGGGCTTCCAGGCCTGGGCCATCTTCGGAGTCTTCGGTCTGGCGATCGGCTATTCGACGCACAGGAAGGGACGACCGGCTCTGGTCTCCACGATGCTGAGGCCGGTACTCGGTCGGCTCGTCGATGGCTGGGTCGGCAAGTTCATCGACATCCTCACCATCATCGCCACGCTCTTCGGAACGACCACGTCGCTGGGCCTCGGCGCCTCTCAGATCGGTGAGGGGCTCAACACGATCTTCGGCATCGACGCAACGATCGTCCTCCAGATCGTGGTCGTCGCCGTGCTCACACTTCTCTTCACCGGTTCCGCATTCACCGGTGTCAGTCGGGGCATCAGGTACATCTCGCAGATCACTCTGACCATGGCGACTCTGCTCGGACTCTTCGTCTTCATCACCGGCCCCAGCGGCTTCGTGGCGAATCTGTTCGTGCGCTCGGTCGGCTCCTTCGCCGGAGACTTCCTCGAGGTGAGCTTCATGACGCCCTCGAGCGCCGCGGACAGCGAATGGATGCTCGGCTGGACCTATTTCATGATGGCCTGGTGGCTGTCGTGGAGCGCCTTCGTCGGAATCTTCCTGGCCAAGATCTCGAAGGGTCGCACGATCCGCCAGTTCGTCGCCGGCGTCCTCCTCGTCCCCAGCGCCGTGTTCTTCGTCTGGTTCACGATCATGGGCGGCTCCGCGATCAAGCTCGACATGGAAGGGGCGAAGATCGGAGAGGCGACTGCCGAAAACCTCGATACTGCCTTCTTCAGCCTGCTCGATCAGCTTCCGCTGACGCTTCTGACCTCGATCTTCACCATCATCATGGTGATTCTGTTCTTCGTCTCCTCGGCCGACTCGAACACCTTCGTCCTCAGTTCCCTGTCCTCAGGGGGATCGTTCGAACCGCGCCGGCCGGTCATCGCCACCTGGGGCTTCCTCACCGGGGCCTGCGCCATCGTACTGCTCCTCGTCGGCGGGCTGCAAGCACTTCAGCAGGCGGCGATGCTCTCTGCAGTGCCGTTCACCATCATCGTGGTCATCCTCGGCGTCGCGTTGATCAAGGAGCTGCGCAGTGACCATCAGATCGTCGAGGAAGTCGCCCGCAAGAGGCACGTTCTGGGAATCTGAGCACGCTGAGTGAGCGGTCCGCTCGATCGTTCTGCTTAAGAGGTCACCGCAGCTTCGCGGTCACCTCGGCGGCGGCCGCGAGGACCTTGTCCGCGA
>NZ_JAKDJU010000095.1 GCF_030453725.1 Brevibacterium picturae
ACCCGCTGCGCCGTGATCGTCGAGACGCTCGCGGACCCGGGCGCGGAGCTCGCGGACCCGGGCGCGGAGCTCGCGGTTCCGGACGCGGGCGCAGAGTTCACTCGGGTCGTCACCTGCACCGTCGACGTCCGGTCGCTGACATCGGTGACCTTTGTGCCTTCGAAGACCTCGACGCCGAGTTCACGGATGACCCGCAGCAGTTCCCAGCACAGTTCGGCGGGGTTGACCAAGGCAACCTCGCGAGAGTCCCAGAGGGCACCCTTGTACGTCGGTGACTTCACGATCTGGGCCAGTTCCTGCTGATCGTAGAAGATGAAACCAGCCTCGGGGTCGTGCGCTTCGCGCAGCTCCGGAACCTGGTAGTCCTCGGTCGCGACGTCGAGTTCACCGGTGCGTTCGAACTCGACATCCATGTCGTACCTGGCCACGGCTGCTTCGATCGCGTCGAGGTTCTCCCGCCCCAACTGCGCCAGACGCTCGTTCTCATCCGGCAGATGCGATTCGCCGTTGTCATAGCCGTGGGTGAGGCTGGCGGCACAGAACCCGCCGTTGCGCCCCGAGGCGGCCCACCCGATCGTGTTCGCCTCAATCAGGACGACGTGGCGATCGGGGTCACGTTCCTTCGCCTGCAGAGCCGTCCACAGGCCGGTGAAGCCACCGCCGACGATGACGAGGCCGGCCTCGAGATCGCGGGTCAGCGGTGGCTGGGGCTCCGGCCGCTGCTCGGAATCGAGCCAGAACGGAACGGTCGAGGCGTCGGCCAGTGCGACTTTGACGTCCATGTCACTTCTCCTTCTGCCTTGCGGCAAATGTCAACTGTGTGCAGGTGTGCGGGCCTCGCAGACTCTGGGCCCACCTCGGCGAGAACTCGCGGACTCCGGGCCCACCTCGGCGAGGGTCCGGGAATCATCCGGCCATGGTCTTGATGATCTCCGTCGAGCTTCCCCCGGTCTTGCGCAGAGCCAGGGCGCAGACCCCGAGTGCGATGAGGGTGAGTAGGAACATGAGAGTCGAGATCGCGGCGATCTCGGGCCGCAGTGCCACCTTGACCGCAGCGAAGATGTAGACCGGCCACGGTGTCGACCCCGGCAGCTGGACGAAGCTCGAGAGGATCGTGTTGTCCAGGCTGAGCGTGAACGACATGAGGGCGCCGGCGAAGATGCCGGGAGCCGCGATCGGCAGGGTGATGTCGCGGAACCTCTGCCACGCGTTGGCACCGAGGTCGGCGGCGGCCTCCTCGAGCTGCTGGTTCATCCCGGCCATTCGCGCCCGGATGATGAAGGTCACGACGGCCATCGAGAACATTGCGTGCGAGATGATCAGGCGGACCAGTCCGTCGTTGAACGGGGTCAGCCCCCAGTCCACGCCGAGCGTGACGAACCACGGCAGGAAGGCGATGCCGTCGACGATCTCCGGGGTGAACAGTGTGGCACCGAGAACGACGGTGAGTCCGACGGCCCACCACACCCCGCGCTTGGCACGGGCGAGGGCGACGCCGCCGATGGTGCCGAAGATGGTCGCCACGATCGCCGAGCCGACGGCGGCCTGGAGGCTCGTGAATACGGTGGCGACGATGACGTCGTTGTCGAGTCCGTTGGCGTAGGCGTTGAAGCCGAACTCGGAGAAATTCGCGAGCACCTTGCCGTTGTTGAACGAGTAGGCGACGATGACGGCGATCGGCAGGAACAGGTAGATGAAGACCAGGATCCCCCATGCGCTGAGGAGCCTGTCGGTCAGCGGTTTGCGGATCGTATGGGCCATGTCATGCCCTCCCGTTCGAGATCGGAATACTGTTGGCCTTCGCCGCGATGAGCTGCCCGATCTTGAGCAGAGCGAAGCCGAGGCCCACGACGACGACAGTCGAGGCGATGAGGACGACGGCCATGGCCGAACCCAGCGCCCAGTTCTGAGCGGAGTTGAACTGTTCGGCGATGAGCTGGCCGATCATCGACCCGCTCGCCCCGCCGAGCACGGTGGCGGTGATGTAGTCGCCGTTGAGTGGGATGAAGACGAGCAGGCAGCCCGAGATGACGCCCGGCATCGCCATGGGCAGTGTCACCTTGAAGAAGGTCTTGACCTTGTTCGCGCCGAGGTCGTAGCTGGCTTCGCGCAGCTTCGTGCCCGACCGGTCGATGGCCACGAAGAGCGGCAGGATCATGAGCGGCAGATAGTTGTAGACGACGCCGATCTGGACCGCGGTGTGGGTGTAGAGAATGTCGATCCTCTCCTGCGTCAGCCCCAGCGCCATGAGCCCCTCGGAGAAGAAGCCCGTGGGGGAGAGGATGATCTGCCAGCCGAGCGTGCGGACGAGGAAGTTCGTCCAGAACGGCACCATGACCAGAGCCAGGGCGAGGCTGCGCCGGGCTGGGGAGATCTTCACCGCGATCCAATAGGCGAAGGGCAGTGCGATGAGCAGACAGATGAACGTGCCGAGGAGCGAGATCCGCAGCGTGGCGAAGAACGTCGACACGAAGGCCGGATTCAGCGCTTCGGGGAATCGATCGAAGCTGAGTTCATCGGTGGCCACCGCCGTGTAGATGTCCGGCTTGTAGCCGAAGCTGAAGAAGAACACCATCGCCACGGGGATGACGAAGAAGAAGAGCACGTAGGCCCACGTGGGAAACGACAGTGCCGCGGGTCCGAAGATTCTGTTGCGAAGCGGAATCATGCTGCTCCCGACCTCCTTTTGGCCTCGGTGAGGATGTCGACGCGTGCCGCCATTCCCTCATTGAAGATGCTGGCCTCGAGTCGATCGAGAACCTCCTGGTCCGGGAAGATGAGATCGAGGTAGTCGAGTTCGGCCTCCTTCGCCTTCTCCTCCGTGCCCTTGACCCCGATCGGATAGCCGATGTATTCGATCTGGGTCATGGTGTTGTCGGGGGAGATCATGAAGTTGATGAACTCATGGGCGGCATCCGGATGCGGTGCCCCGGTGGCGATCGCCCAGCAGTCCATCCAGAGATTCGCCGAGGGCGTCGGGAAGACGTACTCCCAGTCCTCCGGGTTGTCGACCTCGTTGAAGCCCTGACGGGCGTCGCCGTTGTAGGACTGCATGAGGTCGAAGCTGCCCTGGATCATTCCCGTTGATGCGCTGCCGAAATAGGCACGGACATTGGGCGCGATCTCGTCGAGGATGATCTTCTTCGCCTCGGCGAGCTCCTTCTCATCGGTCGTGTTCAGGCTGTAACCGAGGGTCGCCAGCGTGATCGCCGTGACCTCCCACGGGTCGGACAGCAGCGATGTGCGCCCGGCGGCCTCGCCCTGGGCAGCATCGATGAAATCCTGCCAGGAGGTCATCGTGCCCGAGATGACATCGGTGCGGTAGGCAAAGCCGGTTGTGCCCCAGGCCTTGCAGATCGTGTACTCATTCCCCGGATCGAAGTCCTGGTCGATGAAGTTCGGATCCATGTGCGAGAAGTTCGGAATCAGGGACAGATCCAGGGGTTGGAGCAGGTCATGGCTGGCGAACCGGTCGATCTGGGAGCCGGTGGGGACGACGACGTCGTAGCCCGAGGTTCCGCGGCTCGAGGACAGCTTGGCGATGAGCTCCTCGTTCGATCCGTAGGAGTCGACCTGCAGGAGCACATCGAAGTCGTCGCGGAACTTCTCCAGCAGATCCGGAGAATCGTAATCGCCCCAGGTATAGAGGTTGAGCTTCGATTCGAGCTCGCCATCGGTCGCCGGTGAGGCGGCCATGCTCGTATTCCGCCCGCACGCGGTCAGAGCCCCGAGGCCGAGGACGCCGAAGCCGGCCAGAGCCGCTCGTCGTGTGATCCTTTCGACCTTGTCGTGCGGAGCGAGGACGCTGATCGGGGAGCGCTTACTCATCGGCGAACACCGCCACCGCATCGGAGTCCCAGGACAGCGCAACCTCGTCGCCCTGCGCGAAGATCTGGGCACCGGCCGCTGGGACACGAGCGAGGACCTCGTCATTCGAGCCGGAACGCACCATGTACTGCACGACATCGCCGAGGAACGAGGTGGAGATGACGGTGCCCGGGGCCGTGTTCGGCATCGTCCCGGCAGCGGGGTCGGCCCCGGCGACTCGCATCCGCTCGGGACGGATGGCGGCTCGGACCGTGTCACCTTCACGCAGGGCTCCAGCGCCGGCGGAAGAGTCCGCCGTGACAGGTTTGGACTCGATCGCGCTCGTGTGCATCACCGAGTTCTTACTCGTCAGGGTCGCCCCCGCGTCGTCGACCTCGGTCACGGTGACCGGGATGAAATTCTGTTTGCCGATGAAGCTCGCGACGAACCGATTGCCCGGCTCCTCGTAGATCTCCTCACCGCTGCCGACCTGCTGGATGACCCCGTCGTACATGACGACGATGCGATCACTCATCGCCAGCGCCTCCTGCTGATCATGGGTGACGAACACGAACGTGGTGCCGAGTCTCGCATGCAGGCGCTTGAGCTCGAGCTGCATCTCCTCGCGCAGTTTGCGGTCGAGAGCCGACATCGGTTCGTCGAGCAGAAGGACCTGTGGGCGATTCACCAGGGCGCGGGCGAGGGCGATGCGCTGCTGCTGACCGCCGGAGAGCTGTTCGGGTTTGCGCCCTGCGAAGTCCTCCATCTGGACCAGCGCCAGAACCTCACGAACCCTCTCGGCGATGTCCGGCTTGGGGACTTTCGCCTGCTTGAGCCCGTAGGCGATGTTGTCGGCGATGTTCATGTGGGGGAACAGCAGGTACGACTGGAACACTGTGTTCACCGGGCGCCGATGCGGCGGGAGGCTGACGATGTCCTTGCCCGACAGTAGGATCGCCCCGTCTGTGGGAGTCTCGAAGCCTGCGATCATGCGCAGCAGGGTCGTCTTTCCGCAGCCCGAGGGGCCCAGGAGGGACAGGAACTCGCCCTTGCGCACGGACAGGTCGAGACGTTCGATCGCGGTGGTGTCCCCGAAGACCTTCTTGACTCCTCGGACCTCCAGGTGCCCGACCTGCGGGGGAGCAGATGACTCTGGCGTGACTGTCGTGGTCATGATTGCCTTTCAGGCTGTGTGACTGGAATGGACTCTGGGGCGGTGTCGTCGTGGACGATCCGACCGTCTGCGACTGTCAGTTCGTTGTGCACCTCGACGAGTCTCTGCGGGGCGATGTCGAAGGGGTTGGCACTTGCCAGCGCGAGATTGGCGACCTGGCCGGTGCGGATGGTCCCGTTGGTGTTCGAGCGCAGCAGGTGTGCGGACCCGGAGGTGTAGGCGCGCAGCGCGGTGGTCAGGTCGATGGCCTGCTCGGGCAGGAGCGGTGCCGGGTCGCCCGCGTCCGGGTGCGAGCGGTTCACGGCGACATGGATCGCCTCCCAGGGGTTCGGCGTCGAGACCGGCCAGTCCGAACCCATGGCCAGGTGGGTCCCTGCCTTTGCGAATGACCTGAATGGGTACAGCCAGCTGGTGCGTTCGGCACCGAGGTAGGGAATGTTGAGGTCGAGCAGCTGCTGGTCGTGGCAGGCCCACAGTGCCTGCAGATTCGCGGTGATCCCGAGCGTCGCGAAGCGGTCGACATCAACGGGGTCGACGACCTGGACGTGGGCGATGTGATGGCGGCGGTCGCTGTCTGTGCCATCGGAGTATCCGCTGTCGCTTCCGATGGCTTCGAATGCGTCGAGGGCGGCCTTGATGGCAGCATCACCGATCGCATGGCAGTGGATGTCGAAGCCTGCCGCGTCGAGGGCGGCGAAGGACCGGTGGAGGTGCTCGCGGGTGAAGTAGCTGGTGCCGAATCCGCCGCAGGCGCAGCTGTACTCAGCACTCATTGCGGCTGTCCGGGATTCGACGATGCCGTCGAGCATGAACTTCACCGAGGTCGTGCGGAACTGTCCCTGAGTTCGCCGCTGCTCGAGCAGGGCCGCGACCTGGGCGTCGATGTCATCGACGTCACGGGGCCACCACAGGCTGCCGACCACCTCGGCGGACAGATCGTCGGTGTTCTCCGCGTCGACATAGGCATCGAAGGGGGAGCGATGGCCGGAGTAGTCGCCGACGATCGCATCCATCCACGCGGTGACGCCGAGTTTGTGCAGGAAGGACTGCCCGGCGAGCAGCCCGGCGCGGACGGCGGAGTTGGCAGCGGCGGGGACGATCCCGGAGACGATATCCATCGCGGATTCGTGCAGGCACCCGGTCGGTGCGCCGTCCTCGTTCTTCTCGATCACGCCTCCGGGCGGGGTGGGGGTGGAGGTCTCGAGGCCGGCGAGGTCCATGGCCCTCGAATTCACCCATGCCGAATGATGATCGGCACTGAGCAGGATGATGGGCCGGTCCGGGCTCAGCTCGTCAAGGATCGCGGCTCTCGGTGCGCCTCCGGGGAAATCGGACATCGACCACCCGCCGCCGGTGACCCATCCATCTGCTGCTGTCGTGGCGGTCGCGGCAGTCGCGGCATCGACAGCAGCTGTGGCTTCCGGAGCGGTTGCGGCCAGGTAGTCCCGGATCACGTCGAGGGAGGCCTCGAGCCCCTGTGCTTCGCTGAGATCGCAGGCCAGGGACTCCTGTCCGCCGAAGGTTGTGTGTACATGGGCGTCGACGAACCCGGGCGTGATCAGCTTCCCCGTGGCCGTGATGGTGCGTTCGGCAGGTTCGGGCGCCGCGCCGACGCCGATCTCGGTGATGATTCCGTCGCGAATGCTGATGCGGTCCGCGGGCAGGACGGCGTGGCCGTCGAAGATGCTGACGTCGAGAACGTCGAGGTTCATATTCCTCCCGACTTCCTTGTCGAAGGTGAGGCGGAGACGCGCCGGACGCGCTCCGCAGGATGTCATTGTATGTGCACCGGGGCTCAGGACGTGAAGACGGTGTCCTGCCATTCGTGGTGCGGGTCCTCGTGCTGATCGATGAACACGTGCTTGACCTGCGTGTACTCATCGAACGAGTACTGGCTCATGTCCTTGCCGAACCCGGAGGCCTTGTATCCGCCGTGGGGCATGTCGGAGACGATCGGGATGTGCTCGTTGATCCACACGCATCCGGCCTCGATGTCGGCTGCGGCACGCATCGTCCGGTTCGTGGTCGTCGTCCAAGCGCTCGCCGCCAGACCGTACGGGGTGTCGTTGGCCAGGTCGATGGCCTCGTCATCGGTGTCGAAGGCGATCGCGACGAGGACGGGACCGAAGATCTCGTCCCGCCACACCTCGGCGTCGGTGTCGATTCCGCTGATGAGCGTCGGCGCGTAGTACGCCGTTGACTCGGTGTCCCCGGGCAGAGCCTCGCCGAGGTGGTTGTGCGTGGGCACCTGCCCGCCGCAGTGGATCGTAGCCCCGGCTTCACGGGCGCGATCGACCATGCTGGCGACCCGTGAGCGGTGGGTCAGCGAGATCAGGGATCCCATGTCTGTGGCGGGGTCCGTCGGGTTGCCGACGCGGACGCCGTTCATGAGTTCGGTGACCCGATCGGTGAAGGCCTCGAAGTGCCCGCGGGCAACGATGGCCCGCGTGGCCGCGGTGCAGTCCTGTCCGGAGTTGATGAGTGTCCCGGCGACGGCACCGCGTGCGGCGGCCTCGATGTCGGCATCGTCGAAGACCACGAGCGGGGCCTTGCCGCCGAGCTCGAGGTGGACGCGGGAGCCCTTGGCCGCGGCGAGTTCCATGATGCGACGGCCCACCTTCGTCGATCCGGTGAACGAGGACATGACGACGTCCGGATGGGTGATGAGCGCTTCCCCGGCTTCGAGACCGTCACCGGCGATGACGTTGATGACTCCGGGGGCGAAGCCTGCCGCGGTGGCCGCCTCGGCGAGGATGAGCGAGGTCCCGGGAGTCATCTCCGAGGTTTTGAGCACGATCGTATTGCCGGCCGCGACGGCGGGGAAGATCTTCCACGCGGCCATCTGCAGCGGGTAGTTCCACGGGGCGATGGAGCCGACGACGCCGAGGGGTTCGCGCCTCGTCATCGACGTCGACTTCTCCCAATAGGTTCCGGCGGCCAGGCCGGTGAGCTGACGGGCGGCGCCGGCGAAGAACTTCGCGTTGTCGATCGAGCCGGGCACGTCGAATTCCTTGGCCAGGCGGATGGACTTGCCGGTCTGTAGGGATTCGAGCTCGGCGAGCTCGTCGGCACGGGCCTCGAGCTGAGTCGCCAGGGCCAGCATCATCTCTGCCCGCTCTCCCGGGGTCAGCGCCTTGAAGGCGGGGTAGGCGGCCTTCGCCGAGGCGACTGCTGCGTTGACGTCGGCGGAGTTTGCCAGCGTGTACTCTCCGATTCGCTCACCCGTTGCCGGGTTGACGAGGGTGAAGGCCTCGCCGCTGCCTTCGCGATAGCTGCCGTTCCAGTAATGCATGGTGTCACTTCCAACCGAGTTGCACGTCAATGTGTGGCTCGTGCGACATGATGTGTCGCCGGTCACTGTCGGATCCACCCTAGCGGAACCGGCAGGTGGTTTCCACCGATTTCGTTGTATGAGACGGCTTGACGCTGAGAAAACCTCGTGCAGAAATGTGAGGACTGCTGATTCAGTGTTGTTCTGTGCGTTTTTCGCGGGCAGAGACGTGTGGCGGATGTACAGCAGGCCGGGTGGGGCGACACAACATTCCAGCGCATATAGGCACCGAAACAACGCCGCACCGCCGGGACACGCATGCGTGCGCAGTGGTGTCGGCGGTGCGGCGTTGTTTCGGTGAAGCAGCGTTGCAGGGGTGACGCGGTCAGGCTGTGATTGGCCTCAGCCGGGGAACTTCTGTCCGGTGAGCCTTTCGAAGGCCTCGATGTAGCGGGCGCGGGTCTTTTCGATCACCTCGGCGGGCAGCGCCGGTGGGGGAGTGTCCGAGGACTTGTCCCAGCCGGACTCTGTCGTCAGCCAGTCGCGGACGAACTGCTTGTCGAAGCTCGCCTGCGCCTGGCCTGCCTCGTAGCTCTCGGCATCCCAGAAGCGAGACGAATCCGGAGTGAGCACCTCGTCGCCGAGGACCAGCGTGCCATCGGGCAGCGTGCCGAACTCGAACTTCGTGTCGGCGAGGATGATGCCGCGCTCACGGGCGATCGCCTCGGCCTTCTGGTAGATCTCGATGGTCAGGTCACGGGCCTTCTCGGCCGCCTCGGTGCCGATGGTCTCCGTGATCTGGGCGAAGCTGACGTTCTCGTCGTGGTCTCCCAGCTCGGCCTTGGTCGCCGGCGTGAAGATCGCAGGTTCCAGACGGTCGGCTTCGATGAGACCTGCCGGCAGCTGGATTCCGCACACGGAACCCGTGGCCTTGTAGTCGGCCATGCCGGAGCCGGTGAGGTAGCCGCGGGCCACGCATTCGATGGGCAGCATCGACAGGTTCTTCACGATGAGACCGCGGCCGGCCACGGCCTCGGGGACATCGGAGCTGATGACATGGTTGCCGATGACCTCGGAGAGCTGGTCGAACCACCACAGACTCAAGCCGGTGAGCACCCTGCCCTTGTCGGGGATCTCGGAATCGAGAACCCAGTCATAGGCGGAGATGCGATCCGAGGCGACCATGAGCAGCTGCTCGGTCGAGGCGGCGTCAGCGGCGTCGTCGGGGATGTAGAGGTCGCGGACCTTGCCGGAGTACACGTGCTCCCAGCCCGGGAGCTCGGGAGCCGTGGAATCGAGTCGCGCTGAGGCGCTCGAGCCCGGTGACGGTTCCTCGACAGGGAACGGCAGCGTCGGCTCATCTCCCGACGCCGCAGCCTCTCCCGACGTCGCAGCCTCTCCCGACGCCGCATCGGTCGGAGCAGCCTCTGCCGACGGCACGGCGGCCGCCCTCTCAGGGGCCGGGTAGATATCGGCGACGGTGATCTGCCCGCGGGCGGCCACCTCGGCGATGTCGGTCCTGTGCTGTTCGCCGTCCCATTTGACCTCGGTCACAGCGGCATAGGCCTTGGCCCGTGCCTCGTCGAGGCCCGAGCCCAGCGAGACGATGGAGAGCACACGACCGCCGGCGGTGACGATGTCTCCGGTCTCGGCGACGTCCTCGGAGATGACGGTGTCCTCCGGGGCGAACCCAGCCCCCGTGTCTGTGGCCCGGGCGGTCCCGGCGTGGAGGATGTGGACGTCCTCGAGCCCGTCGGCCGTGTTGAGACCGCGGATGATGTCGCCGGTGCGGGGAGTGTTCGGGTAATTCTCGGCGGCCATGACCACGGTCACCGAGGTGCGCGGGTCCCACTCGAGCTCGCCGACCTCGTCGAGGCGACCCTCGGCGGCGGCGAGCATGGTCTGTCCCAGCGGGCTGCGCAGACGGGCAAGAACGGACTGGGTTTCGGGGTCGCCGAAGCGGACGTTGAACTCCACGACCCGCAGGCCCTTCGAGGTCAGGGCGAGCCCGCAGTAGAGGAGGCCGACGAAGGGGGTGCCGCGGCGGGTCATCTCATCGACGACCGGCTGGGCGACGGTGTCCACGATCTCATCGACGGTGCCGGCCGGGATCCAAGGCAGCGGCGAGTAGGCGCCCATGCCACCGGTGTTGGGCCCCGTGTCCCCGTCGCTGATGCGCTTGAAGTCCTGGGCAGGAGCCAGGGGAACGGTATGCTGCCCGTCGCTCAGCACGAAGAGGGAGACCTCGGGGCCGTCGAGGTAGTCCTCGATGACGACCCGGTCTGAGACCTCGAGGCACGAGGTGGCGTGGGTCAGTGCCTCGGCCCGGTCCGAGGTCACGACGACGCCCTTGCCCGCGGCCAGGCCATCGGCCTTGACCACGTACGGAGTACCGAAGTCGTCGAGGGCCGCGGCCGCCTCCTCGGGGGTGTAGGCGACCACGGTGCGTGCGGTGGGCACATTCGCCGACTCCATGACCTCCTTCGCGAACGCCTTCGAGCCTTCGAGGACCGCGGCCTCGGAACTGGGCCCGAAGACCGGGAACGAGGACTCACGCAGGGCGTCGGCGACCCCGGCGACCAGTGGCGCCTCGGGGCCGATGACGACGAGGTCGACGTCGAGCGTCTCCGCCAGCGCAGTGACCGCTGCGGAATCGTTCACATCCACGGCTTCGGTGTGCGCGATCGCGGCAATTCCGGGGTTGCCGGGTGCGGCGATGACGGCGTCGACCTGGGGGTCGCGACTGAGAGCAAGGACGAGGGCGTGTTCGCGGGAGCCCGAACCGATAACAAGAACCTTCACACCACCAGCCTATAAGGTCGTAGGCTTGACTGCGTGTCTTGTTCCACATTCGCCTCCGCCGACGCCGCCGAATTGGCTGCAGTCGTTCGCAGTGGATTCCTCGAATCCCGCCATATCGGTTCCGCCGTCGTCCTCGACCCGGATGGATCACCGCTGATCAGCCTGGGTGCGCCCGAGGCTCCCGTATTCACCCGGTCGAGTCTCAAACCGCTGCAGGCCATCGCCGCGATGAATCTGGGTGCCGCGGTGTCCGGCACCTGGGCGGCGCTGTCGACCGCGTCCCACACATGCGAGGCCGGCCACGCCGAGGCGGTCGCCGGGATGCTCGAATCCGTCAGTCTCAGCCCCGCCGACCTCCAATGCCCGTCCGCGCATCCCGCCGACGGAGCCTTCCGACGAAGCCTGCAGGCAGACGCCTCCGCTGGTGCCGACGCCTCCGCTGATGCCGGCGCCTCCTCGGGTGCCGGCGCCTCCTCGGGTGCCGCTGGCAGCAGCGACCCGAAGTCGCCCCTGTATTTCAACTGCTCCGGCAAGCACGCAGCCTTCCTCATGGCCGCGCTCGCCTCCGGCG
>NZ_JAKDJU010000096.1 GCF_030453725.1 Brevibacterium picturae
CCCATCTGGCGGTAGAGGAAGAAGGCGTAGATGCCGATCGTGAGCACGATGATCGGGATCTCCTGCCATTCCTCGTAGCTGCCGTTCGTGCCGATGAGGGCCGGCAATGCGAAGGCGAGGGCCGCGAGGACGATGATGAGGGACAGGTACGTCGAGACGCCCGTGCGATTGTGGGCGAGGCGCCCGTGTCGCAGCCCTGCCACCAGCAGACACAGTCCGATGACGGCATTGAGGATGATCATCGACACGGCCATGACGGAGTCGCGGGCGATCGTCGCGTGCTCGCCGGGGCCTAAGAGGACGGCGGCGATGAGCACCACCTCGATGAGCACGATGGAGAGCGTGAGGACGAGCGAACCGTAGGGATCGCCGAGGCGGCGGGCCAGGTGCTCGGCTTCGTTGACGACGCCGAAGGCGCAGACGAGGATGACGCCGACGATGATGATCAGTGCTGTCACCAGGAGTGGAGCGGGGACTGGTGGGGCCAGCAGTGGGCCGGCGAAGAGAAGCGCGGCGAAGGCACCCCAGCCGAGTGCCAGGCGAACGATGGCAGACGGAGTGAGAATGCTGCGTAGGGCGGCAGTCATGACGGACATTCCTGTTCTTCGAGGCCGTCCTCATCGTGACTGATTGCGTTCGGGTCGTCCCGACCGTTTCTTGCGGCTGTTGCTCACTTCTCAGGATATCGAGATCGCTGCACGAGGGGCAAACACGTCGGCTTTCCGTCGGCTCGGAGCCCTCACCCCATCATCACGAGACGATCGAAGCATCGATGAGCACCGGGCCCGACGCCTCGAGTGCCTCCCGATAGGCGGCGGCGAACTCGGCGCGGGTGGACGTCTGCTTCGCCGGGACCCCGTAGCCGTGGGCCAGGGAGACGAAGTCGATGCCGCCCAGGGCCAGCCCGGGGACTTTGGGCACGCCCATGCGCTGGGCAAAGCCTGCCAGGGCGCCGTAGCCGGAGTTGTTGATAATGACGAACACGGTCCGCGTCTGCAGCTGGGCGGCCGTGTACAGGGCGGTGATGCCGTAGTTGGCCGAGCCGTCACCGACGGTGGCGACAATGGTCTTCTCCGGTGCTCCGATCGACATTCCGACGGCGACAGGCAGCCCGAAGCCCAGACCGCCGGACGCGGGGAAGCTGTACATGCCGGGTCGGTCGATGGCGACACGCTCAAGGTAGTCGAGGTCCAAGGTGGTGGTCTCATTGACATAGGACACGGAGTCATTGACCTGCTCGTTGAGCACCTCGAGTACCTCTGCGCCGGTCATCCCCTCCGCCGAGGTGGCCGCGGGGCTCATGATCCGTGAGCCACGTTCGCCGCGTCGGGTGCCGCGATCGGTGATCTGTTCGGCGAGAGTCACGGCGGTGCTGGCGATATCGGTGATGAGTGCCTTGCCGAATGGTGCCCGGGTGGCCTCGCGTGGGTCCTGGGTGATCTGGATGACCTCGGTGCCGGGAGTCAGGTAGTTCGATGGTTCCCACCGGTGATATCTGAACACTGCGGCACCCAGCACCAGGACGACGTCATGGTCGGCCAGTTGGTCACGCACCGACTTGATCCCGGGAACCAGGACACCTGCGAAGTTCGGGTGGGTCGTCGGGAAGGGGCAGCGGGTGGGCGACGGCGCGACATACACGGAAGCGTCGAGCTTTTCCGCCAGCGACATCACCGCTTCGGAGACGCTGGGATCAGTGACAGCAGCGGCATCCACCTGAGGGCCGACCACGAGGGCGGGACGCTTCGCCCCATCAAGAGAGGCGAGCAGTTCCCGCTGCTGCTGCGGATCGAGACCTCGCCCGGTCGACACCGTTCGTGTCGTCAGCAGGTCATCGTCGTCGAGAGCCACCTCGTCCCAGTCGTCCAAGGGAACCGACACATAGACGGGTCCGCTGGGTTGGGTAGTTGCCTCGAAGGCGGCTTGGGACAGAGTCCGGGGAACGTCTGTGGCCGACAGCGGCTCATGGGAGTACTTCACCAGCGGCGTCGGCAGGGTGGCGGCGTCCGGATTGGCCAACATGGCTTCCTGGCCCACCGTTCGGCGAACCTGCTGTCCGGCCAGGACGACCAGCGGAACATGGCCGTAATGGGCGTTGGTCAGCGCCCCCATCCCGTTGCCGGACCCGGACGCGGTATGCAGGTTGACCAGGACCGGACGTCCCGTGACGCGCGAGAAGCCCTCGGCCATACCGACGACGACCTGCTCATGCAGGCCGAGGACGAAGCGGAAGTCGTCGCCGAGTCCTGCCAGGAACGGCAGCTCGTTCGATCCCGGATTGCCGAAGATCGTCGTCATTCCATGGGTGCGGAAGACATCCAGACTTGCCTGAAGGACGGTCTTGCCAGTCGCAGTCATTGACCTCACTGCTTTCTTCGGGGAGTGGTTCGTGTTGCATCTTACGCAGGCGACAGGAACGCCGCGATGCGCTCCAGGGTCTCTGCCGCCAGCGAGTAGTAGGACCAGATTCCTCGCTTCTCGCGGTGGAGGACACCGGCATCGACGAGGATCTTCAGATGGTGTGAGACTGTGGGCTGGCCCAGGCCGACCGGATCGATGAGATCGCAGGCGCAGGCCTCATTGCCCTCGTGGGCGGCGACCAAGGAAACCAGGCGCAGTCGTGTCGGGTCGGCGAGTGCCTTGAGGATCCGGGCGAAGTCCTGTGCTTCGGCCAAATCCAGAGGTTCGGCGGTCAGGGGAGTGCAGCAGGCCGCCGAGGCGGGTGCGGGCAATGTCTGTTCAACAGTCACCTGTCCATTATGCCCATATATTGACAGTTGTCGATATGTGGTGGTTGGATTCATATCGATAACCATCGATGTTTGTGGCCGGTCGACTTCTGTCCTGAGCAGAGTCACCTGTCATGAGCGAAGACACCAGTCGTGAGCAGAATCGTCCGAGGAGTTCGATGAGCACCCCAGCCACCGCCACCAATGAACCGGCCCAGGTCAAACTGTCGACCCTCGACCGCTTCCTGCCGGTGTGGATCATCGCAGCGATGATTCTCGGGCTGCTGCTCGGCCGACTCGTGCCCGGACTCGCAGCCGCACTCGATTCGGTGAAGGTCGCCGATGTGTCCCTGCCGATTGCCCTGGGGCTGTTGGTGATGATGTACCCGGTGCTGGCCAAGGTCCGCTACAACGAGACCGGTCGGGTGCTTGCCGACAAGAAGCTGATGATCACGTCTCTGGTCATCAACTGGTTGGCCGCGCCTGCCTTCATGTTCGCCCTCGCCTGGATCTTCCTGCCCGATCTGCCGGAGTACAGGACGGGGCTGATCATCGTCGGCCTCGCCCGGTGCATCGCGATGGTCTTCATCTGGAACGACCTCGCCTGCGGAGACCGTGAAGCCGCAGCCGTCCTCGTGGCGATCAACTCGGTCTTCCAGGTCCTCGCCTTCGGTCTCCTCGGCTGGTTCTACCTGCAATGGCTGCCGAACCTCCTCGGACTGCCGACGACGAGCGGCGAATTCTCCTTCTGGGCGATCACGCTGAGCGTCCTCGTCTTCCTCGGCATCCCACTGCTGGCCGGCTTCCTCACCCGCACCATCGGCGAGAAGACGAAGGGGCGGACCTGGTACGAAGACCGGTTCCTGCCCGCAATCGGACCATTCGCTCTCTACGGGCTGCTGTTCACCATCGTCCTGCTCTTCGCCTTCCAGGGAGATGAGATCACCTCGAACCCCTTGGACGTCGCGCGCATCGCCCTGCCGCTGCTCATCTACTTCATCATTGTCTTCGCCGCCGGCATGATCGTGGGGCGTGCCCTGAAGCTGGGATATGAGAAGACGACCACGCTGGCGTTCACCGCCGCAGGCAACAACTTCGAACTCGCCATCGCCGTGGCCATCGGCACCTACGGAGTCGCCTCCGGGCAGGCCCTGGCTGGTGTCGTCGGCCCCCTCATCGAGGTCCCCATCCTCGTCGCCCTCGTCTACGTGGCACTGTGGTCACGACGTCGATTCTTCCGTGAACACGCCGGAGGCCAGATGGCCCCGAACCGACAGGAGTCGCACTCATGACATCAACCGCGCCGAAGCCCAGCGTGCTCTTCGTCTGTGTGCACAACGCCGGGCGGTCGCAGATGGCCGCAGGGTTCCTCCGAGAGCTCGGTGCCGATCGAGTCGAGGTCCGCTCCGCGGGCAGCGAACCGGCCCACATGCTCAACCCCACCGCCGCCGAGGCGATGGCTGAGGTGGGAATAGACATCACCGACCAGCAGCCAAAGATCCTCACCCCGGATACCGTGAAGACTTCGGATGTGGTGATCACCATGGGGTGCGGCGACGCCTGCCCCATCTTCCCCGGCAAACGCTACGAGGACTGGGGCCTCGACGATCCGGCAGGCCAGGGAATCGAGGCCGTTCGCACCATCCGCGACGACATCCGCTCCCGCATCGAGGCGCTGCTGGCCAGCCTGTCCATTGCTGTCGATTCCAACGCTTCCACGATTTCCACTAAGGACGCCTCATGACTGAGTTCACGCCATTGTCCGAACTTCCGGTTGCCATCATCGGTGCCGGCCCGGTCGGCCTGGCCGCCGCCGCGCATGTCATCGCTCGCGATATGAAGCCACTCGTCTTCGAAGCCGGTGCGACACCAGCCGCAGCAGTCAGCGAGTGGGGTCACATCGGACTCTTCTCGCCCTGGAAATACAACATCGATCAGGCAGCCCGGGACCTGCTCGAGCCGACGGGCTGGGTGGAACCCGAAGCAGACTACCTGCCCACAGGGGACGAACTCGTCGCGAACTACCTTGCACCGCTGGCGGCAACCGAGCCGCTGCGGGAGACCATCCGCACTCGAACACGCGTCATCGCTGTCAGCCGTGTCGGCAAAGACCGCACACGTACCCCGGGCCGCAGTGACGCTCCTTTTCTCGTCCGCACCCAGAACTCGCAAGGGCAGGTCGAAGACCACCGGGTTCGCACCGTCATCGACACCTCCGGCACCTGGGAGAGCCCGAACCCTCTGGGGCAGGCAGGACTGCCGGCCCTCGGCGAAACAGCGGCTCGCGAGGCCGGACTCGTCACGTCGCCGCTGCCCGACGTCCTCGGCCGAGACCGGGCACAGTTCGCCGGCCGTCACACACTCGTCGTCGGCGCCGGGCATTCGGCAGCCAACACTCTGCTGGCGCTGGGACATCTGCGCGAAGCCGACCCGGCCACCCGCATCAGCTGGGCCATCCGCGGCTCCGACCCTGCCAGCGTCTACGGCGGCGGAGACCAAGACGGACTCCCGGCCCGCGGAGCACTCGGCACCCGACTGCGCAACCTCGTCGAGGCCGGAGACATCGAGGTACACACCTCGGTGACCATCACGGACCTGACTCCCACTTCGGACAAACTCGCCGTCACCGGCACGACTCCAGAAGGGTCAGTTTCTCTCGACGTCGACCGCGTGGTTCCGACCACAGGCTTCCGGCCGAACCTCGATTTCCTCCGCGAAATCCGTCTCGATCTCGATCCCGTCGTCGAGGCACCCACCGGACTGGGACCACTCATCGATCCCGAGCATCACAGCTGCGGCACAGTCGCTCCCCATGGCGCTCGCCTCCTGGCTCACCCGGAGAAGGACTTCTACATTGCGGGCATGAAGTCATATGGGCGCGCGCCCACGTTCCTCATGGCCACCGGCTATGAACAGATCCGCTCGATCGTTGCCGCCATCGCCGGTGACCGGGCCGCTGCGGACAGGGTCGAACTCGTCCTCCCCGAGACGGGGGTCTGCGCGGCCGACATCGGCTCCTCGTGCGAAACAACGACAGCCACTGCGCCGACAGCCGATAGCGCCGTGTGCTGTGAGCCTGCCTCTGCTGCAGAGCCGGCGCCCGCGGCAGACGACACCGGCTGCTGTGCGCCGGCGGAGCCCGTCACGCTGGGCATTCCCACCGGACTGGAACACGGACGCAGCGAACACCAGGAGGCTTGATGAACACACCGCCCCGCGTCCTCTTCGTCTGTGTGAAGAACGGCGGAAAGTCGCAGATGGCCGCCGGTCTCATGCGTGACATTGCCGGAGATTCGGTCGACGTCCGCTCCGGCGGCACAACGCCCGGAGCCGCGCTCAATCAGCTCTCGGTGCAGTCACTTGCCGAGTGGAACATCGACATCAGTGAGGGGAGCCCGAAACCGATCACCGAGGCAGACCTGGAAGGTGCCGACCTCGTCGTCACTCTGGGTCGCGAGGCGAAGGTCCACGCGCCGGAGGGCACCGCTGTCGAGAACTGGGACACCGATGAACCCTCCGGGCGCGGGATCGAGGGAATCGAGCGCATGCGCATGGTGCGCGACGACATCAACGATCGCGTCAGGGACCTTCTCAGCCGATTGACCTCATAATCGGACTGATTCGGCTTCGAGGGCAGGCAGTCGGATTCGAGGGCGGGGCCCTACGAATTCCCAAATGTTCAGAACAGCAGAGTCTCGCCGTCTTCTGGCACAACTACTCGTTCGGAGATGGCATGTGCCGCCGCTGCCGCGCGGACATCTTCGCGTGTGGCGGGGCAATGGTTCAGCGCTTCCAGATGGGAGGCCACGATCTTCGCCTGCGGGGCGAGTCCTGCCACCTCCACGACGTCCTCGGGTCCCATGATGATGGGGCCCAACGTTGACGGAACCGCTTCGCCCGTATTGAGGACGACGACATCGGGAGCAACCTGATCGAGGTTCTTCCGGACCTCATCGGTCAGGATCGTGTCGCCGGCGATGTAGACGAGGGGGTCGTCTCCATGCCGCAGGATCACACCCATGACCTCCCCGACCTCGGGCATCGCCTCGAGGATCTCGTCGGAGCCGTGCTGCCCACCTGCGCGGGTGAATTCGACTCCGCCGATCACCGTGGTGGTCTCGAGGATCCGCACATCGGTGAATCCCTCGCCGGAGATCAACGCGGCATCCTCGGCGTGCTGGGCGAGCACGGGTGTGTGGCGCGGCAGGAGAGCCGCGGCCGCAGGGTCCCAGTGGTCAGCGTGAGTATGCGTGACCACGATGGCGTCTGGTGTGAGAAGCTCCTCGAGTGGAACGACGAGGTCGACCAGCGGGTTGCGACTGGTGTCCCCCGTTGCGCAGGGGAACGGGGGCATCGATCCTTTGGCTCCGAGCATCGGGTCGATGAGGACCGTGGCGTCCTCGTACTCCATCACCATTGTGGCGTTGCGCACCTGCGTCATCTTCATTGGTGTATTCGCCCTTTCGGTCTGGATCAGTTCTGCCCTGCCTTCTGTGCACCGGTGACCGCCGAGCTGCCCAGGTCTCCCTTGGGCAGGGGCTCCTGAGAAGCCAACGACTGGGTCCAAGCCTCCGTGGAGGCGACGGAGGCCCAGTTCGAATGCAGGACGGCCATGATTGTGGTGTGGATGGTCTTCGCATCGGCGAAGCCCGCATCATTGGCGATGCTGATCGCGCCGGTCGCATCGGAGAGCACCTCGGTCGTGAGACCAAGGGTTTCGCCCTCTGCCGACGAGGCGAGGATGCAGTTATTGGTCATGTACCCGACGAGGGTGACGGTGTCGACGCCCTTCTCACGCAGCCACGGTTCCAGGTCGGTGTCCGCGTAGACGGAGCCGTACTTCTTGACCACAGACTTCCAGGACTCGGCTTTCCGGCTCTCGACTTCGGGGTGCAGTGCGAATCCGGGTTCGTTCGGATTGAAGACCGGGGCTTCGGTGCCCATCGTGTGCTGGATGACGGCGACCGGGATGTCGGCGGCAACTGCGGCATCGATGGCCGCAGTGATCTTCGGCAGCGACTGATCATGGCCCGGGTACTGGATCTCCAGCGGGCCGTCGAAATACTGCTGCTGGACATCGACGAGGACAAGGGCACGGCGAGCGGTAGACATATCGGTTCTCCAAGGTGTCGAGAGTGAGGATGTGGCGCGTGTCTGCGTCACATCTCCAGTGTGCGAGTGGCGACCGAGCACTACCAGTAGCACAAATGCTCATCTACGATGGAATTACGCCAATCCGGAGGAGCCCGCCGTGCGCATCGCCATCTACGCCTTCACCGGCATCACCATGTTCCATCTGTCCGTGCCGCAGATGGTCTTCAACGAGGTCGCCCGCCAGGGCCTCGCGCCGTGGGAAACCGTTCTGTTCTCCGACGATGCCGACCCGATCACGACGGCGGAGGGGTATCAGATCACCGGAGTGAGCGGACCGGAAACGGCATCCGACGCCGAGGTTGTCGTCGTTCCGTCCTGGTACGACGATGGTCGCCCGGCTGGGCAGCCCCTGCGACAGCTGCTCGTTGACAGCCATGACCGGGGTGCGAGCATCGCCGGCCTCTGCCTGGGCACGTTCCCCATCGCAGATTCGGGTCTGCTTGCCGGCCGCAAGGCGGTGACGCACTGGCAGGGCTTCGACCAGCTCACCCAGCGACATCCGGACCTGGAGATCGACGATTCCGTCCTCTACATCGATCACGGCGATGTCATCACCTCGGCGGGCACCGCCTCGGCGCTGGATGCCTGCCTTCATATGGTCCGGACCCGTCTGGGGGCCGCGGCCGCGAACCAGGTCGCGCGCAGCCTGGTGATCGCGCCCCACCGCGATGGAGGCCAGGCGCAGTACATCCAGCGTCCCTTGCCGGAACATTCCGAGGACGATCCGATTTCCCGGGCCCTCGACTGGGCCGTGCACCACCTCGGCGAATCCCTGTCGGTCGAGCGTCTGGCTGCCGTCGCGCATATGAGTGTGCGCACCTTCATCCGCGCGTTTCGTAATTCGACGGGGGCCACGCCCGCATCATGGGTGCGAACGCGTCGCCTCGACGAGGCCAGGAGGGCGCTGGAAACCACGAGCAGATCCATCGATCAGATTGCTGCCGACTGCGGCTTCGGCAGTGTGGTGACCCTGCGGCAGAACTTCGCTGCCGCATTCCAGACCACGCCTTCGGCCTATCGCCGCCGATTCGAAGCGAGTGAAGCAACTGGTGACCGAGACGTCTCGCCGACCGTGACCTAGGTCTGTCTCCTTTGACCGCTCACTCGACGGCTTCATCGGAAGACGGGTAGGCATCGCGCAGACGGTGCATGGTCGCCGACACTGCGGCGCGGACCTCTTCCTCCCGCAGTGGGGCGGATGACAGCGCCGAATTGAACGAGAACCCCTCGATCAAGGTGAACAGCAGGAGCGCTTCACGACGCAGTGCCTCCTCGTCGATCGTGCGGCCGGCCAATGCTTGACGCAGCAGAGCGTGGATCGCTTCGGTGCCCGCGAGTGAGGCTGCGGCGATGTCGGCTGCGAGCTCCGGATCGGTGCGCGCCATGACCCGGTATTCGACAAGCGCGGTGTTCTCCTTGCGCTCCTGCTCGCTGGTGGGTGCGGCGAAGACGATGGCGTCCGTGATCCGCGCTTCCGGATCGTCGGAGAGTCCCACGTCGCGGCGCACGACGCGCTGGATCAGGATTCCCAAGGTGAAGCGCATGACCTCGCGGAGGTTGTCGCTGAAATAGTGCCGGATGCTCCCGATGGCCAGGCCGGTGCGAGCGGCGATGCGCGCGAGGGTGACCGAGCGAAGCCCGTGCGCGTTGATCTCCTCGATCACGGCGTCGGCGATCTGCTCCCGGCGGATATCCGGGTCGACTCTTTGGACCATGCGCCCACTCTAGCGCATCTAGCATCTTCATGCTATTGTTGTGTAGCATGAGCATGCTAAAGAAATTCTGCGTCGATGATCTCTCTTTTCACGACATTGGACGGTGCGAGACGTGAGCGACGAGCACGACCCCTGGGAAGGCGCGGCGCGGAAGGATCCGTATGGCAGCGGTCGGATCGACGGTTTCGAGGGGCTCGATGGCAATGAAGGGGACTGGTTGACACCCGTTCCAGTGCGTGGTTCGCCTTTACCGGCATTCCGCCCGTCCCTCTCGTTGCAGCGCACGCGTTTCACGATCGACCTTCACGACGCGTCGACCGCGACGGTCGATGTCGATCACCTGTCGGGCCGGGCCTCTCTCTACAGGGACGACCGGCACGTGCAGAGCTCCGACATGCCGGTCCGATTCCCCCTCGGACCGGACCGGATCGAGGTCGCCGCGAGCAGGTACGGCATGCAGCGGATCCATCTGATCCGCGCCGACGGCAGCCAGAGACGTCTCGATCCCGCGCCAGGGACGCCCGAGCACTGGCGCGCCCAGCTCTCCCGCCGCCACCCCGGGGTCGGGCGTGGCCTGGCCGTCGGTGCAGTCATCGTGCTGACGATCAACCTGATCCTGCTCGCCCCACAGCTGCTCGAGCTGGTCACCCATCTGTCGCTCTGGGCTGATCGCTTCGCCCCGTTCGCCTCTCCCATTGATTTGCCGGCAGGGGTGAACATAGCGCTCACCCTCACCGCCGGACTCGCGGGGATCGAACGAGCACTCACCTTCCGCCATCACCGGCTGCTGGACGTTGAGGCCGACGGAATCGAGGCCTGACCCCGTCCCGCCGCAGCCGGTCACGGGTGAGCTCTTTCAAAAGCTTCCGTGATCTCCAGGAGAAAACACCCACCATCTCGGACGGCGGATGCTGTCCGCGTCGAAAAGGAATGTATGCGAATCCACGACTGTCACGCGAACCTCTCTAGAGATCCTGCCCTGCCATCGGGACCGACCGAATACCACCAGTTCCTGCGCACCCCTGGTTACCGGTGGTGGAAGGCTGTTCTGGCGATCGTGCTGATCCCCGTTGCCTATGTCGTCAGCACCTTCACGCTCACGTGGGGACTGACCGCCGTCTCGGGGTCGTTGGGCCTGGGCCTGGTGCCACCGGAGACGCCGGGTGACGGAGTGGTGGCGATGAGCCCGGCCCGGCTGCTCGCCAGTAACCTTGCCATCGGATTGCTGATCCCGATCTCTCTCGGCCTGCAACGGCTGCTGTTCGGTCAACCCGGACGCTGGATGCACTCGGTGCACGGCCGCTTCCGGTGGAAGCTGGCACTGAACCTAGCCGGCGTGCTGGTGCCGGTGTGGATCGTGTACGGCATCGTCTGGACGCTGATGAACCCCGAGGCGGCCGGGGTGAGCGGGCCGTCGGCCACGCTGGCCAGCACGATTGTCCTGTTCGTGATCGGGCTTCTGACCAGCCCGCTGCAGGGGGCCGGCGAGGAGTACGCCGCGCGCGGCCTATTGGCACGCAGCTTCGGCTCATTCACCACGCAGCGCACGGTCTCGCTGCTGGTGGCCCTGCTCGCGCCAAACCTGATGTTCACCGTCGTGCACGGACTGGCAGACCCGTTGATGGTCGTCTACACCTTCTCGGTCGGGCTGGCCTGTGCGGTGATCACCTGGCGCACCGGGGGGATCGAGGGGGCCGTTGTGCTGCACGCGGTCAACAACGCCATCCTGCTCATGGTCGCCTCTTTCTTCTCCAGCGAGATCACCATCGACCGCAGCTCCGGGCACGGCGAAGTGATGTGGCCGGGAACACTCCTGATGCTGCTGACCGCCGCGGGGGTGTGGCTGTGGGCGCGACGCCGGGATGTGGCCCGCTCTGCCGACCCGAACTCCGGCCACCCGACGAACGATTGACTTCCGGGTGCGCTCGTGGGCTCTGCCTGCGCGAGGCCGCGCAGGCTCTTGCCGGTGTTGGACGGTAGAAGTGGCTCGATTCGTTTCCACTGTTCCTCAGCAA
>NZ_JAKDJU010000097.1 GCF_030453725.1 Brevibacterium picturae
CAATCATGTCGCGGATGGCTCGGCCGCTTCCACTGTACGTAACAGCCCCGTGATGATCCGGGAGGCTTAAGGGCGTGTGTTGCGCATTGGAGGAAGTTCACAGCCGCGGATCTGCACCGGGACGACGCGCACCCGGCGAAGACAGGCGCACCGAGCGAAGTCAGGCGCACCGGGCGAAGGCAGGCGCAGCGGGCACAGCTCGGTGTGGTTAACGGATTCTCTGTCCGCAAACGGTTGCCGCAGACGCCGAAACCGCCCATCTGTGGACAGTGAATCGGTGTTCAGGGACTGCCGACGACCGCCCGGGCGCCGACGACCGCCTGAAACCGCCGCCAGCGACGGTCGGCTGGGCCTCGCTGACTATCAGGATGCCTCTTCGGCCATCTCCTGTTCCTTGCGCCACCGGATGCCGGCTTCGATGAGCCCGTCGATGTCTCCGTCGAAGACGGCCGAGGGGTTGTTGACCTCGTAGCCCGAGCGCAGGTCCTTGACCATCTGGTACGGGTGGGTGACGTAGGAGCGCATCTGATCGCCCCAGCTGGCCTTGATGTCGCCGGCCAGTTCCTTCTTCTCCGCCGCTTCTTCCTGACGCTTGAGGTCGAGGAGGCGTGACTGCAGCACGCGCATTGCAGCTTCGCGGTTCTGGATCTGCGACTTCTCGTTCTGCATGCTCACAACGACGCCGGTCGGCTCGTGTGTGATGCGCACGGCCGAGTCCGTCGTGTTCACGGACTGACCACCAGGGCCCGAAGACCGGTAGACGTCGATGCGCAGATCGTTCTCATCGATCTCGACATGGTCGGTGGACTCGATGAGCGGAACGACCTCGACGGCGGCGAAGGAGGTCTGACGACGTCCCTGGTTGTCGAAGGGGCTGATGCGCACGAGACGGTGCGTACCGGCCTCCACTGACAAGGTTCCGTAGGCGTAGGGGGCGTTGACCTGGATCGTTGCAGACTTGATGCCCGCACCCTCGGCGTAGGAGGTGTCGAGCTGCTGCACTTTGTACCCGCGGTTCTCGCCCCAGCGGATGTACATGCGGATGAGCATCTGAGCCCAGTCGGTCGCATCGTCGCCGCCGGCTCCGGAGCGCACGGTCACCACGGCCGAGCGCTCATCGTATTCGTGGTTGAGCAGGGTCGAGATCTCGAGCTCGGCAAGCTGATCATGCAGCTTCTTGATGTCGCGCTCGGCTTCGGCCTTCGAGTCCTCGTCGCCCTCGTCTTCGGACATTTCGATGAGGAGTTCGGAATCGTCGATGCGTTCGCCGAACTTCTCGAGCTTCTCGAGTGTTCCCTGCTTGTGCGCGAGAGTGGCCGAGGTCTTCTGCGCCGAATCCGGATCGTCCCAGAAGGTCGGTGCGGACGCTTCCTCCGTGAGCTCGGCGACCTCGGAGCGCAGATTGTCCAGATCGGACACGTCCAGGATCGCCTTATAGGTCTGACGGAGGTTGGCGATTTCAGCAGAATAATCAATGGCCATAGTGATCCCAGCCTAGTGCATCGCACGCCCCAGGATTGAATCCGCGGCCCGCACCCACTGCCGAAAAGCACGGGGAAACCCCGCCGACCACCATCGCCGAGGTGAGGCGAACAGTCGTGCCACCTCGGCGCTGGATTGGGGTGGGTTCGATGCCTCGAATATGGCAGACAGAATTTGGCGCCACCGGCGGGAGATCAAGTCATCCCGCCGGTGACGCGGACCGTGGTGGAGAAGTGTGACCCTGAGCGTGGAGCCTCAGCAGAACGCCACTGCAACAGTGATGAGAATCTATACCCGATCTCAGGAATCCGCAATGACCACGAGTTCGCAAATCCCGTGCGTGAAACTACTGCTATGACATTCGAGCTCCGCGCACGAAGTTATCCACAGATTCGGCAAACCACTGGATTCTTCTTTCGACTACAGATAGGTTAAAAACAAATCCAGCTGTTGCAAATATGATTCGCATTCTGTACTCCAGGGGTTCAACGTGGAAGCCACCGAGGTCATCAAGAGCGAAGTCCACAAGAGGATCAGAGATCTTGATGTGGACCCTCGCGCCGATATGCAACGCTCACGCGAGGTCATTCGCACGGTCATCTCCGAATACGACGAACGCAGCCTCGTCGCGGATCTGCCGCCCCTGGACGACAAGGAAGCAACGTTCCGGACCATCGACAATCAGCTCTCCGGGTTCGGCGCTCTGCAGGACTATTTCGATGACCCCCGGGTCGAGGAGATCTGGGTCAACTCCCCCAGCGAGATCTTCATCGCCATCGATGGCCTCCACCAACTGACGACGACGAAACTCACTGCCGGCGAGCTCGACGATCTCATCGAGAGGATGCTGCGCACCTCAGGTCGTCGTGTCGACTTGTCCCAGCCCTTTGTCGATGCGATGCTTCCCGACGGTTCTCGGCTCCATGTCGTCCTGCCAGACATCACCCGCTCCTACCCTGCGGTCAACATTCGCAAGTTCATACAACGGCCGCGGAATCTGGCCGGTCTGGTCGCCCAGGGGTCGCTGACGCCGGTCGCTGCACGGTTCCTCGACGCAGCCGTCGCCAGCGGCGCGAATATTTTAGTCTCCGGTGCAACTCAGGCCGGAAAGACCACCATGCTCAATGCTCTGGCCGGTTCCATTCCCGCCCGTGAGCGCATCATCTCCTGTGAGGAAGTCTTCGAGCTCAACCTGCCCAGCCGCGACTGGGTTCCCATGCAGTGTCGCCAGCCCTCACTCGAAGGCACCGGCGAGGTCACCCTACGATCCCTGGTCAAGGAAGCACTGCGTATGCGCCCGACCCGCATGATCGTCGGGGAGGTCCGTGAGGCCGAGAGCCTCGACCTGCTCGTGGCCTTGAATTCGGGACTGCCCGGCATGGGAACGATCCACGCGAACTCCGCCCGTGCCGCGATCACGAAAATCTGCACTCTGCCGCTCCTGGCCG
Source organism: Brevibacterium picturae (assembly GCF_030453725.1). GTDB lineage: Bacteria > Actinomycetota > Actinomycetes > Actinomycetales > Brevibacteriaceae > Brevibacterium > Brevibacterium sandarakinum_A. Next base: position 2,931 of record NZ_JAKDJU010000097.1, read on the forward strand.
GGGCCAACATCTCTTCGTCCTTCGTCGTCCCCACCGTGGCAGTGAGCATCGACGTCGTCGTCCACCTGCGACGTGATCAGAAAGGGACCCGGCTCGTCAGCGAGATCTGTGCTGTGCCCGGCGGTGTCGAGGGTGACGTCGTCGAACTCGACACGATCTTCCATTCGCCGCAGGGACAGCTGATTCGCGGTCAGGGATTCGGCCACCTCGGCGAGCGGTTCGCCAGCATCGGCAAGGATCTCCATTCCATTCTGGAAACCACATGAGCTACTCCCAATACAGTCTCCTCATCGGTGCGTGCTTCGGCGCGGGCCTGTTCCTGCTGTGGATGTCACTGTGGCAGAAGCCGACCAGCAAACGACTCCAGAAGCGATGGGTCCGCGAGCTCGATGACATGCTCACCGGCGCCGGGTTTCCACGGATGCACCCGAGCCACCTGATCCTCATCTCGATCGCCGTCTTCATCGTCGTCAGCCTCGTCGCCACCGTCCTCTCCGGCTCGTGGGCGATCGCCCTGTGCTTCGGCCTCTTCGCCTCGTGGCTGCCGCACCGACTGCTCCAGCATCGGGCTCGCAGCAAACAGGTCATGCGTCGTGAGCTGTGGCCCGAAACCCTCGACCACCTCAATTCCGGCGTTCGTGCCGGCCTGTCACTGCCCGAAGCGCTGAGTTCGCTCTCCCACCGCGGGCCCGAGCCGCTGCGTCCTCTGTTCGAAGTCTTCGCCGAGGAGTACCGGGCCAGCGGTTCCTTCGCCATCGCACTCGAACGGTTCCGCCAGGTCAGTGCCGACCCGGTGGCAGACCGGATCGTCGTCGCACTCAGCGTGACCAGGCAGGTCGGCGGAAGTGATCTCGGCACGATGCTGAGAGCACTCGCCCAGTTCGTCCGCGACGATGCCCGCACCCGCAACGAACTCTCCGCCCGGCAGCAGTGGACGGTCAATGGTGCTCGTCTGGCGGTGGCAGCTCCCTGGGTGGTGCTTGCGTTCCTCTCGACCCGGCCCGAGACTGCCGTTGCCTACAATTCCCAGACCGGGCTGCTCCTCCTGGCCTCCGGGTTCGTCATCTCACTGTTGGCGTATCAGGCGATGAAGCGGATCGGCAGACTCCCGCAGGAGCCGCGCGTCATCGAAGGATCATCGCTGTCCTCCTCGTCGTTCCACCGTTCGACCGAGGGCAGTGACGCCTTGTGAGCATGCTGACCGATCCGCTCGCGATCCTTGCCCTGGCAACGTTCAATGGGTTGGCATTGTGCGTCTTCGTCCTCTCCCTGCCGCCGCTGAGGCGACCGGCACTCTCGTCTCGCATCGCCCCATATCTGCGTGATCAGGAATCGCTGGTCGACATCTACGCCCCGCCGACTCCCCGCGCGGAGGGGCTGGTGGGACTGCTCAAGTCCGTCACGTTCGGCGCCACCATGTGGGTGACGTCCCGGATCACCACGGACGCCACATTGAACCTGCGGATCAACCGCCTCGGCGGGGGTGCGTCTCTGGAACGCTTCCGGATCAACCAGATTCTGAGCATCCTGGCGGGCATGATCGCCGCCGGATGCGTGGCCGGGCTGCTCTCGGCCCAACGGGGTTTCTCCCCCGTGGTCACCCTCGTCCTCATCATCAGCGGCGGCATCGCCGGCCACATCACCAACGACTGGCGCCTGAGCCAAGCCATCGCCCGCCACGAGTCCCGCGTCCTCGCAGAGTTCCCCACCGTCGCCGAACTCCTCGCACTGTCCATCACCGCCGGCGAGGGAATCGTCGAAGCACTCGAACGGGTGTGCCGCACATGCTCGGGAGACCTTGTCGATGAGCTGCGCACCGCCCTGGCGGCGACCAGGACCGGAACGCCGCTCGTCGATGCGCTCGATTCGATGGCCACCAGGATCGCCATTCCGGAGATCGTGCAGTTCGTCGACGGTCTGGCCGTGTCGATGACCCGCGGAACCCCGCTGGCAGAGGTCCTCCGCGCTCAGGCCGCCGATGTGCGGGAACAGTCGCGTCGTCGCCTGCTCGAGCTGTCGGGCAAGAAGGAGATCGGAATGCTGGTGCCGGTCGTCGTCTTCGTGCTCCCGGTGACCGTCATCTTCGCCGTCTTCCCCTCACTCACCGTCCTCGATCTGAGCCCATGACCCACGCGGACGCACACTGTCGAATCCACCCACGCCACCACCTGACCACCCCGCCAACCGACCACCCTGGAAGAAGGAGACACCATGTTCCACCACCTGATGAACCGATTCGCCGGGTTCGTCATCGGCCTTTCGATCGACGCCCCCGACCGCCGAGGCGAGCGCCGAGGTGACCGGCCGGACCGCGGCGATGTTCCCGGCTGGGTCCTCATCACCTTGATGACAGCAGGGCTGGTCGTCGCTCTGTGGGCATTGGCCGGAGAGGCCTTCACCTCAATGTTCCAGGATGCGATGAACAAGGTCCGGGGAGCCGGGTGAGTCACCGGGAGTGCGGTGCTGACCTGGAACCGGGGTGCGGGATCACATCGCAACCCGAGTGTGAGGTCCACGATCGGGAGGCCCGCAGTGATTCCGGTTCCGCGATCGCTGAGTTCGCCCTCATCGGCTCGCTCCTGGCCCTTGTTCTGGCCGGCACCCTGCAGATCGGCCTGGTCATCCACGTCCGCAACACCGTCATCGACTCGGCCATTGCCGGTGCCCGCCAGGCCAGCCTCGCCGATCAGTCAACGGCGGACGGACATCGCCTCGCCTCCGAACTCATCACCGTGTCCGTGGGCGAGCGCTATGCCCAGTCGATCACCGTCACCGAGGCGCGGCAGGGCCAGGTAGAAGTCGTCGAGGTTCGGGTGCGGACGCCGCTGCCCGTCCTTGGCCTGTGGGGCCCCGCCGAGGTGTGGGACCTGAGCGGACGGTCCATCGTTGAGGACGTCGACCGTGACTGATTCCGACGCTGAGGTGCCACAGGAAGGCCGGGATTCGGATCCAGGACAACGCCCCGATTCGAGTCCGGGGGAACGTTGCGATTCGGGCACGGCCGTCATCGAATTCATCTTCGCCTCGATCGTCCTGCTCATCCCGGTGGTCTATCTCATGCTCGCGATCTCCCAGCTGCAGGCCGCCAGCTATGCCACCACGTCGACGGCGATCTCGGCCTCGCGGATCGCAGCCCGCGATGCCGCCCCCTCCGAAGCCCGAGCCCACCAGGTCGCAGACATGCATTTCACCGACTTCGGTCTCACCGACGTTCCCATCACCATCGACTACTCATGCTCGGGTCCCTGTGGACAAGCAGGTTCCCTCATCACCGCCCGAGTCGAGACGAAGGTGTCGCTCCCCGGGTTCCCGCTCCTCTTCGGCACCAAACATTCCCCGCACATCACTCTGCGCGCCAACCACACGGACGTCGTCGCCACCGCAGGTGGGGGCTGAGATGGCACAACAGCGGCAGCGGGTCCCCGCCGATGACGGGTCGATCACCCCACTGGCCATCGGCTTCGTCGTCATCGCCCTGCTCCTCGCCTTCCTCATCGCAGCACTGACAGATCTGCACATGACCAGACGTGAGCTGCAGAGTGTGGCGGATTCCGCAGCACTGGCCGCATCCGACTCGTTCGAACCGGCACCCGGCGGAGAGCCTGGGCTCGTGTTCTCACCAGCCGCGGCGAAACGGGCCGCCAGTCGCTATGTTGCCGCGGTGCCGACCCCGCAGGGGCTGCACAATGTCGCGCTCAGCGCCGACGCGGACGGGCAGCATTCGGTCGTCATCCGCCTGCGCGCAGACTACTCCCCCGCGTTGCTGTCACCGTTCGTCCCCGATCTCATCGAGCTGCAGGCCACCGCGTACGCTCGCGGATCGCTGCGCATTTCCTGAGGCATTTCGCGAATGCATGTCGTGAGGCAGGGGTGAGGCAGGGGTGAGGCGGGAGTGAACGATGTCGTGCATCCGGAAAGAATACTGACTCTCACGTGTTCTCCTGTTGATGGCTCCACCACTTCTGCTTCAATCACCTGTGGACACAGACTCACTGTCCACAGGGATGCAAGGAGAGCTTGCCGCATCCAGCCGATCTCGTGACTCTGAGAAGATGAAGACGCTCGGCCTCATCCACCGCATCGACGCCAACGCGAGCATCCGCACCGATGTGATCGAAGCAGACTCCGAACAGCTCGTCCTCGACGTCTTCCTGGCCGTCTTCGGCCCCATCCTGACCTGGGCCGACCTGGTCGCTGGAAACCGTCTGCCGGAGAGCTCCGGCGCCCCGGAGCACGCGGTGAAATCCATGGCCTGGGGGCGGTGGCAGTCACTGAACCCGGTCACAGTCCTCGGGGTCTCCTGTCTTCATCGCGGAACCGGACCTGCATCGGTCGCGGTGCTCGCGGGACCTGATTCGGGATTCACGATCGGCATCGACCCCCGTGCTCCTCTGCTCAGCCGCATCAGCCACCCCGACTGTCTGACCATCATCGATCCGTGCATGTCTCGCCGGCCGACACGTCTGCAACTGGGGCCGACCAGAGAGCAGGAATACTCCTCCTTGGGCACCACGATCTTCTCACCGACCTCCCCCGCCACGGGCCCGCCCCGTGACACCGCTTCAGTCGCTCCCATGGCACCAGGGCCTGCCCGCCTCGGACGTGAACCGACCCATGTGGCCCCCGTGTCGGTTGACGATCCCCGCCCGGCGAAACCTCCCCAATGGTGGGCGTTCCTCATTCCCATCGCCATCGGCGGGGTACTCGCAGTCGTCACCGGAATGTGGTGGTTCCTCCTGTTCAGCGTGTCCGCACCCATCTCCGGTTATGTCGCCTATGTCATGGAGAAACGTCGCTACGCTCGCGATTGCGTCCAATGTGCCATCGACCGACGGGCCGCTCTGGAAGCGGCACGGCAAAGACTGACCACTCTGATCACCGAACACAGACGTCGACTGCAGACCGGTTCGAGTCTGTGCCTCGGCTTCGGCTCCGCTCGCAGCCCCATCACCATCGCCGACGACCTCTGCGCCGACACCGATCACCTCGACGGCTCGGTCATCATCGATGAAGTTCCACTTCGCATCGATCCGCGCACAACGTCGGTGACGGTCACCGGCGATCACGAGCAGCTGCGCCGCATGGTCCTGTCATGGCTGGCCGACCCCACCTACGACTGGCGCCCGTGCCCGGAGCTGCTCCGGCTTCCCGAGCTGCAAGGAAGCCGTTTCGACCACGGATACGCACCGTCCTCAGCCTCCACCACTGAATCCGCTGCCGCTTCGTCACAAGCGCCTCGGCTGCCTCACGGGAGTTCAGCTGATTCGCTGATCGGACTGCGCCTTTCCGAGCAGGATTCGACGTCGACGCTGCATGTTGACGCTCCCGCACCCACTGCAGCAATCTCGCTGTCGCTCGGCAGCCTCGCCCAGGCCCGCGCCGAGGACTCATCGGCCGCCGACGGCCCGGTGCCCGGCAGAGGCCTCATTGCCGCGCTCATGCCGCCAGGCCGATTCCTCACCCTCGCACACAGGCAGACGAGCCGGGCCGGGGCCGAACGTCTGCCGAACCACGGCCTCGGCGATCTCTACGATGACGAACCAGACGCCATCCGTCACCGCTGGGCACGGACTGCTCCGGGCCCGGTGACGATCGGGCGCGGAAGTCACGGCGACGTCGCCCTCGACCTCTTCGAGGACGGGCCCCACGCGCTCGTAGCCGGGACGACTGGGAGCGGGAAATCCATTCTGCTCCAGACCTGGCTGCTCGCAATGGCATTGGAACACCCACCTCGGCGGCTGACGTTCGTCCTCATCGATTTCAAGGGCGGGGCGACGTTCGCTCCATTGGAAGATCTGCCGCACACGGACAGCGTCCTCGACGATTTCGATTCGGCCGCAGCATTCCGGGCATTGGTTTCGGTCCGGGCCGAAATCACCCGACGCGAGCGGCTCCTGGCCGACCACGGATGCTCCGATGTCCTCGAACTCGACGATCCCCCGCCGAGGCTGGTCGTCGTCATCGACGAATTCCACGCCCTCATGGCGACCCACCCGAAGGCCGCTGATCTGCTGGAGCACCTGACAGCGCTGGGCCGGTCCCTGGGGGTGCACCTGGTTCTGGCCACTCAGCGTCCGCTCGGAGTCGTCACCGGACAGATGAAGGCCAACATCAATATCCGCGTGTGCCTGCGCGTGCGTGATGAAGCGGATTCCTTCGACGTCATCGGCATCAACGCTGCCGCGCATCTGCCGCCGGACAGACCAGGAGCGGCGTGCCTGGATTCGGGTTCGTCGATCGTGGAATTCCGAGTCGCCGTCCCCACGGCCGATTCCGCCTCCGTCGAGGTCAGTCATCGGCCTCGTCTCCGACCGTGGGAGCCTGGCCGCGGCCTCCCTATCCAGCACAGCGTCAACGGAATCCGCGTCCGCAATCTCTGCCGGGCGGCCGCTGAGACCCATGACCGGACACAGCTGTCACCTGATCCGCTTCGCTCTGTGGTTCTCCCGCCCCTTCCCGACTCCGGCGAGATCACCGCACGACTGTCGTCACCCTCGGGCGACGGTCGCCCAGCAGTGACCGGTGTTGTCGACATTCCCAGTCATCAGAGTCAGAGCGAATGGTCGTACTCCCCTGCCGTCGACGGGTCAGCCATCATCATCGGCACCGACGCGGACATCGTCTCATCGGTCCTGAGGCGAATGGCGGCCAGCGCCGCTGCGACTCACCGGGTCGTGGCACTGGGACGCATCGCCGAGTCCTTGCAATGGGCCGAAGTCACCTGCGGAATGGACACCGGGTGGCAATTCCACACGATCCTCGACCATCTGAATCGAGGGCATGTCGCGCAGAGCCTGCCGCCCACGATCGTCGTGTGCGGCAACTGGAACGAGTTCATCGACTCGATGGACCACCAGATGGCGGCTGAGACGGAGCGACTCCTCAAGCACGCCTCCGGACTGGGGCTGACGTTTCTGCTGGCCGGGTGTCGATCGGCCACGAGCACGAGCGCCGCCTTCACGACGCAGGTGATCTTCCCGCCCAGTGCGGGAGGAGATGGGCTCAGCGTCGGACTGTCGAGACAGCGGTTCGTCGGGACCTGGCCGAAATACCGGGCGGTGCTGGTCGGTCCCGGTGCTCATGAGGCCGGTGGTGACGGTGCCGACGTGCAATTGGTGCCGCACCGGCAGCGCAGCGACGATGCGGACAGCGCTGGTGCGGACAGCGCCGCCGACAGGCGTCCCGGTTTCCAGCCGGAATGGTGCGGCCTCAAGGGTCCCTCACGCCCGGCGCCACCGGACCCGACGAGCACGTCGATGCCGTTGGGACTGGACCCCTTCGGCGAACTCGTGGTGTGGGATCCGACTCGCGATGGGGCGGTGCTCAATGTTCGCGGCTCACCGCAGAGCGGCAAGACCGAGACCGCAACTGCGCTGCAGGACATGTGCACCGCCGCGACGGACATCAGCCGCGGACTCGCAGTCCATGATGATGCGCATCTGGAGGCGAATCCGGATGCCGTCGACCTCCTCGACGGTGGTCTCCATGTGGTGACGATTCCGGTGCGGTTCACTCCCGGCTACGGCTCCCCCTTGTCCAAGGCACAGGGGCTGGGGCCGATGCTGATCGTCGGCACCCACAGTCGTCAGGATCTCAGCAATCTGGGCCTGCTCAGACTACCGCCTCTCGATGGGGAACCAGGGACCGCCTGGTACATCACCGAACAGAGGGCTCAGGCGGTGAGGCTCTTCTCAGCCGAGACTCTCAATTCGTCTCCGCAGGAGGTCCCGTGAGCGTTTCGTAACGGTAGAGTTCACTCGCCTGTCCTGCTTCCAGGAGTCGGTCGGCCAATGCCGAGACCACGGGCATGCCGCTCGTGACCTCGAGGACGACGTCGGCATCGACGGAGAGCCGGGCAAGAAGAAGCTCGGCGTCGGCAACGGCCGCATTGAACAGCTCGCTGGTGGTGTCGACGGCCTCGTCGCGAGTTTCGAACATCGACCCGATGATGAGCTCGGTGGGTGCCTCGTCATCATCACCCGGTGCCGGCTTCGCATCAGTGATCTCGACGCCCGTCTGCTCGGCTTCCCTGGCGTAGGAGACGGCGAAGGCGCTCAGCCCGGCGTCGGCGGCGGCACCGGCAGCCCCGTCGAGCAGTGCACCACCATGGGCACCGACTGCTTCGGACAGGAACGCGTTGTTGACCTGACCGATCGTCAGCGGACCGACGGCGTCGTCCTTATTCACGGCCGTGTACCAGGCCAGGAACGCCTTCGTCAGCTTCACCGACCCCGTGGCCACGATCTCGAGGTCCTCGGCACGTCCGCCACCGCTGGGCGGCAGCGCACCGGCGGCGACCTTGATCACCCGCGTCGTCGTCAGCGGTGCAAAGCCGAGGGCCTGTGCGAAGCTGGCGCCTGGGCTGCCGGCCTGTACACGTGTGCGCAGGTCAAGTCCCTCCACGGCAGTCCCGATGGTCTCGGCGCACACGGCTTCGAAGAGTTCTCGTCCCTGACCGTGGCCCTGTTCTTCGGCCGCCACCTCGACGTGGACCCACGCGCGGTAGGGGTGAAGCGGGGATTCGGCGATCGCGGCGGCACCGACGGGAACCTCGGGCACCACCTCGGCGATGACGGATCGCAGCAGGGGCGAGTCCGAGGACGGGCGGAACAGGGACCTGGCCATGTGGGCGGCCGGCGTATCGGCGTCGGCGAACACCT
>NZ_JAKDJU010000013.1 GCF_030453725.1 Brevibacterium picturae
GCGACAAGTGATCTGTCTTCAGCACCGGATTGCTGGAGTTCAGACAGGGCCGATCGCGCTTGGCCTGGATCGATTCGTCCTAATCAGAAGGGCGGCGGATCTGCTGCCAGATCGTGTTCCCACTGCACTCGAGACATTCGCCGGCCGGTGTTGATGCGCACGTACTCGATCTTCGACGTCCGATCGTCTGCTGTCTTCTTTGCTCGGTAGTTGCCGTGGAATCGACGTCGACCCCTCGGCAGCCTCTTCATGGTCACCGGTTCCGAACCTGGCGGCAGGCAGGGTTGGAATGCCGCGTTCTCCCAATCCAGCATTCGGTCGATCATCAGCTGCCGACGCCTGAGTCTCGCTCGGTCATAGCTCTCCTGCAGACGCCGCTCATGCTCAGCGCGTTCCTGTTCGCGCTGTTTCGCTTCGTCGCGTTCTCGAATGGTCGTCTCGCCGGGCATCAGTTCCAGAACATATGGAGGTGGAGGAACTTTGTCCTTCGGGATTCGCCATCTTCTGGGACTGATTTCGGTAAGCGCATAGAGTGCTAAAGCTTGAGCAACGTCCACCGGCTGATCAGGGGCCACGACCGTGGCAGTCACCCCGTGGGAGAACTCATATTCGACCAACCCGGTTTGTGGCATCCGCACCGAATAGCTTCGAGCAGTCTTCACCGCATGATGCTTCTTGCACAGAGGGTGCAGGTTCGAGAAGCGGGTCAATCCGCCCTGGTCAGGGTGGTCATGGTCGAAGGGAATGACATGGTCGATTTCCGATTTCTCGGCTCGCCGACTGCACCCCGGTACAGTGCAGATCGCCCATTTCGCGATGAGCGTCTTCCTTACATCGTTCGGAATCCGGTAGGTTGTGGCCTTCGCGTCTATGGGAGTGCCCGTCGCCGGATCTGTCAGTATTCTCGTCAATGTCTTCGAGCGGCCGGCAATGCGTCGAGCCGTCTCAGCCGGCACAGGTGACCCGTCGGCCAGTGAACCTGGAAGCTCTGAATCGCCAGTCAGCGTCAGATAGGGAACGGTAACGACTACTGCTGCTTGCTGTGCGATCCACCATTGGTCGGTAGGCATACCGACTGTCACGTCGAACTCCGCAACGTCTTCCTGCGGCGTGGTCGTGGGAGAGAATGAAGTACCTGTTACCGACTGTGGTGCACTGTCCTTCGCGCAGTCGACGAGTCCGCTGACTCCTTGGTCGTTGAAGTCGAACAGCGGCGCCCCGTTGTCATCGAGCAGAGTCGATTCAGTCGTGTTCTGAATTCCCGTCACCGGGTCCGCCCTCTTGACCTTGATGCTCAACCTCGGTTGGGGACGGGTAGCAATGTCGAACATGAGATTGCTGATCGACCGCTCGTCGATGACCTCGACCCCGGGCGCCAGATTGAAGGTATTCGCCTGCCCCGCGTGAATTGCCCGGGCCATGGCTTGGATGCGCTGGAAGCTGGCGTGCACCTCGGCGGCCGGGCCCGTCAGCGACATGCATGCGGTGCCGTCCTTGAACGTGTCGACATCGACCCGGCGACGACGAGCGGCAGTCTCTGCTCGGTCTTCTGCGGGTTCGAGCAACTGGATCTTTTTGCGTAATGCTGTCCGAAACGCCTCACTTGTCACGTCGGCCCTTCTCACGAACAGGTATTCGTCAAGCTTGGGCAGAAAACGCAGATCAACGGTTTGGCACAGGTCAGCAGCTGCATCGACGTGCACTTGGGTGAATTCGCCGTCACGGACGCGGTCCGCGAATCGCGGAAGTCCATGTATCACTGTCATCGCCGATGCCAGGCGCCGGAACGTGCGCGGTGTAGAGGTTCCGAAGATAGCCGACAGTTCGACGAGATCTTCGGTGAACACATTGTCATGGACCCAGCGGGAGAAATCGGTGTCGGGTTCGAAACCCGGGAAGTCGGGAAGTTCCTCAGCTTCGGACTCCGACTCAACCTCGGGCGAGCAGACACACTTCGCAAATTCGGCGTCATAGCGCATCAGTGCCGTCGATGCCTTCGCTATGCATACGAGGTCCACGCAGTATCGGTCTGCGTCCGATTCGTCCACCGGCACCGGGTTCCAGGGGGTGACGTCGAAGGTCGCACGTTCCTCAGCCTCTCGTGCACGCTCTTCGGCTGAGGACGCACCACATCGAGCAACACTTCCGGCGATCGTGGCGAACTTGTATGGAGAGTCACCTTCTGGGACATCGGTGCCGTGATGCTGGATGACCTGCTCGAGGACGACCCCGGCACTGAGTTCTTGAACTTTCAGCTGTGCCCTGTCGGCCTCCGCAGACGCAGCGCCGAGGCGAGTGACGCTGGACTCGAACCGCACACGAAACCGAGGCGAAGCACTTTGCCCCGCATTCCATCCTGCGCCTTTTCGTCCTGCGTCTTTGTGCGCGGATCCGGCTCCTTCGCGCCGCCCACTGTGGGATGCGGATGTGCTCTTCATCGAGTTTCACCTGCCTCGTACGTCATCGTCGGGAAGAGTGATTAAACCACTAGATAGATCATCTGTTAATAGTATTCTAACTGATTCGAATTGTAATTGTACATAGATATTCGAATAAATCTTCCATTTCTCACCCTATGCCCTGAACACACCTGAGTCTGTTCACTATCCACTTGAGTCGGTTCGTTACTCAATGCTCCCATTCGGCACTGACACGAGACCACCGTGACCACGGAGATCACAGGGAGAACATCACAGGCCCGCCGCTCACCGAAGTTCACCGCTCACCCGACAGAATCGGACAGATGGCCCCGGCCAACCTCGGCGAACCGAGGCCGCGAACGCCATGAGAGCCCCAGATCCAACAGAAACGATGCGAGAATGACGGGATTGTCGCGCCGACGGGGCTGGGATAAGCGTAGGTCAGCAGATAGGACACGAGGGCACCGATGACCCTCACAGCCACGGCAACCCAGGAAGACGGCGCGCGAGTATACATAGATGCCGCCTGCGTCACTCAGGATGTCCCGCGTATAGGTCCGGCGCTTGATGATGTAGTAAACGACGATGAGAATCGCGAATACGGGGACGAAGAAGGCGCCGATCATCGTCAGGAACGGGCTGGCCCCTCCCCGGTGTCTCTGTTTCTGGCGCCTCTGATCGTCAGCCTGATCTTCGCGTTCGTCGTCTACTTCTCCCCGCCCTCATCAACCTAAAAGCTGGCAAGGCCGCGATGATCAGGGTGTCTTGGTCGGTCGTCATCCTCATCACTGGTGTTCTTACCTACGTTTCCATCCTCCAATCCGTCGGTACCGTCGAGTGGGCTTCTGCGAGCATCTCAGCGATCGGCATTCCGGCGCTTGCCGCCCTCCTGCTTTTCGACATGTCGGACCCGATCTCTGCGCTGGCATCATCACTGGCAATCATCGGCCGCGGACTCGCATGGGTGGTCGCAGCAGTGCCGACACTGCTGATGACATGATTGACAGACTGTGAGAATGCTGCAGCACCGCTGGCCGCGCTCCCCTAGAGTCGGAGCAGACGGTCAGCGTAGAAGCTGAGCCCACCGCGCAGAACGAGCTGCGCTCGAAGGAGAAGTCATGATCACCACCGACGCAAAACAGCGAATCCTCGCGGCAGTCGATGCCCGATTCGACGATCAGTTGGCGGCGACCGCCGAACTGGTGAATTCACCCTCCCGGCGTGAGCATGAGGAACCCGCACAGAACCTCATCGAGTCACGCCTGCAGAACCTCGGCCTCGACCTCGACCGGTGGAGCATCGACTCCCCCGAACTTCAGGCGCATCCTGGCTTCGGGCCCTCCACCGTCGATTACACGGGGATGACCAATGTCGTCGGCACATACCAGCCCGCTCAGAACATCGGGAAGACCCTGATCCTCAACGGCCACATCGATGTCGTTCCGCAGGGGCCCGAGGACAAATGGTCACGCTCGCCCTGGGACGCCGAGGTGCGCGACGGGTGGATGTATGGCCGCGGTGCCGGTGATATGAAGGCAGGACTCATCGCCAACCTCTTCGCGTTCGAATCCATCAGTCAGGCGGGATTCGACCTCACCGGTCGTGTGCATCTCCAGTCCGTCGTCGAGGAGGAATGCACCGGAAACGGATCCCTAGCTGCACTGCTGCGCGGCTACACCGCCGACGCGGTCATCATCTCGGAACCCGAGGAAGATGCCCTGGTCAGAGCCAACGTCGGCGTCCTGTGGTTCACGGTCCGAGTCAGTGGCAACCCCACGCACCCGAGGGAGATGGCCAATGGGTTCAACGCCATCGACGCCGCGTTCGAGGTCATGCAAGTCCTGCGTGGTCTTGAGCAGACATGGAACGACAGGAAGGGCGAGCACCCGTACTTCGAGGATCTTGACCACCCGATCAACGTCAACTTCGGTGAGATCCGTGGCGGCGACTGGCCTTCGAGCGTACCTGCCTGGTGCGAACTCCAGGTCCGCGTCGCCACCTATCCCGGCACGAACGCCGATGATGCCTGGGCCGAGGTCGAGAAGTGCGTGACCGATGCCGGAGCCGGCTCAGACCCGACCTTCGAAACGGTCCTGACCCCCAACGGCTTCTACGCCGATGGCTATGTGCTCGAGCCGGGCAGCGATGCTGAGGAACTGCTCGAACAGACCCACCGTGAGGCCTTCGACGCAGAGCTCACCAGCTTCACCACTCCCGGCTATCTCGACGGGCGAGTCTTCGTCAATTACGGCCAGATGCCGACGCTGGTCTACGGCCCCGTCTCGGAGAACATCCACGGATTCGACGAACGCGTGAGCATCGAGTCCGTGCGCAAATGCACGCAATCCATGGCGCTCTTCATCGCCGAATGGTGCGGTATCGACGAAGGCTGAGCCTCGTCAGCCCAGGTCCTCACATGCTCCCATTCGCCTGGAAGTTTCCGTGCCAGGACAGAGCCTCACCCAGCAGGTGCGGAGTGTGCCGTCCGTTCGGGTTCTCTGCGATCGCCCGATCCAGGTAGTCGCCGAGGCGGTCCCGGTAGCTCGGATGCGCGCAGTTGGCGATGATTGTGCGTGCTCGTCCCACCGGGGAGAGTCCCCGCAGGTCGGCCAGCCCCTGTTCGGTGACGAGGATCTGGGTGTCGTGTTCGGTGTGATCGATGTGGCTGGCGAAGGGCACGACCGAGGAGATCGCCCCGTCCTTGGCCAGCGAGTTCGACACGAAGAAGTTGAGGGAGGCGTTGCGGGCGAAGTCGCCGGAGCCGCCGATGCCGTTGATCGCAATGACGCCGAGGCGGCGGTTGTCGATGAGGTCGAGCATCCCGTCCTGGATGACCTCCGTGTAGGCGGTCAGTCCCTCGAATTCACTGTCGGGCTTCACCAGCGGTGACAAGCTTCGAACTCAGGTCCGCGCATGTGATTCTCGACATTGAAATGAGTCAATCGGATGCTTGTTCAGCCGCTGCCTCCGTCCGAGATCAAACGGGCGAATGCACCGATTCTGCCCTTACCGTGGCTGGTCAGTCCGATGCACTACCGCTCCAACCCCGCCAGGTACTCCCTCGCCCCGAGCGCGATGGCCGTCTCTGCCTCCACACCGACGGCGAGCATGTCCTCGTCGACGTCGAAGCGTTCGGTGTGATGGCCCCAGGAGGTGTCCATGCCGATCTGGACGTAGGTGGCCAGGCCGCCGCGCTCCTTGACCCGCTTCATCATCGCGGTGGCGTCCTCGGATCCGCCCAGCCCACCGGAGTCATGGATCTCGGCGACTCCGTCGACTCCTTCGAAGCACGTACGGATATACGGTAAGAGCTTCGGGCTCGGCGACTCCTGGTCCGCCTTGCCGACGACCGTGACAGAAGCATCGATGTCATACATCCGGGCGGCACCGGCGATGACGTCCCGAGCTCGATCTTCCACATAGGAATTGATCGAACTCGTCTCACCACGTGTCTCCAACCGCAGCGAGGCTGCCCTGGGCACGACATTGCGCCCCTCACCAGCATGGAAGGTGCCGACATTGATGCGGCTGGCCCCTGCCGAATGCCGGGGTATCGCGTGCAGGTTCAACGTCGCCGAGGCGGCCGCAAGCAGCGCGTTCTTGCCCCTCTCCGGGTCTCCCCCGGCATGGGCTCCGACACCCGAGAAGGTCGCGTCGAGTTTCGTGCTCGCCAGGTACCCATCGGAGCCGGTGAGCACGTTGCCCTTCTCATCGTCGGATTTCAGGTGGGTCGCGACGAACAGGTCCACGTCGTCGAACCAGCCGGCGGCCACGATCGAATGAGCGCCGCGCACACCCTCCTCGGCGGGTTGGAAGATGATCTTCACGGTCCCGGTCAGCTCATCTTGCGCCCTCGTCAGCGAGGTGGCCAGGCCCAGTCCGATGGCGGCGTGACCGTCGTGGCCGCAGCCGTGCATGGCTCCGTCGTTGACCGAGGCGAAGCCTTCGGCGAACGGGCGGTGGCTGTCATCGGCAAGTTCGATCAGGTCGTTCGAGTCGATGTCGAAACGGAAGCACACGACGGGGCCGGGACGGCCGGTCTCCAACACTCCCAGGACTCCGGTGAACCCGTCCCCCATCGCCGCCACCAGCTCGGGGTCGGCTCCCTGCGCAACGGCACGCTCGCGTTCGACTGCGAGCACCTCGGCGCTGGGAACACCCAATCGGGCGTCGGGGTCGTGGAGTTCGGGGCCATATACCGTGTCCCACCCCAGGTCACGAAGGACGGTGATGATCGCCGAGGTGGTCCTGAATTCCGTCCACCCCGTCTCCGCGAACCGATGGAAGTCCCGTCGCCAAGCGGTGAGCTGCGTGGTCAGTTCGGATGTCAGTGTCACGCTGGGGTCCTCTGTCAGGGGTCAGTATTCGTCAGTACGAATGGTAGTCCTGACTCGCTGCGAACCGGTTGGGAGTTTCCCAGGCGGACCGAGTCGCGGTCGTGTCGAGCGCCGCATTCTCCTCGGCTCGCGAGTCGAGAGCCGCGGCTGCCTCGGCGCGGGACCTGCGAATGGTCGTCAGCGCGAGGCTGGGCACCGGGATGAAGACGATGACGGCTAGGAGGAGGACCAGGGTGAAGATCATGATCGCGTCGATGAGCGAGGTGCCGATGGCGATCGCACCGACGACGATGGCCGGCAGCCCCGCCCCGGCGTAGAACGCGAGGTAGAGGGCGGCGGTGATGCCTGCTCGCTGACGGGACGGCGTGAGCAGGTCGGTCTCCCGGTTCGCTCCCCAATAGCTGAGGCCGTGGCCGGCACCTGTGGCGACGGCGGCAGCGGCCATGAGGACGAGTGCGGTCGCGGCGCCCAAACTGGGCAGGTTGGAGCTGAGCAGCAGGGCAGCACCGAGTCCCATGAGCGTCAGGCCGATGGTCTGTGCGGCCCGCGGCTGCAGCCTCGGTGCCACGAGTTGACTGGCAGCGGAGATGACGAGGACGGATCCGACGATGAGTCCCGAAGTCAGTGTGCTCGGTTCCGGCAGCACCGATCCTGTCATCGAGGGAAGCAGTGCGAGGAAGAGTCCGAGCGCGGCCCACCCGAGCAACCCGGTGACGGCGGCGATGTTGAAGCTCGAGCGCATCGGACCGGGCACCGATGGCCACGTCGGACGCCAGCGCTGCCGGGTGATGGGCTTGTGCAGGCGCAGGGTCGCCACGAGCGCGGCGGTGATGATGAGGAGTCCGATCATGACCCAGAATGGAGCCGTCAGCGCACCGGCGGAGATTCCATCGCCGGAGGTCGCCTCGGCCACCGCGCCGGCGATGATCGGACCGGCGCCGGTGCCGAGGACGAAGGACATCGTGGCCACCGTCGAACCGAGCCACGGGCGTGAAGCCGGTGAAGCTTCGACCATGAGTGCGATGCCGGCACCGGTGCCCAGTCCCAGGCCGATTCCGGTGAACACGCGACCAGCGAAGAGTCCGCTGACCCCGATTGAGCCGACGACGAACAGTGCGGTGCCGACACCGACGCAGACGATGGAAGCCAGGAGCACGGGCTTGCGTCCGAAAACGTCCGCAGCGGATCCGAACAGCAGCAGTGAGGGCAGGCAGCTGATGACGTAGGTCGCGTACAGCGCCGTCATCGTCGAATCCGACATCGAGTAGGACTGCTGGAAGAGCGGGTACAAGGGGCTGGCGAGGTTGGCGGCGGCCGCGAGTGTGAACAGCACGGCGGCCCCGATCCACAGCTGGCGCCTCGATCCTCTGATGCGTGCGTACTCGGGCAAGCAGAAACCTCCTTCTGTTCAGATCGGCGCTGTCGGCTGGGTGGCCATGGCCTGATGACTTCATGATGCAATTCTTGAAGTATTGTTGTCTATCGTAAGATGATAAACGCTATCGTTCGATGGAATCGCATGATTGATAACCGACTCACAATGCTGAGCATGATTGAGCGACACGGCACGGTCACCGCTGCCGCTGAGGCTCTGCACTATTCGCCGTCCACGGTCTCCCATCAGGTCAAACAGCTGGCCACAGAACTCGGTGTCGTCCTTCTCGAGCAGCGCGGGCGCAATATCCGACTCACTCCCGCCGCGCATTCGCTGCTGGGCCATGTCGACGTCATGTCCGCCGAGTGGGAGCGGGCGCTGGCCGATCTCGACGCCTATTCGACGACCGTCACCGGCTCGATCACCCTCAGTGCGTTCTCCACCGCTGCAAGCATTCTGCTGCCGCAGACGATGCGGGCGCTCAATGAGGAGTTCCCGCATCTGGCCACGCAGACGATAGAGGCCGAACCCAGCGAATGCTACGACCTGCTGCTGGCCGGCGACGTCGACCTGGGCATCGTCGCCGTGACCACGGATACGCCTGCGGGCTCCGATGATCGCTTCGCCCAGCAGTTCCTCATCGACGACCCGCTCGACCTCATGGTCCCCCTCGACCATCACCTGGCCGACCGCTCCTCGGTCTCCATCGCCGACGCCAGGGAGGAGACGTGGATCCTCGGCCGCCCGGGAACCACGTACCACCAGCTGGTCATCGCCAACTGCGCCAGCGCCGGCTTCACTCCTCGGATCGGCCACTATGCCAATGATTGGAACACTGGCACCGCCCTGGTTCACGACGGGTTCGGAGTCTGCGTCGCCTCCCGCCTCTCGCGTTCACAAGATCTGCACCCGGTGCGACGCATTCCGCTGACCGGCGAACACGCCCCGACCCGTCACATCGCCGCGGTCACTCGGGCGGGAGCCCAGGACCGGCGGACGATCCGCTTCGCTCTCGACCTCCTGACCCGTGAGACCCAGAACGTCATGGAGCAGCTGGGCAGGGACCTGGGCGATCGTTGGCCACGAAGCAGAGGCACCTCCGTCGCAGCAGGATGTCGACCGGCAGCCCGCCCGGACGATCCCACAGCGGACAATGACTGTCCTGCAGGCAGGTCGCTGTCTGATACAACGGAGGCATGAGCACTTCCCGCCCTCGACCACCGATGCCTGGGCTCCGTCTCTTCGCACCGCTGAGCGTACTCGGCGCCGCGATAGTTCTCGCCCTGGCTGTCTATCCCCAGTGGTCGACGATTCTCATCATGGCCGCCCTCGCAGTCCTCGGCGCTGGACGGAGTCTGTTCCGCGCCGAGAAGTGGCAGCCGGCCGACGACATCACGACCCTTCGCCTCGGACTCATCATGGTCTTCGCCGCCCTCGTCCTCGGCAATGTCGGCTTCTCGTGGCCGGCCGTGACCGTCGGTGCGCTGGCACTCGTCCTCGACGCCTGCGACGGGTACGTGGCACGGCGAACCAGGACCACCTCGGCGGGGGCCGACTTCGACGAATCCGTCGATGCGCTCGTCGTTCTCGTCCTCTCTGTCGCTCTCATCCCGGTCTGGGGATGGTGGGTGCTTCTGCCGGGCACCTTCTACTACCTCTTCCGCGGGGCCACCCTCATCCGGCCCGCCTGGAGACGGCAGCTGCCGCCGTCGGTCCTGCGCAAGACGATTGCGGCAAGCCAGGGAATCCTCCTGCTCACCGCGGGGTCACCTCTGGCGGTGGAGAACCCGTGGATCGGCATCATGAGTGCGGCGATCGCCCTCGCCGCACTCGTCATCTCCTTCGGCCGCGACGTCCTGTGGCTCGAGCAACACGCCGAAGCCCGGAGACCAACGCCTTCGCGCTGATATGCGGCAGGCTCCATCGGGCCCCATTACGGTGCCCAGAAGTCGGAAGTTTCGGGAGAGCTTGCCTGAATGCAGACCCGGCCAGAACGTAGACTTGGACAATGACTGCCTTGCATGGAAGCACGGACTCAACCGGCCTGGTCGGCGGGCCGCCGAGTAAGCTGCCCACCGTCCACGGACTCTTCACGCTCCGCACCTTCGCCCACGATGGAACGGCCCATGCGGTGATGTCGATCGGTGACCCGGCGTTGGTGGACGCTCCCCTTGTGCGAGTCCACAGCGAATGTCTCACCGGCGATGCCCTCGGCTCGCATCGCTGCGACTGCGGTGACCAGCTCTCAGCTTCGCTCGCGGCTATCGCTCAAGCCGGCGACGGTATTCTCATCTATCTGCGCGGGCATGAGGGTCGCGGCATCGGACTTGAGAACAAACTGCGTGCCTACGCCCTCCAGGACACCGGCCTCGACACCGTCGCCGCGAACCGTGCCCTCGACCTGCCCGACGATGCACGAGACTACACAGGGGCGGCAGCGATCCTCCACTATCTCGACTGCCCGCAGATCACCCTGCTGTCCTCGAACCCGAGCAAGGTCACCGCCCTTGAGGGCATGGGCATCACGGTGGCCGAACGCCGTGATCTGAACGTGCCGGACCGACCAGAGAGTGCCGGGTACCTTGAGGCCAAACGCCGCCTCATGGACCATATTGCCCCTGCCGTTCACCGATACGTCGACAAGACGGAGACGAACGCCGAGGGCACAGCGAGCACAGTCAGCACAGTCAGCACAGAGGATGCAGAGGACACGCTGGCCGCCTATGACACGATCTCCGATGGAGACGAGGTCGTCGCACAGCTGGCGCAGAGTGAGGACGGTTTCATCGCGACGTCCGATGGAGACGCGCAGTTCGTCTCCGGGCAGATCGACCGTGCCCACCTCCATCGGATCCGGGCGTCGGTCGGTGCCGTCCTCGTCGGCTGCGGCACTGTCATCGCCGACGATCCCCGGCTGACCGTGCGCGCGGTGCCCGGGGAGAACCCCGTCCGCGTCGTCCTCGACCCGCATGGTCGAATCCCGACCACTGCCACCGTCCTCACCTCACCGGAGTCACCAACGCTGTGGCTCATCGGCGCCGAGGTTGCCCCCAGTTCGGACGTCGGCGACCACGTCAGTGTGGTGCGGCTCCCTGCGACCGAGGGCGACGACATCCCTCCAGCACGCATCGTCTCGCTCATCCGTGAGTATGTCGCCGGGTCAATCCTCGTTGAGGGCGGCGGACGGACTGTGTCTTCGTTCCTTGCAGCCGGCATACTCGACCGGCTGTTCCTCACCTCGGCGCCCGTGTTCATCGGCAATGGGGTTCCGGGGATCCGCTTCGAGGGCACTCCGGTCATGGCTGAGGCGCTGCGTCGGCCGTTCCGGCGCTACCAGTTCGGTGAGGACATGTGCACTGAGTACCTGCTCAGCGAGCTTGCGATCGGTGGCTCCGCGGAGGACTCTCACCGCTGTCGTGGCGGCGGCCCACCAGCCTGACAACGAGGGTGATGGCGCCAGGCAACGTTGAGATCGTTGCCAGGAGACCGTAGCCGGTCGACGAGGTGACCGCCCATTCGACGGAGCTTGCGAGGCTGCCGGCCAGAATGCTCACACTGACTTCGCGCACTCCCCAACCGCCGACCCCCAAGGGAATGCTCATCGCTGCGAGGCCGACGACTGCGAGCGCCGGAGTGACCGGGCCGCCGAGCGCGGCCATCGCGGTGAGGTAGAGCCCGAGGAACGATCCGATGGTCACCGCTGCCGTCAGCCACACGATCCCGATCGTCGATGCTGCCATCCCCCGCATGCCCAGAATGGAGAGGACGCCGGTTGCTGCCGCGACCGCCGCGGCAATCCATGCGAAGCGCGAGGCCACCGGGAGCAGAGTGAACGTGGCCGTGGCGAAGAGCAGAGTGGTGGCACTCAGACGTTCGGCTCCGACGACGGTCAGCGGGGACAGCCACCGGCGCGGGCCGGAATTGCGATAGGCCGCGACGCGGGCCATGTCTCCGCCCAACCCGCCAGGCAGGATCATGTTGAGCAGACTGGCAGAATAGCAGTCTGCAAGGGCTCGCCGCGGAGTCACATGAGTTCCGGACTGCTTCAGCAGCAGAGAGAACCGCATGGCCTGTCCGGCAGTGGCGAGCAGGCCGAGGCCCAGCGAAGCGAGGATCGTCAAGGGGGTGACCACCCGCCCGCCTTCGAGCAGGGCCTGGATTCCGACGATGCGCACGGTGAGGCCGAGCAGGGCAACGGTGATGAGCAGCATGAGCACCCGCCGCAGCCACATCGTCCTCATCGCTTCGGCTCGCCGCTCGGCTGGGCGGGCCGATCGGCACGACCACGGTGGTCTGTGGCGTCGATGAGCACATCAGTGTGGTCGACGACGACGCGCAGCCCAGCAGCCTGACCCTCCGTGCGACCTGACTGACCGTCTGATCGCGATTCGACATGGTTCAACCGCTCTTTCAGCCACGACCGACCTGCCTCTCGCAGGCCGGGGTCTTCCTCGATGGCGGCATCAACGCGTTCGGTGAGGAACCGGATGAGGAATTCCGAGTCTCGTGGTGCTTCAAGATGCCAGGGGGCGGCCGACGTTTCCACTCGTGCACCGATGTCGCATGCCTCAGCCTCCAGCACCGGCGCCGCCTGCGTGCCGAGCCGTGAATCACGGCGCTGGTGGCGGCCGAATGCCTCGTCGATGACTTCGTCATCTGGGTGCGGTGGGCTGAGATGCCACTGGCCGGCGATGCTGAGCAGGAAGATTCCGATTCCGGAGAAGCGGTGCAGAGTCTCGATGATTGCCGCCGTGTCATCGCGGGTGAGCACGTCGAGCAGAGCACTGCCGGTGATGAGCAGTTCGCATGGATGAGGCGACACGGTGGATGCTGTTCGCGGATCGGCCCCAGAACCGGCGTTCCCCGCCGACGATGCCGCAGCCAGTGCTTCGGCTGCGATGTCCGGCAGGGACGAGATCGGGGCTGCGACCGTGTGCACTGCGGTGCCGAACCTGTCAGCGGCGACCTCGAGTGCGGCTTCATCGGCATCGACGAGCACCCACTGCACCCGACGTCCGCGCAGTCGTTCGGTGAGGCGGGCGTCGAACCACCGCATGGAGTTACCGGTTCCCGCTCCGACGTCGATGACGACCAACGGCCGTTCTGTGTCGACCGTCAGCGCGCGAGTCGCCAGTGACCTGGCCGCCTCGTCGAGGAGCGGGAGCGCATGCTTTCGCGCTGCGTCATCGAAGGGCACCCTCAGGTCCAACCATCCCGGCTCTGCCGCAGTCATGAGACTCTCACCTGGCCCTCCAGAACGGCGAGCACGGTGCGCGCCGTGTCATTCCACTCGGGCACAGCGGACTCACGGATTTCACGAGCCGTTGCAGCGAGTTCGGCTCGGTCAGCCTCGTCGCTCAACCACCGCTCCAGCAGGTCTGCCCAGGCTGAGACGTCCAGCGCCAGTGCACGACCAGCGCCCAGCGCCTCTTGCGCCCCGGTGCCTGCGGTGACGAAAGAGGGAATGGCTGCAGCGGCGGCTTCGCGCACGACCATTCCGAAGGTCTCTTCCTTCGAAGGCAGGAGCAGCAGGTCCGCGTGCCGGTAGAGGTCGTCGACGGCATCCTCGTCGAGTTCGCCCACACACTCCACCGAGGTCAGGCCCTCCAGTGCTTCACGAACGCCTTCGGCATAGACGGTGTCGGTGATGGGGCCGGCGAAGGTGCAGCGCCAGGCGGTGGCATCGCGTCGTCGCAGCTCCTGGAGGACGTGGGCGAGGAACAGCTGGTTCTTGTTGTCCTCCATCGCACCCAGGCAGATGAGGTGGGCAGGCGAACCCGGCTGCGCCACGGGGCGCACATGCGTTCCGGGGCGGGCAACCTCGGCGGTGATGTCGTATCTTCGGGCCACCTTGGCGGCGGCGAAGGCACTCGTCGTGACCACGGCAGATGCTGCCTGCAGACAGTCAGCCTCGCGGCGCTGAGCAGAAGGCCCCTGTGCGAGCGAATGTTGGAGCATCACTACCGGGCCAGACAGCGGTGTGGGAAGGCTGCATCCGATGAGTCCGTCGATGAGGACCGGGCGCTGCGACTCACCCGACTGACATTGTGCAACCAGTTGGCGCAGCCTGGCCACATCGTCCTCCGTCGGCTCGGGCCAGGACCCCGGTGCGGTGATGCGCTCGATCCGGCCTCCGGCCGCAGCACTGAGTTCGGAGTTGTAGCGCAGTCCCCCGCTGATGCGTCCGAGGTCCGGTTCGATGAGGGTGAAGGTCACGGCCGATTCGCAACGGTATAGGACACTGCGGCGCGAGGATTCTCGCGGAGGTGGACCGCGATCCCGATGTCGGGACGGTCCGCGAGCGAAACGGAGAGGCGGGTGCCGATGTATTCGGCGATGGTCTCACTCGTCGAGAAGCGGCCCGCGAAATCGGGATGCTCATCGAGGTTCGCATACTGCAGCGGTGTCAGGGCGTCGTCGAGCAGCGCCAGAGCCTCACCGATGTCGAGGACGACGGCATGCTCGTCGAGCTCGGCCCGGGTGAACGTCACCTCGACGGCGAGGGTGGCACCGTGGAGAGACTGCGCGGGCCCGAAGAATTCGTGCGGCAGACTGTGGGCGATCATGACGTGGTCGTTGACGCTGAGGCTGAACATTCAGGACCCTTCTTCGTAGTCGAGCACATGGCACAGGGTGGCTGCCGCGGTCGCCGTATCGCTGCTGAGTTCGTCCATCAGCCACGGCAGGTCCTGCCACCCGGATACCCCGGTGATGAGGGCGTCGAAACGATCATCGTGGAGCGCAGTCAGTGCCGCACGCAGTCGGTCGCTGCGGGTCCTGCGCGCGCGGTGTCCGGCCGGAACCCGACCCACTTGGCTGGCGACGATCGAAAGGCGCCTGGCGTGGAAGTCGGCACCGAGTGCCACCTTGGGCTCCGTGTCCCCGTACCACGAGGCTTCGACGACGGTCCCGTCATCGCCGGTGATCTCGAGGGCCCGCGCCAGCCCGCCTTCGCCTCCTGAGGTGTGGATGGCGATGTCACAGTCATCACCGGCGTCCTCGGGAGTCAGGGCAGTCAGGCCCAGGCTGGTCAGGAGGGTGCGCCGTTCGGGGTTGGTCTCGATGATTTCGAGGCGATCGAGTGGAAGATGCGAAGCCAGCAGCGCGGTGGCGGTTCCGATCATGCCCGCGCCGATGATCGCCACCCGGTCACCGTAGTGCGGGGGTGACTGCCAGAGGATGTTGAGACCGGTTTCTGCGGCTCCGGCCAGCAGCGCCCGATGGTCGGAGATGCTCTCGGGGATCGGATGGACATCGTCGGGGGTCACCAGGTGATGGCTGTGGTGGGGCAGCAGTCCGAAGACGCGTGTTCCGGTCCATGCTGCCGGGCCTTCGTCGACGACGCCGACAGCGAGATATCCGTAGGAGACCGGATGGGGGAAATCGCCCATTTGGTGCGGGGCGGCCATGAGATCGGCGACTCGTGGTGGCACTCGGCCGGTATGGACGAGGGTTTCGGTCCCCTTCGACACCGCCGAGGAGGTCGTGCGTACCCGCATCATCTGCCCCGCGTCGACACCTGACTCAGTACCTGGGTCGGCACCTGCGTGAGGGGTCGACACCTCCCTCCAACGTCCCTGTCGGTGGGCCTCGGTCCAGTACTGCCAAGCCATACGAGCATCCTAACAGTGCAGGTGAGCCGATCATCGGGTCGAGCTGCACGCCAATGCAGAGCATCGATTCACTCAGGCTTTCGGAGACTGGAGCTGGCACCCCAGCCCAGACGGGCGGATTCACCATTGTCATTGGGGTCATCGAGCGCGACGGCGGCACTCTCTACTGCACCTCGCTCTTCCTCACGGCCGCGGAGCGCTACCTGTGGGGTCGCGGCGACGGACCGACCTTGGACAACGTCGAGACTCGTCCCGCCCTTGGGCGAAGCTGTGGAAGCACACCACCTACGGCCTGTGATCAATCGCGATCGTCCTCGCAAGAGCAGGACCGGTTCGTCACAGGAAAGGGCGCATGGGCCGCAGCGCCCACTCGGCGACCTGGGCCACCGGGTGGCGGTCCAGGAAATCCTGCCCGAGCTCCTGGCTGTGCTCGGCGTCGCTGAGGAACGCCTTCTCCATCTCCGCCGCGAAGTCAGGATCGATGATCTCGACATTGGTCTCGTAGTTGAATGACAGCGAGAGCCGATCGATGTTCGCGGTGCCGATCGTTGACCATGTGCCGTCGACCGTGGCGATCTTCGAGTGGATCATGGCTGCGGTGTAGAGCAGAACGGTGACGTCGGAGCGCAGCATCTGTTCGAAGTAGCCCCGTGAGAGATAGTCGCCGAGGATGTGGTTGGATTCCTGCGGTACCATGATCCGCACGTCCACGCCGCGGGCGGCCGCGTCGATGAGCGCCTTGAGGAGCTGCTGGTCGGGGATGAAGTACGGGGTGGTCAGCCAGATGCGGTTCTGTGCACGTTCGAAAGCGTTGATATACATCGAGCGAATCGGATAGACGAGCTGGATCGGCAGGTTGGCCGAGACGCGCAGCTTCGACTCCCAGATCTGGGGCGCGACCCACGGTATCTGTTCATCGGGTGTGTGGAGTTCGTTCCACACTTGGGCGACGGACTGGCGCAGCCCCCAGGTGCCGGGCCCATCGGCCTTCAAATGGGTGTCTCTCCAGTGGCGGGCGTAGAGGGAGCCGATGTTGAAGCCGCCGACGAAGGCGACGTCGTTGTCGATGATGAGGATCTTGGAGTGGTTGAACCCGGAGTAGCGCAGTGGTCCCTTCCAGAATTTCCGGGCCACTGTCGGCACTCGCAGGACCTTGATGGTCTCATCGAGCTGGTCGTAGAAGGACCTGGGTGTGCTCAGGTTGGCGAATCCGTCGTAGATCAGGTGAATGTCGACACCGCGGTGTGCTGCGGCGTTGAAGGCGTCGATGAACTTCTGGCCCATCTCGTCGTTCTTCCAGATGAAGGTCTCCATCTGAATCGACTCACCTGCGGATCCGATCTCGTCGAGCATGTCGTCATACAGTGTCGCCCCGTCGGTGTAGATGCTCAGCTGGGAGTCTTCGACGTGGGCGTGGAAGGTCCCAGGACGTGGCGCCGTCCGATGTTTGCGACCGCGTTTCTGCACCAGGTCGATCGCCAATGAAGCCCCCACTGTGAGCGGGACCGCGCAGGCGAGCCCGGCGGCGGCCCATGGTGCGATGGCGCGGAGGCGATCGAGGCCCTGACGGAGATTGCGCGGAATGGCTCCCATAACTGTTCAGTATATCGGCCCCCAGACGGCGGCAACGTTGACCTCATACCCAAGATTGAGGTCTATCGTCGGCAGGAGGTGCCCATATACGGCACATCGTTGCACTGCTTTAGGAGGAACGAATCATGGCTGAATCAGTCAAGGTACCCCAGCCGGCCGGAACGAAGACCACGGGCGCGGAGAACGCGGAGCACGGCTTCACTGCGTCCCCTGCTCTGGCCAAGAATATGCAGTCCGTCCTCGTCGATTTCATTGCTCTGCAGTTGGTCGGCAAGCAGGCCCACTGGAACATCGTCGGCCCCAACTTCCGCGATCTGCACCTCAACCTCGACGAGGTCGTGGCCATCGCCCGCACCGGCTCGGACAGCATCGCCGAGCGAATGAGGGCCCTGCACGCCACAGCGGACGGTCGCCCCAGCGTTGTCGCCGAGCAGTCGTCCCTGCCGGAGTTCCCAGCCGGCGAGATCACGACCCATGACGCCATCGATCTCAGCGTGCGCGCCGTCGAAGCCACGGTCGCGACCATGCGCAAGGTCCATGACGAAGTCGATGCCGCCGACCCGACCACGGCCGACATCTTCCATGAGTTCATCTCGCAGCTGGAGCAGCAGGCGTGGTTCCTCAGCGCCGAGACCCGCACCCCGTCGAACTGACCTGAGGAACCGTCCCTGTGACGGTCCTTTGAAAAGCCACCGGTGACCACGTCGTACAGACATGATCCCCGGTGGCTTCTCCGTGTCACGCACCCATTTGAGGCAACCGCACTACTCCGAACGTGCTGCCTCAAACGGGTGCTTGAGCATCTTCTGCTCGAGGCCGCTATCGACAATGCGCTGAGCAGCGGTCGAGGGTTTGCGTTCGGCCTGGGCGCTCACGCAGGCGGTGAACTCGTGGGCAACTGTCAGGCGCGGATATTTCTTGAGGACCTCGTTGACGAAGCTCGAGGGCAGGTCCCCCGATCGGGCGCCGGTGATATCGAGAGCCGTGCCAGCCTCGAGCAGATACCCTTCGAGGTCGGTCGACGGGTCCACGGCTGCCCAGTTGTGCCGGACAATGACATCTTTGGCGCGTACACGCCGATCTCTGGGCCATCCGGCTCCCGTCGTCAGCGCAACGGCGATGTGACCGCCGGCTTCCTCGTACGACAAAGTGTGGTTGTCGAATGGCTCGGCGATTCCGATGTCATGAAGCAGTGCGGCTACATAGAGAAGCTCGTCATCGAAGGTGGATCGACTTTCCATTGCGGCAAAGCCACGCGCCCAGTGCCATGACCGCAACACGTGGTTGAGCAACGCAGGCGAGTGATAGTCAGCCGCCAGTTCGTATGCTGCGATTGACGCCCGGCTGTCAGGGGCTTTGAGATCGCGCAACTGCAGGTGCGAGCTCGTTGTCATCAGTTTCGTCCGTCTCTCTTCTTTCGTTGCACCGCATGACGTTGCTGCACCACCGCCGAGGTGGCCCGCCGTCAGCGCAGATCGATGTCCATTCCGTGCTCCTCGGTGGGGCGCGGACCGACGATGCGGCGCTGCGCCTCGGTGATGGTGACGTCATTGATACTCGCCTCCCGACGTGACATGAGACCGTCGGCGGTGAATTCCCACAGCTCGTTGCCGTAGCTGCGCCACCACTGGCCCGCAGCGTCGTGCCATTCGTACTGGAAACGCACAGCGATGCGGTCGTCGCTGAATGACCACAGGGTCTTGCGCAGCGCATAGTCGAGTTCGCGCTCCCACTTCCTGGTCAAGAATGCGATGATCTCCTCACGACCGGAGAGGAACTCGTCGCGATTGCGCCACACCGAATCCGGGGTGTACGCGAGGGAGACCTTCTGCGGATCGCGGGAGTTCCACGCATCCTCAGCACCCTGGACCTTCTGTGCGGCGGTCTCGGCAGTGAACGGCGGGAAAGGCGGGCGCGCCTGGGACATGATGATTCCTCTCGGTTCGGGTGACAACGGGAGTCACTAGCCACCTTAGACCCGCCCTGAGAAGGACGTGGAGCAGGGCAGAAGTCGTTCATCGCAACATGGCTTTTCGCTTGGCTCCTCGGCGGACTCGGCATCCGGGTCCTCGTCGACCTCATCCTCACGCTGTCCGGTGCGCAGAGGGACAAGCAGGGCATGCCGCTCAACGGCTACCAGAAGCACAAGAAACGTGCCTGGATCGTCACCGGTGCCGTCATCGCCCTGGGAATCCTCATCGGTGCACTGTCACCGAAGCCGACGGCCACAACACAGATCGCGGATCCCGCCCCGAGCGTCGAGGCCGAGCCTGCGGCGATCGAAGAGCCCGTCGAAGATGCTGTTGCAGACGAGGCACCGGAGGAGAAGCCCGTGGAGGAGGCTCCCGTCGAAGAAGAAGCTCCTGTCGCTGAGGAAGAGGCTGAGTCCAGTGTTCCCGCTGAATATACCTCCGCGCTACTTCCGCAGAGACCTATTCGGACATGATGCACATGAGCAAGGGCGGCATCTTCGACCAGCTGACGAGCGAATACGGCGGTCAGTTCACAGAAGATGCAGCGCAGTACGCGATCGATCACCTCAATGGCTGACCACGGGCCGCCGGACCACGGCTACGCGTGACGCCAATACATTGCGGCGCCTCAACCCTTCCCGGGGTTTGAGGCGCCGCATTGGTGTCTCAGCAGGTCAGGTGAAGATGCTCACTCCGCCTGGTCCGACAAGGCAACCAATGACGATGAGGATGATGCCCCACACGATCTGCTTACGGAAAATTGCGAAGATGCCCGAAATGACGAGCAGTGCTGCGATGATCCAGAGAATAATAGCCATTGCCCTGACCTTCCTCAGTTGTTTCAAAGTGGGTGTTCCACCGACAGGGTGATGAGCCTGTCGGAGCTTGGGTGCCTTCTTCAGTGCCGCGGCTTCAATGCCGCGGTGAGTCCGGATCCTCGAAGGTTCTCCGTTCGGTGGCTCGAGGATCATAGCTGCGATCGGTCAAGCGGGTGTCGTCTTCAGGAGCACGAGGGTCTCGCACACCGTCGACATCTCCGGGCTTCCCCTGACCGTCGGCAAAGCGCGGGTCGCCTTCCGGTGCAGGAGGCGCGCTACGATCATCGACAACCGGGCGGTCGGCCGGCCTGGAGCGCATTCCGTAATCCGCCTCGTGCGAATCGCGGTCGGCAACCGGCCGCTGGTCAGCAACAGGTTGACCGTCAGCAACGGGCTGGCCGTTGTCGACCGGACGCTGATCGGCAACGGGACGCTGCTGGTCGGCGACTACCGGACGCTGATCGGCAACCGGGCGCTGGTCGGCCATGGGACGCTCTGGCTGACCTTCGGCCACGGGGCGCTGCTGGTCAGCGACCGGGCGCGGCTGGTCGGCGATACGGGCATCCTGGCCGGCCTGAGACTCGTCAGGTACCGGTCGACCGTCATCGGCGACGGGCCGACCGTCGTGCGCTGCGTGTGGAGCGTCGGGATGACGTTCGTCTGCGCCCAGGCCGTCTCCGGCAGCTGCTGCTCCGGTGCCTGCAGCGGCTCCGGCACCAGCACCGGCGGCCGCACCGGGTGCGGCTTTCTGGTTGCCGTGGGCGTCCACGTCGGGATCAAGTTCATCGGCCTTCTTGAGCTGATCTTCGTGCTCGAGGCGCTGCTCCCGCGCGAGACGATCGCGTTTGGCGGCATCGGCATCCAGCTTCTCCGCCTCGGCGGCTTTGCGCTTGGCTTCTGCGGCCTGGACCTCGGCGTCGGCATCGGCCTTCTTCGCTTCGGCTTTGCGGCGCTCGGCATCCGCTTCCCGAGCATGAACTTCATGCTCGGACTCGGCGTTTTCCTGGCGGATCCGTGATGCTTCCTTGCGCTGGTGTTCGCGCTTCTTAGCTGCGGCCTTACGACTGACCGCGATAATGATGCCGACGACAATCAGAACTACGACGATCGCAACGACTATCCAGATGATGGTAGTTGTACTCATGCGCTTTCTCCTTGCTGCCTATTCGGTTCTCATTGATCATTTGGATCCGATCAACAGGATGAATTCATAGTTGCACGGCGTATCCCACCTGACAAGGGCATTCAGATTGCGACTTGGGGCGTGTCGGTCGATTCACACTGGCAAAACGGCTTGTGCATCCCAACTCCCCGTCTACCATTGGCGTCATGCGTGAGATCCAATCCGACGCTTCCGCGGTTGCGCGTTCGACCACCATTGCAGCGATCTGCTGGATTCTCGCCGGCATCGTCTATCTCCTTGCCGAGGCCATCACTGCCTCTGCATTCCCTCACTATTCGTATGCGATGAATTACATCAGCGACCTCGGCGTGCCCGACGTCGAGATGTTGGGCGATCGAGCCATTGATTCGCCGCTGCACATGGTCATCAACATCGTCTTCGTGGTCCAGGGTCTGCTGTTCGCCGCAGCGTCCATATGTATGGTCCGCGGCTCACGGTTGCCACTGCGACTGCCGATCATTGTCTTTGCCCTCTTCCATGCCCTGGGAATGGTGCTCATTGCCGTGGTCAACGGCGGTCAGCACAACAACGAGCTCGGCCTCGGCTGGGTCCATCTCCTCGGCGCGCTCTTCGCCTTCCTCGGTGGGCACCTGACCGCGATCTGTGTCGGCATCTCCCTGCTGTTGAGCCGGCGCAGCTCCTTTGGCCGTCCCAGCCGCCTCATCGGTGTCATCAGCGTCGTGATCGGCCTCATCGGGATTCTCGGCATCGTCATGCTCCAGGTCGATGTACGAGCCGTGCCGCGGACTGTCCTTCCCGATGGGGTGTGGGAGCGCATCGGCATGTACGCGATCATCGTGTGGGAAATCGGATATGGAGCCCTCCTTCTCAGCAGACTGCGCACGCACACGCCACTGTCGGACAGGTCGGCCACGGCCTTAAACTGATGTCAGACCCCAACGGAGCGAGTCCGATCCGGAAAGGCAGCCCGATGCCGATCACCAGTACTGATGCCACAGCCATCCGCGAGCTTGCGCAGGTCCATGGCCTCGACATCGTCCCCGAGACCATCGCAGTCAATGAGCTCGGCCTCGACTTCCAGGTCGCCATCGCCGAGGCGGTCGACGGTCAGTCCTGGGTGCTGAGGATCCCCCGCCGCCCGGATGTCACCGATCGCGCCGCCGTCGAGGGCCGTTTCCTGAGTGCGATTGCGCCCCATCTCAGCGTCGCGGTTCCCGATTGGCGGGTCCACACCGCCGAACTCATCGCCTATCCCCTCCTGCCCGGTGAGCCGGGTTTGACGATCGATGACCAGGGTCAGCCGCAGTGGCACTTCGATGTCGAAGCCGACGAGTATGCGCAGTCCCTCGGCGATTTCCTCGCCGAGCTCCACACTGTCGCTCCCGCGGTTGTTCGCGCCTCGGGCATCACCGAGCACTCCCCCGCCGAGGTGCGGCAGC
Source organism: Brevibacterium picturae (assembly GCF_030453725.1). Taxonomy (GTDB): domain Bacteria; phylum Actinomycetota; class Actinomycetes; order Actinomycetales; family Brevibacteriaceae; genus Brevibacterium; species Brevibacterium sandarakinum_A. The sequence goes on from NZ_JAKDJU010000013.1 coordinate 22,713, forward strand.
GCAAGCGCGATGACATCGCTCGCGTCGTGGCCGAGTTCGATGTGGCCCGAAGTCTGCGTGATCGGTGGAATGCGTGGCTCGACGAGGACTCCTATTGGCCCACGCTCACGGTCGTGACGCACGGTGAGGTGTATCCGGCGCATCAGCTCATGGCAGGGGCGAGGAATCTCAGCATCCTCGACTGGACGACGGCCGCGATCGGCGACCCGGCCAGGGATTTCATGTTCCACCACGCCAGCGTCTCAGCACGGGCGTTCGATGCGACAGTCAAACGCTATGTGGACAACGGTGGCAGAGTCTGGCCGAAATTCGCCGAGCACTGCGCCGAGCTGTTCTCCACCTCGCCGGTGGAGCTCGGACTCTACGCACTGCAGACCGGCGACAGTGATCACCTTGAGGCTGCGAAAGCGCAGCTGGGCCCCACCGAATCATGAAAGCGCAGGATTGATATGAGTACCGAAGACGTCAACACCGACAACGCTGAAACTCTGACCACCGATGTCATCGTCATCGGTGGCGGCCCGGTCGGTGAGAACGCAGCCCAGTACGCGACCGAAGACTCTGAACTCGAGGCGCTCATCATCGAGGAGGAGCTGCTGGGCGGCGAGTGCTCGTACTATGCGTGCATCCCTTCGAAGACGATGCTGCGCCCCATCGAACTTGCCCACGCGACACAGCATCTGGACGGTCTCGACGGCGCACGCATCGATGCCGATGCGCTGATGCAGCGGCGCGATGAGTGGGTCTCTCATTACGATGACACGGGCCAGATCGACTGGGCCGAAGGCGCCGGTCTGCGAGTCGAACGCGGACAGGCACAGCTGATCGGCGAACGGCGAGTCCTGATCAACGAACCCCAGCCGGTCGTCGTAGAAGCTCGGCACGCAGTTGTCATTGCCACCGGTTCTCAGCCAACCGTACCGTCGACGTTTGTCGATGTCGCACCGTGGTTGTCCCGCGACGCTACCGGCGTCCGGGAAGTGCCGGAGTCGTTGCTCATCGTCGGTGGCGGCGTCGTTGCGGTGGAGGCCGCGACCTGGATGGCAGCACTCGGTGCGAACGTGCGGATGCTCGTGCGCGGCGACGGCCTACTGTCCGGCCAGGAACCGTTCGCAGGACAGCACCTCGCCCAGGCACTCGAAAAGGCGGGAGTCATCATCGACCGGGAGACCAAGGTGGAGGCCTGCTACCGTCCAAGTGCCAAAGACACCGGGCTGGGCCGGATCCATGGCGGACAGGTCACAGTCCAGACAATCGGCCCCGACGGCGAATCCACCGTCACGGCGGATGAGATCCTGGTCGCGACGGGGCGCCAACCGCGACTCAACGACCTCGGACTCGAGAGCGTGGGACTCACTGACGAGGACATCACCGCCGGACGTTTGCCCGAATGGCTGTATGCCGTCGGGGATGCCAGTGGCGATGCGCCCCTGACTCACTGGGGCAAGTACCAGGCACGAGTGCACGGCGCACAGATCCGGGCCAGCGCCACAGGCGAGGAATCCGAGTCCATCCCGGCGAACGTGCCGGTCCCCCAAGTCGTCTACAGCGATCCGCAGGTCACCTCTGTGGGCATGACCGAGGCCGAGGCCCGCAAGGACGGGCACGAGGTCGAGGTCTCTCAGTTGCCGTTCAACAGCAGCGCCGGAACCTCGCTGCTGCGCGATGACGCCGAGGGAACGGCACAGATCGTGGTCGACGCTCGTTCGGGTCTGCTCCTCGGAGCCACCTTCGTCGGACCCGAGGCGGCCGAACTGATCCATCCGGCGACGGTCGCGATCGTCGGGGGCCTTCCCGTGCATGTGCTGCGCCACGCGGTTCCGAGCTTCCCCGCAGCCTCGGAACTGTGGCTGCCGTTGTTGGAGGGCCTGCCTCGGCGGTTGCGGCTGTCCCTCAGCGAGTGACGACGCCGATCCCCTGAGTCCGTTGCTTCCCTTTGTACAAATCTGATCAACTGCCTATTGATGAAAACGACAGTTCGGCGCAGCAGTTCAATAAGTGACAGCGAAACTGTACGATTCAAAGCTGCGAAACTGTTCAACAAGTGACAGCGAAACTGTAATCTTGGTCCATGGAGTATCAACCACGAATCCTTGACGGAGTCATTTCAGACGCTCTGAAGAGATTCCCCGCCATTGCCTTAGACGGGCCAAAGGCCGTGGGGAAATCGGCGACCGCATCAAGACTGGCGGGGTCTGTCTTCACATTGGATAACCCTGAAGAACTGGCAATCCTTCGCGCTGACCGTGGTCGAACCAGCTCAGCCGATCGTCCAGTCCTTTTAGACGAGTGGCAGTACGATCCGCCGATTTGGGACCACGTCCGCCGAGAGGTTGATCATGACCGTACTCCGGGTCGCTTTCTTCTCACAGGCAGCGCGAACACCAACGACGCACAGATCCACACTGGTGCGGGTCGTATCGTTCGGCTCCGCATGTACCCAATGTCCCTGGCAGAGCGCCGCCTCGACGAACCATCGGTAAGCCTCGGTCAAATCCTTGCCGACGTCAGCGTCGACATCGAAGGAACAACTGATGTGTCTCTCGACTCGTACGTGCGCGAAATTGTGTCTTCGGGTTTTCCTGCCCTCCGACACGGATCCGAAGCAACGGTGGCCGACGAACTCGATGCCTACCTTACTTATGCGCTGCAGCGGGAAGTCCCCGCACTCGGTTCAATGTTCAGGCGACCACAAGCACTGCTCGCGTGGCTCCGTGCTTATGCCGCAGCTGCCTCAACGACTGCAAGTTTCGAATCTATCGCGGCGGCCGTTTCAAAGGAGAGTCGCCCAAGTCGCGCGACCATAGGGGATTTCAGGGAAGCCCTCGCCCAGCTGTGGCTGCTGGACGAAATTCCCGCTTGGGCACCCGAAGGCGGAGAACTGAATAGACTGGGAAACAAGCCGAAACATCAGCTCGCAGATCCGGCTCTTGCAGCACGGCTCCTCCGCGCGACTCCGGAGTCTCTTCTCGGAAACCGAACGCGTGCAGACACTAACCGCAACTATCGGAGCCTGAAGAATGGCCCCCTTCTCGGATCGCTCTTCGAGACTCTCGTCACATTGTGCGTTCGTTGCTATGTCCCACCGTTCGGTCACCAGGTAGGTCATCTGAGGACACACTCCGGAGATCACGAAGTAGATCTGATCGTCGAGAGTCCAGATGGTCGTGTCGTAGCAATAGAGATCAAGCTCGCCTCGGAAATCGATGATTCCGACGTTCGTCACCTCAATTGGCTGCACGAGAAGATTGGTGATGAGCTCATCGACAAAATCGTCGTCACATCCGGAAAGTTCGCCTATCGCAGACAGGATGGAGTAGCTGTGGTTCCCCTCGCGCTTCTGGGCTCATAGTTGGAACCAGCACCGCCAAACGCGATGTGGCATGGCGCGTGAATCGACCGCACCAGCCACTACCCTGGTGCCATGGCGGAATTCATCAAACGACGCACCAGTGCCCCGCGCGGATTCTTCGCCGCCGAGGCTGCCGGTCTCGAATGGCTGGCCGAGCCCGATGTCGTGCCAGTCGTAAGCGTCATCGATCACGATAAGACCAGTCTGCGTCTCGGTCGTGTCGAAGAGACCGCCCCGGATGCGCATTCGGCCTTCGCTTTCGGCCGTCGGCTCGCCTTGCTCCACGACTCCGGTGCCCCAGCATTCGGCTGGGCACCGGCAGAGCCCGCGTGGTTCGGTCCGCTCGACTCTCCGTTCGAGGTTGAGGTCGCATCATGTGCGTCGTTCACCGAGTTCTGGGTGGAGACCCGGTTGGAGCCTGTGGCGAACGACATCGACGATCAGCTGTCGAAGGACGAGAACCAAACCATCACCTCGGCGATCAACGCCATCGCCGGCGGCACCTTCGACGGGATCGCAGGAAAGGGAACAGAGACTCCCGCCCGAGTCCACGGAGACCTCTGGGCCGGAAACCTCATGTGGACGCCCGACGGCTGCACCCTCATCGACCCTGCCGCCCATGGTGGGCACCGCCTCGAAGACCTCGCGATGCTGGCGCTGTTCGGCACACCGCTCCTCGATGACATCTTCGCCGGCTACGAGGCGGTCCATCCGATGCCCGTCGGCTGGCGTGACGACCTTCCCGTGCACAACTTCTTCGCCCTCCTTGCACACGTCAAGCTATTCGGGGCAGGATTCCTCGGGCAGACGCTTGATGCGGCACAGGCGATCAGCGACCGAGCTCGCGCCCTGGCAGTCTGATGCGGGCTCGGAGCGCTTTCGCCATGCCCCGAGCCCGCGGGTGAGTGCCCTTCAGCTGTTCAGGTTTTCGATCGCGTAGTCCGCCTCCTCTTGAGTGAACTGCCCACCGTATTCGCTGGTCAGCTGGTCGTGGATGGCATCGGGCGACATCGACATGTCGTCCTGGTAGGTCTTGGCCGACTCCAGAGCGTTCTCGTTCCAATCTGCGTCGACGTTGTCCACGGCGTACTGTGCCGCGTCTTCAGAGAATTGGCCACCGTATTCGCTCGTCAGCTGGTCGAAGACCCCTGCCTTGCTCATGTGCATCGTGTTGGCGTAGGTGTCGGCCTGGTTGAGTGCCGAGCTGTGTTCAGCGGGGGCCTCCGGTTCCGGTTCTTCCGCCGGTGCCTGTTCTTCGACAGGAGCTTCCTCCGCCGGGGCGTCATCCGCCGGCTCTTCCGCGACCGGGGCAGCCTCCTCCGCTGGGTCGCCGGCACCATCGTCGCTGGTCGAGGCCGCGTCCGACTGCTCCTGCGACGCCGAGGTCGTCGGTGCGTCGTCTCCGCCACCGTTGATGGCGGAGACGATGATGATGAGCGCGACGATCACGAGCGCCCAGAACCACCATCGTTTGAACAGCGGCTTCTTGACCTTCACCGGCTTCTGTCCCTGTGGCACCTGGGGAAAGTATTGGGGAGCCCTGGGCTCCTGGTTTCCGGTGGGAACCTGCGGCATACGGTAGCTGGGGCCTGCCTGCTGTGGATCCTGATAGTTCGACATTTCACTCCTTGAGGTGATGGGCTCCGAGACCGGGCAGGACTGCGGTCGATGCATCGCTGCTGACCAAGCGGAGCCGTGGATTTCGACTCTCTCAGCCTGTCGAAGTTCTTCAATTGGCGAATCCACCTGTCGGCCAGACTCTGCCAGCCGATCGGTGGACCCGGTCTGGCCGAACGATTGACTACGTATGTCTGCGCCGCAGGATACGATGCTCTCGTGTCAGACCAACCTCTTCCGCCCCAGGGCCAGCAGCGCCTGCGTGATTCACGGTCACGCCGCACGGTGCGCATCGTTGTGCGCATCCTCGTCGGCACCGTCGCGTGGATCCTCGGTGTTCCGCTGTCCTTCTTCGCGCTGCTCGCGTTCCCACCGGCCTTCGATGACACCGGCATGCTCAGCACCCTCGGCGTGCTCCTCGGACTTCTGGCAGCCTTCCTCTGGCTCTCCGTCTTCGCGCGGCATCGATGGCCGTGGATTCCCTTCGTCATCGGCGCGGTGCTCGCCACCGCCTGGGGCGACGGAACCCTCATGCTCATCGGCCTGTTCCATCTCCTCGTCCGCTCTCCGCGCAAACAGGCGCTGACCGCCACGGCCATCGGGGCGTTGCTGATCACCGTCGGGGTGGTCCGCCTGTGCCTGCAGAGTCCGGCGAACAATCCCTTCGGCATTCTCTTCCTCTCGGACCCGAACCAGATTCCCGGGGTCGATGGCTCACTGCCCGCAGAGGAATCCGTGTTCGGGATGAACATGCTCACGGTCATCGCCGGGCTCATGGGGCTGGCGATCAGCCTCGGATTCGGGTTCCTGCTGCGCCGCACGCGTCGCATGCGTGCCGTCGAGTCCTTCGCCCAACGGCAGTCTCGGCGCAGTGAGAACCTTTCCGCCGAACTTGCTCGCACCTCCGAGCGCGAACTTCTCGCCCGCGAACTCCACGACACGCTCTCCCACCGTCTCTCGGTCATCTCCTTGCACAGCGGTGCTCTCGAGGTCGGCGGCAACGATGACCCCGGTATCGCCTCGACCGCCTCGGCGCTGCGTCAGGAGGCCCATGCATCCCTGGAAGACCTGCGGCATCTTGTCGGCGGAGTCCGTGAGGGGACGTTGGCCAATGCCGGTCCGCAGAAGGAGGCGTCGACTCCCCCAAGCCTGACCTCGATGCGTTCGATCCCGCAGCTGGTCGCCTCGGTGCAGGCCACCGGCACGATCATCCGGCCATCAATCATCATCCAGGACGTCGAGAGCGCACCCACGGTCCTCGACCGCGCGGTGTATCGAATCGTCCAGGAATCACTGACGAATGCGATGAAGCATGCGCCGGGTGCCCCGGTCACCCTCGAGGTCACGATCTCGGCCGACCTCGGCGCCCGGGTCGTCATCGCCAATCCCGCTGAACCGTCGGCCCAGCGCTTCCACCCACCCCGCACCACCACCGAGGCGGGTCCCGGCATTCCGCCCTACCCCACCTCGGCGCCCCGCGTAGGTCCAGCCAACCCTGGCGCTCAGCAGTCTCTGTCGTCGACAGGTGCCGGCGCCGGACTCGTCGGAATTCGGGAACGAGTGGCAATGCTCGGCGGAGAGGTCTTCATCGGTGTCCGTGACGGCTCATTCCTCGTCGATGTGACGCTTCCACCGTTCGAACGTCAGGGCTGAAGCCGGACGAACTATCGATGTCATACCCCTCGGGTAGTGTGTCGACCATGAGCCAGAACGCTGCCCCGGTCCGGGTGATCGTCGTCGATGACGACCCGATGGTCGTCACCGGGATCACAGGGATCCTCCATCCTGCCGAAGACATCGAGGTTGTGGGGTCTGCCTCGAGCGGCGAAGAGGCGCTCGACAAGGCGGCACTTCATTTTCCCGATGTCGTGCTCACGGACATTCGGATGCCCGGAATCGGCGGCATCGAAGCTATCGAGCGTCTCGCCAACAGCGTCCGACCACCCCAGGTCGTTGCGTTGACGAGTTTCGACACCGACGATTACCTCTTCCGTGCCCTCGAGGCCGGTGCCGCAGGTTATCTGCTCAAGGACATTGCTCCAGTCGCCCTCGCCGAGGCGATCCGCAAGGTCCACGTCGGCGAGCCGATCCTCTCGCCTCGGTCGATGCGGCAGCTGATCACGAAGGTGACGACCGATCAGGACCAACGTCGGCAACATGAGGCCGAGGAGATGCTGGCCGACCTCACCGAACGTGAGCTCGAGATCGCGATCCTCGTGGCACAGGGCCTGTCGAACCAGGAGATCGCTGACGCCACATTCATGAGCCCGGCCACTGTGAAGACCCACCTCAACCGCATCAACATCAAGCTGGACACGAGCAATCGGGTTCATATTGCGGTGGCCGTGGAGCGGGCTCGGATGGGGAATGTTGGGGTGGCGGGACAGGGACTCTAGGCCAGCGTCGCTGCAGACTTCGATCTCCTAAATATTGGAACCGCGCACGCATCGGCGTGCCGCAGTCCAAAGGACAACGTCGAGGAGTCGGAGTGGTTCTTTGTCGAGTACCGATCGGCTCTCGACGTTCAGCTCGTTCACCTTCGCTATCACTCCGTCGAGCTCACTACGAATGGCTTCGTCTCGCATTAGTTCGCGGAAGACAACCCAATCTTTGGCCCGGTCGCCAAGACGATCTATGCGCAGGAATTTACACACATCGTTGTCTCTGACCGGGAACAGGTCCGGACGTTTCCTCGCAGTAGTTTTGCTCGAAGTCACCCACGAATTCGACGATCGGGACCCAGCTCTCGCCAATGATGCTTTCACCAGGTCATAAAACACGGCCATGGCGGCAAAGTCCGCCTCAGTTGTCTCTTCAAGCGCATGCTTAGGCAGCGCCTTCAAAGTGGCCTCGATCGACGACATTAAATTGTCATCTTCCAAGAACCGGCGAATCGCAAGAACTGGGATATCAATCGCCAAGGTAGTTACTGCGAGAAGATCGGTCGCTGTAATCGCTGACTGGTCGTGTGGTTCGAGTCCGGCAAACGTCGCTCCCGCGCAATTTGTTTGCGGGTCGAAGTACTGCAGGACTCGCTTCGGGCTCTCCGGATCCCGCAAAGCTGCCAAAGTCTGCTCCTTCGCCGCAGTAAGAGCCCCCTCCGGCAGGACTGGAAACTGATTTTCACTCAATTCGGTTGCCTCCTCAATCAAGTCTTTCTAGCAGCTCAGACGCCATCCAATAAGAGGTCAGCTCCGCGAATGCCTCAGATTGCACATTTAGCTTCCCAATGGCGGCGCCACCGCCCACAAATATCGTCTTCGACCTCGCCTTACTTCACATCTGATGAACTGGAGTCACAGTTTCGAGTTAACCGAGTCGATCAGATCGAGGCCCAAGAGTATTCGCAGGTAGCATCGACCCAGTCGACAAGATCAGTAGATCTATTCACCAATCAGGACGACTTCTGCCGAGTCCCAGCCATAGACTCGGAGAAAGACTTCCCTAAAATTGAGGTGGTAGGACATGACTGATCGCGAAGACTTCGAAGTCCGCGAGCGCGATTTCCGACTCCGCTGGCACCAAGCTCACGTCGCGCGCTTCAACACAGAAGTCAGAGGTGACGAAGAGTCGTGGCGCGACCGACGAATTGCTCCGCATGCTACCGAGGCCCAGCCGTTTCTAGAATCTCTGCGTCGCTCTCGTGATCTCAGCGCGTTCCAGGCAGGGACTGATCGGTGGGTGCGTAGCTTCGATTCTGGCTTCGCTGGAGCAGCAGGACAGATGACGGTCAACCAAATCAATAAGATGTCTCCCGATCCAGACGAAGCGGTCACCGTACTGCTCAATGTCCTGTCGATACCTGCCGACCTCAACGACGCTATGCGAAAGATCCGACTCCTCGCCGATCATCTCCAGACAATTCGAGTTGGTTCGCACCCCAGCTCTAAGCGAGCTCCGTTCGTCGCGTCGTATTACTGGGGATTGGAAGGCCCTAAGCGCTGGCCTGTAGCCTGGCCCAAATCGACAGAATACGTCGAGTACTGCACCGGAATCTCCGACTACGAAGACCAAGGCGATCGGTATGCAGATCTCTACCAATTCGCGATGAATCTTGATGGCGACCCACTTCGTTTCGAACAGGTCGCGGGATGGTGGGCTGATGAACGTCCCGTGATTATTGACGAGGTTCTCTGCGACCGCGCCGCACTACGTGAGGGAGCAAAGAAAGAAAGTGATGACCCCGCGCTCTACTTGGTCAATGCAAGAGCACTAGTGGGCGTCGCCCAGCACATCGGATCGTCTCTAGAGTCAGTCGTTTCCGAAGCGACCGGTCGCACCCTGAAGGCACGAAAGCCCGCTCTGAAGTGGGATGAAACATGGCCGCGTGGAGATTTCTGGGTCGATTGGCGAGTTCCCGGCGCCTATGGATTGGCAGTTCGTATATGGCTTAACGGTCGTGGAGTCGCGATTGGTCTAAGACCATATCCGGATGCAGAATCGCAGGCTACCGACAGGGCACTAGCTACGATCGACAGCCTTCCGGTACCAGGCTACGAAGTCCTTGCAGGCGGCGCATCACGCAACGGCCAGGATGTAGGCTTTTACGGTGGCGGCACCGGTGAAGTCATTTACGCCCGATGGTTCGACAGGACCAAATTCGCTTCACTGCATTTGCCGACTGAGATCCTGAAAGCAGCGAACGAATTGGCACCCCTCATGGCCAAATTGAATGGCGAAGTTGAGACTGCCGAAATCGATCACGAATTGACCGATAAAGTAGCAGAATTTGTCTCCTCGACTGGCTACCCAACTCCAGGGCACGAACAGGACAAAGCTGACCGTCGTGATTTCGCCAAGCTTCTAGACCCCGACGAACTTGCGATCGCAGACCCAACAGATATACGTCGAATTTGGAATTCTGGACGCTACGGCAGCACCGGCCCAATGTCCACACTCAACACAAGCATTCGTGACGCAGACGACGCCGAACATCGTCGGATCATCGAAACGTTCTCATACATATGTTGGGGTGATGAACCACCAGCGAAACGCATCGACAGGGTCCTTGAGGACAGTGTGTTACGCGTCAGGGGGCTCGGTGAATCAGTCATAATGAAACTTCTCGCGATCACCCATCCTGAGCAGTTCATTACGGTCTATCCCTACGGTGGCCCGAAGGGAAAATTGAAGATGCTTAAGCTATTAGATCTTCCTACCCCAAATTCGGACTCTCGAGGACAGAGCCAAGTCGAATCCAACGATTCGCTAAGGTCATATCTTGATCGCTATTTTCCTGGAGATCCGTTGGCCGCCGGAGTCTTCCTCTACTGGCTTGCAGAACGCGATGTTGAACCAGTCACTGAACCTGACGTTGACCCGCTAGATGAGCTAGCTGATGAGCTCCTAGTCGATCGTGAGTTCGTCGCCGATGTTGTAGCTCTCCTGGAGGACAAGAAGCAGGTCGTGTTCTATGGCCCACCTGGAACTGGAAAAACCTACTTCGCGCGCAAGTTGGCTGAAACACTAGTTAACGATACTGAGCGACGACCTATCGTTCAGTTCCACCCATCGACCTCGTACGAGGACTTCTTCGAGGGTTATCGCCCAGATACAGATGCCAACGGAACGATGATTTACCGTTTACAGAAGGGACCGCTCGCGGAACTTGCGGCCCGCTCAAATGAAGCACCTGGTCGGCGCCATCTGATGATCATCGATGAGATCAACAGGGCCAATCTTCCCAAGGTTCTCGGCGAGCTGCTATTCCTCCTTGAGTACAGGGACACTCCAGTTCGCACTCTCTACCGGCCGGATGATCCGTTCGAACTCTCCAAGGACATTTGGTTCATCGGCACGATGAACACCGCAGATCGATCTGTCGCGCTAATCGATGCGGCTCTTCGCCGCCGGTTCCACTTTGTTCCATTTTTTCCGAACCAGGGACCGATGAGGGACCTCCTTGACCGCTGGCTCAGACGCGAGGGTGAGCCAGCCTGGGTAGGTGAGCTCGTTGCTCAGGTAAACGATGAGTTAGAACGCGCGCTAGGAGGCCCACACCTGCAACTTGGGCCCAGCCACTTCATGAAGCACGCCCTTGATCAGGAGGCAGTACGCCGCATCTGGCAGTACGATATTGAGCCTTTCATTGAGGACCAATTCTTCGGTGATGCAACTCAAATCGAGTACTTCCGATTCCCGAAAGTCTGGAACAGATTTAAGTATCTGGCGGAGGAGTCCATCGACGAGACTCAGGACAGCGACGAGCGAGAGGACTGAAGACCGTGCCGATTCTTTCAGAATACGGCTCAATCAACTTGAAGCTGAGCCGCGAGCAGGCAGCGAGCCTCCAGAGTACTGGTTATGTCGAAGTGGTGCCTGCTCTCGACGGTAGGTGGAAGGTTACTGCGTCGTCGTATGTCGGGTCTCTTGTGGTAGACGGAGTGGAACTCCTGATCCGCCCGAAGATCAATCCTGAGAACCTCTTTCTTCTCTTAGAGCCCGGCCTGCCGCCGAACGCCTGGAGGAAGGAAGCTTTTTCCTATGACAGCACTTCCGACTTATTACCGTCAGTGGTTGCGTTCTTTGCGAGGACTGTCGAGACCACTCTCGGGCGAGGAATCCTCAGAGCCTACGAATCTCGACAAGAGCCACTGGTCGCATTACGAGGTCGGCTCGATGTGTCCCAGCAGTTCAAACGTGCAGGAGTCCTGACTCCCGTCTCGTGCACCTTCGATGATTTTTCAGAGGACATAGTCGAGAATCGAGTGACTCGGGCAGCTTTACGGCTTGCACTACGCGTGCCAAGGGTGGATCCAGGCGAACGGCAACGACTGATGCGACAGCTCGTGGCGCTAGAAGGAGTGTCCGACTCACCTGTGAATGCAAAAATGGTCGATTCCATCTACTTCACACGATTGAATCAGCACTATGAGCCAATGCTCGGATTAGCCCGCCTCATACTTTCCAATCTCACCCTCACAGATGCAGGCGGTTCGACGTCCGCGTCGTCGTTCATGGTCGATATGAACGACCTGTTCCAGCGGTTTCTGACCGAACGTCTACGCAGAACACTCCGTGGCAAAGTTGATGTCGTGGACGAACCGATAGTCCACCTAGATGCAGGGCAACAGGTCACAATGAGACCGGACCTCGAATTTCGCGACAGCGCAGGTCGAGCTCGGTACGTAGGCGATATCAAATACAAATTGGCTGAGAACGCCCGCGGCAGAAGCAACGACTATTACCAGCTACTCGCCTACACGACCGCAATTGGCTTGCCCGAAGGCATGCTGATCTATTGCCGGCGTCAGGGCGACAGCGAACGTCGAACCGTGACAGTGACAAATGCTGGGAAGAGACTTGTCCTTCGATCAATCGACCTCACAGGGTCTCCAGAACAGGTCAACAAGGAGATCACCGCGCTGGCAGACGAGATCCGCAACGGCGCGAATCGCGCTCGACAATTTTATTAGCAACAGTCAGAGTTTCAGGTGTGTGCAAAGCTAGAGTATCCAGGGAGAACTTACCGACGCCCACCCCGCCAAACCCCACGAGTCTGCTCCGCCTCATTCCCCACGGACAGATCAATCCCCTTCCGATCCTTCACCAGGGACACAGCGACCAGCGAGATCACGGACATCCCTACGAGGTAGATCGACA